>JBARKF010000169.1:0-2665 GCA_049800655.1 Candidatus Cybelea sp.
CGTGCTCAAGGATGGCTTCGCCTGCCAGACGGCACGGCTCTCACCGGCGTCTCGCACTGCTACAAGCGGCATGGCACGACGACGCTCTTCGCGGCCCTGGACGTGGTGACAGGCAAGGTTAAAACCGGGCATTATACCCGCCGTCGCCGCCGGGAGTTCTTGCATTTCATGAACGATATCGTGGCGGACTACCCGGATCGCGAGATCCACGTCGTTCTCGATAATCTCAACACGCACAAGCCGAAGTGCGATCGCTGGTTGCAGCGACATCCCAACGTGCACCTGCATTACACGCCAACGTACTCATCCTGGATCAACCAAGTCGAATGTCGGTTCAGCATCTTGGAGCGCCAAGCGCTTCGGGGCGCGAGTTTTACCTCGAGCCAACAGATCCGCGAGGCCATCGACCGGTTCGTCGAAGCGTACAATGAGATCGCGGCTCCGTTCGAGTGGATGGCAGCCAAGGTTCATGCCAGCTAGCCTACGCATACTTACGCTGAACTCTGCAAGTGAGGGAAAGTTAACCGGCTTTAATCAGCCTTTGGGTGATTGCGTCGACGGAAAAGGTGACGTGTTCATCGTCATATCTCAGAGCGCCCAAGTTCGCGAATACAAGCATGGCGCGAAGGAGCCCTTTAAGGTGCTGAACGACGCGAGCTACTACCCACTCGGGTGCTCAGTTGACCCAACGACGGGAAATCTTGCCGTTACAAACATAATCAGGAACGGTAATGGGTCGAACCTGGCAACGTCGCGATCTATAAGAAAGCTAAAGGCGCCCCTAAGTACTACTCGACTTCAAGCATTTATCAATACGGATACTGCGCTTACGATAATCAAGGAAACCTCTTTATCGACGGCATCTCACAACCCCCAAGCGATACACCTGAGTTTGCTGAACTTCCGGAGGGTAGTCGCACCGTCGAGAACATCACATTGAATGAAAATCTCGACGGCTACGAAGCCCTTCAGTGGGACGGCACGTATCTCGCGGTCGGAGCAGGGGATGAGGCAACAATATATCAGTTCGCGATAAGCGGATCGAGTGGAACGGAGGTTGGCTCTACGCCGTTAACCGGTGAGGCTTACTTACTCGGCTTCTGGGTCCAATCCACGACGAAAGGGCAAACGCTGTACGCCGCGGTATTTCACAACGAAAGTATCGGAGACGTCGGCGTCTACTCCTACCCCGCCGGTGGTAAGGCTTCTAAGAAATACTACGCCGTTGTAGACCCTTGGTCGGCGACCGTCAGCATTAAGCCCTAAGGGTACAATCAGGCGGCTCCGCAAACCGAGGCCCCTGCGCTCGGCGCCGTTAGCGAACCGCTATCTCGACCGCGGCCGTAAGTTTTGTCTTCTTGCCCACAATGCCCTGAATCAGCAAGGCATTTCGCTCATGATGGGCGGACGCCGCGCCGCCTCCGGCGGAAAGGCACTATTAGTGTGTTGCGGGATGCGTAGGCGAGGAGGGCTATCGACGTGATGAGGCTCGTCGCGATTGCGGGAACGCCAGGTTCCGGGCCGAATGCGCCGCCCGTCAGCCACGCGGGGCCGGTCGGTTACGTGCGCGGTAACTAAGCTCGCGAGAAACACGTGTCCGGAGACCTGCGTTCCGTAAATCGGGCCCTCGAGGAAATTCCATGCAAAATGCACGCCGATCGGAAACCACAGATTTCTGGTGACGACGAACGCCGACCCGAGGAGGACTCCCGCTTCAAGCGCGATGGCCAGCGTCGAGACCCATGTTGCTCCGGGATTGAACGCATGCGCCGCGCCGAAGGCGAGCGCGGACAGCGCAAGCGCGATACAAGTTCCCGCCCATTCTTCGATCAGACGGAAGAGCACACCGCGGAAGAGCAGCTCTTCGAATGCGGCGCCCGATGCAAAGAAGAGCGCCGCGATGCCAAGGTCCCGCGTCAGGTGCATCGCTGACACGTGATAGTGCCCGCCCAACGCCAGCACGAGGATGACGACCGAGAACATCAGCGTGCCCAATCCAAGGCCCAACATAATGTCGCGGCCAGCGTTACGCGGATCGAATCCGATCGATGCCAGAGACCGGCCGGTGGTCATTCGTTCGACGAGAGCGATGAGGCCAACCAGCAACGCGACGACGATCGAGGTCACGACGATGCTGATCCAAATCGAGTGCCGGCCGCCTTCCGCCGCAAGCGCGATGGTGAGTATCGCGGCACAGCCCGCGGCGATTATTACGAGACGCACGAGCGGAAAAGCGAAAACTTGTCTCATCGCCGCAAGTACGGTGACGGGCCGGCCGATGTTTCGGATGGCACGGAGCTTAAAATTGGGACTCGGTTGTCGTACTTCTCGATCCACTTACGGCGCAAACGCTCCTTCGCGTGCGCACCAGCAACAAAGGGCGACGGCGACTCCAACATTCAGCAACAGTCCAAGGATTCCGACCTCCGGACCATAGATGGTGGTATACGAGATGCCGAGCGCCCCGATGTGAGACCCAAAACCAAAGAGCACGTAGGCAAGACCATTTCAAACCCCGTGACTTACGCTTGCAACGATCAGCGAGCCGGAAAGAAGACGCAACATTCCCCAGATAGCGCCGAGCACTGCCGCGTTGAGCATAAAGACCGGGACTTGGGACATTGGCGGGTTGAATCCGGTGGGCAGCACGACCGACGACCAGTGC
>JBARKF010000170.1:0-18236 GCA_049800655.1 Candidatus Cybelea sp.
ATGCTGACTAGAACGTAGCAATGGATTGCGTCGGCGATACTGCCCAGGTGAGCGAATGTGGCACCGGCCCGTTGAAGTTGGCTTCAGAGCGAGTGAGAGTGCCATTTCGCGCCGGCGGCTAACGGTGCTTGGTTTGCATAACTGCCGTTTTGTGATTGTGCCTAGGTGCGGAGTTGGCGTCTCCCGAAAGTTTTATTGCTACTACACTCGGTGAGGAGATGGCCTTCTGCACAGGGGCTCGGCGCAATTGGCCGCGTTTCGGCGGTTATTACGTAAGGATCCGGCGGTCGCGCGCGTGTGCTGCACGGACACGCAAGATCTCGCCGAATCGATCGATCGCGCGATCGGCGTAAGCCTCTTCCGTTTACCGACCCGGATGCGCGCGGTAGTCTCGCGTTACGATTTGCAGCACGAATCCGTCGATCATATCTGCCGCGACGTCGGCCTGTCGCGGCGGCAGTTTTTTCGAGACCATCGCGCTGCGCTGTTGAAGCTCGCCGCTTTTGTGGTCGGAGAGGATGAGTACGCCACCGACTATGCCGGCGCGACCCGCGGCCGGCCTGCGGTTTCAAGCGAAAACGAGCCGGCCGTCAACGGATCCACGGCGACGTGCCTGGCGATCGGCCTGCACAACGTCGGCGGCTACGCCGAAGCCTTGCGGGTACTACGGCAAGAGCGCGGAAACGTCAAGCGTTCGATACCGTACCGAATCGCCGTGGCAATCGATTCCGCCGAAATTGCCGTTGAGGGCGGCGCAATCGCGATTGCTCAATCCGAGCTGCAATGGATCGATTCGGTCTGCAAGAGCGAACACAGGACACTCGATCGATCGGTCGTGGCGCAACGCGAGCTCGTCGCGGGTGACCTCGAGCCTTCGCATGCGAAGAAGCAGCAGCGATATCAGCAGGCGCTTGAAGTTCTCAATAAAGCGTCCGCTTTCGGGGAGGAAGGTCGCCGGCGCAGCCGCCTGCTAGCGAAGACGCTGCATGCTCTCTCCTTGAGTCACGACCATCAGGGAGAGTGGAGCGCGGCTCGCAACGCTGCGCGCGAGGCGGTAAATGTCATCGAACGCTCGCACCTGGCGGACTCACCCATTGGACTTTTCGTTCGCGCCAACTACGTCATGCGCGATGCACGCCAATACGGCAACGTCGACGTCGCGCTGGAAAAGCTCTGGATATGCTTGAAAATCGCGTTAAGCAGGGGCTGGATACCGGTGGTCGGCGACATCGCGGTACAGTTTATCAATCTCAATCTGATGTGCTTGCAGTACGAACAGGCACTTCGATGGCGGCGCTGGATTGCTCGCATCGATGGTTCTCGGCTTACGGCACGAACGACAAACTTTTTGGCCGTCGACACCGCGCACGCCTTGACGATGCTTGGCCGGCCCAGATTGGCGCTGGCCGTCGTGGAGGCCGAGGGCGATGAGGGTCTCGCGTTTTTCGGCGCGCGAGAATACTGGCGCTCCGACGCACTTCGGGCTGCCGGCGAAGCGACGTCGGCCTTAGAACTCGCAGCGCGCGCGCTCGAACAAGCGACGGCCGCCGGAAGCTCAAAAGGGCGGGCGCGGTGCCAGCGCGTTCTCGCGAGCTGCTACTCCGCGCTTGGACACCGCCGCATCGCCCGAAAGGCGGCGGCTGAGTGCATGGAGCTTTCCGAGTGGTTCGTCTCGCCCTACGACTTGCTGCTTTCGATGAAGATGGCACGCGAACTCGATCGGTGCTACGACCGCGACGAATGGCGTCTCGCCGAACTGCTGCGAGGCCGCTGCTCCGCCGCGGCATTCGACCCTCCTTCCGTTTGAAAGTGCCAAGAATATCCGGGGGACGTATGCGGGCCGGCGGAGATGCCGTATCGTTGAAAGGTGACAGCGACATCCGCAAACCTAAAGATTCGACAACTGACGCCCGCGATCGGTGCCACCATCGAAGGTCTCGACCTTCGCGCCCCGCTGGGAGACGAGGAAGTAGCGACGATCCTAGACGCCCTGTCGCGCTACCTCGTCCTCTTTTTCGCCGAGCAGTCGCTTACGCCGCGCCAGCAACGCGACTTCGCGGCTCGCTTTGGAGAGTTGTATACGCATCCATTCTACCCGGGAGAGCCGGAGGCTCCGGAAGTCATGATCTTAGCTCACGACGCTACGCATCGCGCCAACGCCGACCGGTGGCACACCGACGTTACGTATCTCGAGAAGCCGCCGAAAGCGGCAGTGCTTTATGCCGAGGAGATTCCTGAGGTGGGCGGAGATACACTATGGGCAAATATGTACCTTGCCTACGAGACGCTCGCCGCGCCGATCAAAGAACTGGTTTGCACACTGCGCGCCGTACACTCGTTTGCGAAGAACTTTACCGCGGAGCGCTTCCGAGCTCTTGGCATCGAAAGCCAGCGCGAGCAAGTGTATGCCGAACATCCACCGGTCTCTCATCCCATCGCTCGAACGAATCCCCAGACAGGCCGCAAGGCGCTTTTTGTGAATCGAGATTTCACCTCGCACATCGAAGGTCTTTCGGCGCGCGAAAGCGACATGCTGTTGCGCTTTCTCTTCGAGCACATGGCACAACCGGAGTTTCAGGTCCGCTGGCGATGGCGCCCGCGCACCGTCGCTTTTTGGGATAACTGCTGGACGCAACACTGCGCCCTGGCCGACTACTTTCCGGCGAGCCGCCGCGTGCGGCGTGCCACGATTCTCGGCGAGCGGCCCGTTTAAAGCAGTTGTGCAGCGCTCCAGCATCACTCTTCTCGGACTGATGGCGGCCGTGGTCCTCGCCGGATGCGCAAAAGGTGCGAAATCGACGGTGGCACAGGCAAGCGGCAGTTCGATGGCAGCACAAGGCAGCAACGTCTTTCTTGTGAACTGCGCGAGCTGCCACCAAGCCGATGGGGAAGGTGTGCCTGGAACGTTTCCGCCGTTGGCGGGGAACGCGGTCGTCGGCGGCGATCCCGTCAAGGTGATTCACATCGTGAAGTACGGGTTGACCGGATCGGTCGTCGTGGCCGGAAAGACGTTCAACGGAATGATGCCGGCGTGGAGCTCGCAGCTCTCCGATGCCGACATCGCCGCCGCCATCACCTACGTACGATCGTCGTGGGGTAATCACGCGACGCCCGTCACCGCCGATCAAGTGAGCGCGGTCTCCAAATAATCCAGCGAAAGTGAAACGATTTCGCGCAAGCGACGGCTCCCAGCTCACCTACTCCGACAGCGGGTCGGGCGCGCCGGCCTACCTTTTCGTTCACGGTTGGCAGGGCGATCGCTCGGTTTGGCGCGGCATCGTCGCTGCGCTCGGTCCCGAGATCCGCGCCATCACCGTGGACCAGCGCGGCAGCGGCGACTCGAACCGCGCGCCGGGGCCGTACGGCCTCGAACGTTTGGCGGCCGATCTCGACGAGTTGGTCACGGCGCTCGACGTAGCGCCGGTGGTGATCGTGGGACACTCGATGGGGGGCACGGTCGCGCTGCGGTTCGCCGTGGATTATCCCGAAGCGACGCGAGGGCTCGTTTTAATCGCGCCGGTTCCGGCGAGCGGCGGCGGCTTCTCGGAGCGACGCGTGGAGTATTTACGCGCGACGGCAGGCGATCCGGTTGCGGTGCGGCAGTGGCTCGCGCGTACGCTCAGCGCCGAGCACGACGCCGCAACGCTCGATCGATTGTGCGCTATCGCGGCGTTGACGCCTCGCGAAGCCGCATTGGAATCGTTTGCGTCTTGGGGTTTTGCGGATTTTGCTGACGCGACGCGGCGAATCGAAGCGCCGGCCCTCGTGATCGCCCCCGAGCACGACGCGGCCGAATCGGTCGAACGCAACGTTGCCGCGCTCCTCCCGAACGCCGAATTCGTCGTGTTAGGCAACGGTGCACACTACGCCATCGTCGAGCAACCCCAAGAGATCGCCGAGCTGATTCTTCAAGGAAAATCCCGGTTCGGCTGAGAAGTCGGCGCGTAACGGGATGGAGCTCCCGTCTAACCGCCGAGTGGCTGATGGCTCCTGTTCAAACTTCGCTTTTGGACGGGAGCTTTTTATGTGGCTCACTGCGGGACTCTGGATGTCCCTGGCTGCCGCCAGCGGTTTCGTGGCGATCCGGTTGAAGATGCCCGCCGCGCTGGTCGAGATCATCGTAGGCATGCTGGCCGGCAATCTCATCGCGCTGAGAACGAATGCCTGGATCGATTTCGTTGCCGGCTTCGGAAGCATTCTGCTCACGTTTCTGGCCGGCGCCGAGATCGATCCGGTCGTTTTACGACGTCAGCTGCTGCCCTCGTCGGTGTTAGGCGCCGCATCGTTTGGTGCGCCGTTCGTCGCGGCGATGGCTTACACGTATTGGATCGCCCACTGGACTCCTGATGCCGCAAAGATTGCCGGTATCGCGATGTCGACGACCTCCGTCGCCGTCGTCTATGCGGTGATGATCGAATCGGGTCTCGCCGGAAAGGAGTTCGGCCAACTGATTCTCGCGGCGTGTTTCTTCACCGACTTGGGGACCGTCGTCGCGCTCGGACTGCTCTTCGCCAACTACAACCTTTGGCTGGCTGGATTGACCGCCGGCATCGCCGTGGCAGTGGTCGTCATTCCCAGAGTGCTTCCGTACGCGATCGATCGCACGCACCGGTACGTCAGCGAACCCGCGCTGCGCGTACTCTTTGCGGTCATTTTTCTGCTCGCCGCGCTGGCCACATACGCCAAGAGCGAGGGCGTGCTGCCCGCGTATTTTTTGGGTCTCGCCTGCGCCGGGATGATGACCGCGATGCCCGACGTCAAGCGCCGTCTGCAGACCATGACGATGACGCTGCTCGCGCCGTTCTACTTCCTCAAGGCCGGCACGTATATCGAGTTCGGCGCCGCACTCTCGAGTATCGGGCTGATCGCGGCCCTCTTCTTCGTGAAGGTCGGCGCGAAGTTCGCGGGCGTGCTTCCATTGGCGCGAACGCTCTTCCGTTACAGCGCGACGAACGCGAACTACTTGACGCTGATGATGGCGACCGGTTTGACCTTCGGCACGATTTCGAGTTTGTATGGACTTACGCATCATTACATAAATCAAGCGCAGTACACCGCTCTTGTGACGGTCGTGATCTTAACTGCCGTCGTCCCCACCGCGATCGCTCAGTCGCTCTTCAAGCCGCGTGAAGAGCCCGAGGAGATGGAAGCCGAGGTTCCGTAGGTCGGCCGCATTGGCCACCGAGGAGCCACTGCCACGGTATTGCTTGGCCTTAGGCCATCAACCGGTTCTTTGCCCGGCGAAAACTTCCGCGGAAACCCGGGCGGAGTTAAAACAACTGATTCCGAAGATACGGACGTTACGATGCACGTGACGAAGAGTGCCGTTGCCGGCGGCGCCTATCTCGTACTACTCGCGCTTGTGCCTGCGGGTCGAGGAAGTGCGGCCCCGCCGAACGCGGGACTTCCGTTCGATACCGAACCGGATCCGCCGAGCTACACGTTTCAGCTCGACGTCGGGATGAAGATGCGCACTTTTCCGTGGCTGCGTTTTCACATGCTTGGCGTCGGTATCTATCAGCCGGGTCAAAGTTACAGCGTACACTTTACGAAAATACCGTGGTTCGCGCCGCGGAAGCAGCAAGATGCCGACCTTTCGATGCTCGACCCGTTAATGTGGCCCAAGCGATACACGTATACGCCGATAGGCGAGCGCGACGGGAATACGCTCTTTGCGCTGCATGCCCTCAACGATCCGACGCTCGTGAGCGCCACCGTAGGAATTGGACCGCACGGGTGCGCGCGCACGCTTGACGCTACTTATAACGACGGCACCCACGTGGAGAGCGCCGTCACCTTAAACAAGGTCGGCGCTTTTCTGCTGCCGACGACCATGAACGCAACGATCGACGAGCCCCACATGGCGTTCACCGCAAACGCCGATTTTACGAATTACACCTTCGGTTCTACTCAACCCGATCTCGGCAAGTCGCAATGAGCGAGCTGGCGCAGCGCGCCTGCGTGCCCTGCCGCGGCGGCGTACCGCCGCTTGACGACGAGCAGATGGCGCCGCTGCTGCGAGAACTCAGTGCGGGCTGGCGCGTCGTCGAACGGGAAGACCCCAAGCACGGCACGATCAAACTACTAACCTGCAGCTATCGCTTCGGGAACTTTGCCGGCGCGATGAACGCAGCGATCCGAATCGGCGAGATGGCCGAAGAACAGCAGCACCACCCCGACCTCCACGTTTCGTGGGGGCGTCTGGACGTCGAGGTATGGACGCATAAAATCGGCGGATTGACGGAGAGCGATTTCATCTTCGCCGCCAAGTGCGACGCCTTGGCCGGCGACGCGTCTTAGCTCAAAACGGGTTAGTAGGCGCACGGTAGCGAGCCCGCGAAGGCGGCGCCCATGGACGTCATGGCGCTTCCAAAAGCCGAGCTGCACGTGCACGTGGAAGGGACGTTCGAGCCGGAACTGATGTTTGCCGTTGCGCAACGCAATCGCATTGCGCTCGCGTATCCGAACATCGAAGGGCTCCGCGCGGCGTATGAGTTCGCCGATCTTCAATCGTTTCTCAACCTTTACTATCAGGGCATGGAGGCGCTCCGCGTCGAGCAGGATTACTACGACCTCACGACGGCGTATTTGCGGCGCGCGCATGCGCAAGGTGTGCGCCACGCCGAGATTTTCTTCGATCCGCAGGCGCACACCCAGCGCGGGGTGGCGTTTCCAGTGGTGGTCGAGGGCATCGGGCGCGCGCTCGCCGACGGCCGGCGCGATCTCGGCATCAGCTCGCATTTGATTATGTGCTTCCTGCGGGATCTTTCGGCGGAATCGGCGATGGCCACGCTTGAAAGCGCCCTTCCCTTCGGGGAGCGGATCGTCGCCGTTGGACTCGACTCCGCGGAACGCGACAACCCACCCTCGAAGTTCAAGGCGGTTTTCGATCGCGCGCGAGCAAACGGCTTTCTGACGGTCGCGCATGCCGGCGAGGAAGCCGGCCCGGCCTACGTTTGGGAGGCGCTCGATCTGCTCAAGGTTTCGCGAGTCGATCACGGTGTGCGCAGCCTCGAAGATCCCAAGCTGGTCACACGTTTGCGCGAGGAGCGAATGCCGCTGACGGTTTGCCCGCTCTCGAACGTCCGGCTCCGCGTCGTTCCCTCGCTGGCCGCACACCCGCTCAAACGCATGCTGGAAGCCGGCTTAATGGTCACCTGCAACTCCGATGACCCGGCGTACTTCGGCGGTTACGCCGGTGACAATTTCCGCGAGAGCGCGACGGCGCTCGCCCTTACCGACGACGAGCTGGTCGCGCTGGTAAGAAACTCCTTCGAAGCCTCCTTCATCGACGCTGCAACGAAGCGTGAGTATCTGGCCCAGATCGAAAGCGCCGTCGTCTAACAGCATCCCGCTTACGAGCGGCAAGCATGCAGCGCGCTCCCTCCGCTAAAGTATCCGCAAAACGGGAAGAATCGCGGTTTATTCTTACGGTACGCAACTGCCCAAACGCCGTCAAAAACAAACGCCACACGTCCGCTCAAAAGGTCCGACAAGCGGCTTCCACTTAAGGTGTCCGAACCAACGGTAATAACCCGCTTTTGATTCGGCGGGAGCCGGAGATAGCGAAAATTTCCTAAGGCAAGCCAAATATTCGTTTCATCCTTCAGGCTGGAGACGCCATTCTCCGGATGTGGGCCGCTCATATACATCTTATCCACCCAAACGCTCGCAGCTATCGAACTGCTAGAACGATTCTCAAGAGAAACGTGTATTTCAAAAGAGGCTACATCCGACGGCCGAATGTCGTGCACTCCAATCTTGCGGTGATCCGGAGTTAACCAGAAGAGTGGTCCTAGGTGAACGGAAACTTTTTCAAGCGGGTCCACTGGGCGGTGCGCCAATAGCGCACCGATTGCAGCCATGATAAGCAGTGCCGCACCCGCCGAAAACTCCAGCCACTGAGCTTTCGCGCGAAGCATTCGCCTCAAGGCATGAACCATTAGAGCAACCCCTGCGAGCGCGAAAGCAATAAAGACCGCATCAAGCATGACGCTGATATCCGTCAAGCACGCCGAAGCTCCCTTAGGCTAGTCAAGCGAGGGCTCCCTGTTTTGTGGAGGAGGAGCTTTGTGTGCAAAGCGTCTGTTAATCTCTTGAAGGGGTTGTTAGGCAAACCTAAGTATATCGCGAGGCATGCTTAAATGGGCCGGATTTTGGCTGCTTTTTCTGCTCCTTCTCCTTGCCCAGCGGCCGGCGCGGTCACCGGCGATTCCGCTCTTTGCCCATCAGTACGGCGTCACGTGCGAGAAGTGCCACTCGGTGATTCCGCACCTTAATGAGTTCGGGGCGGCCTTTTTGGCGAACGGCGAGCGCTTTCCGGGGATCTCCTCCGGGCCGGCGGTGCCGTTCTCGGTCAAGGCCAATGTCGTCAACTCGAGTGAATATCAGGGCGAGGGGCCGAATGGCGCCGGGCTGCCAAAGACGATCGTGGATGAGATCGAAGCGTTCTCGTCGGCGACGATCGGCTCGCGCGCGAACTACTTCGTCGAACAGTACGTCGTGGACGGCGGCGAGCCGGGATTGTTGCGCGACGCTTGGATCAGCGAGCGCGTCAATCCATGGGAGGCAAAGATTCCAGTTTTTCTGCAAGGCGGACAGTTCACGCTTCCGCTGCCGGTCGATCCCGAAACCTTCCGTGACACGTATCAACCATATACACCTTACGTGCAAACCGTCGGCGCGAATCCGTTCAACTTCTTCGATCCGGCGATGGGTCTGCGGCTGAGCGCCGGAGATGCGCTGCGCGGCTTGAACGTGCAACTCTTTGCGGGGCCTGGCTACACGCGCCAGAGCGGCCTCGCGCCAACCGGCGTTGACACGGGAATTTACGCGCAGGATGCGATGGGGCCGTTTACGCTCAGCGCCTTCCGTTACGATGGGCTGCGCCCGATTGCGGGCGGCCCGTTCGATCGTTTCGAGCGCACCGGCGTTGGGTTTACCTACGGTCAGTGGACGCGCTTTTCGAGTGAGTTCGTGCTGATCAACGGCTGGGATTCGAACTGCGCGCTTCCGCCACTGACCGGCTGCACCTCAAGCGGCGGCTTCGAGCAGCTGCGCTACGCCTTTAACCGAAAGCTCTTCGCCGAAGCGCGCTACGAGGGCACCGACGACCCAACGGCCGGCTTTAGCCGCGATGGGGTACTCCTGCTAGGTTACGGCCCAACCGAGAACATGCGTCTTACCGTCGAAGACGTCATCAGCCACTCGCCACAGACGAGCAATACTATGAACGCCCAGTTCACCATAGCCTACTAACGATCGTGAAAAGCATGTTTCTAGCGGTGATTCTCGCATCCGCGTTACCGGCGGTTCTACCGGCGCCGCGAGCGATTGACACTGCGCGATCGACCGCCAAGTTCAGCGTCAGTCATATCTGGGTCGAGCATGTCACCGGAACCGTTCCGATTCTGAGCGGCTCGTTGACGCTGATGCCGGGATCGATGATTCCGCAGAGCGCGACCGCGGTGCTCGATGCAACGCGAATCGCGACCGGCGAGCCGGATCGCGACCAATCGCTTAAGTCGCCGGATTTCTTCGACGCGAAGAAGTTTCCAACGTGGACCTTTGCAAGCACTAAGATCGTGCCGAAAGGCTTCAACGCCTTCGAGATGGAGGGTGACCTCACGCTGCATGGCGTCACGCGACCGGAATCGCTAAGCGTCACCGCTAGCGGGACGCCCGAGCATCCCTCCTATCGCGCGACCGCACAGATCGACCGGCGCGCCTTCGGCATGGCGGTCACGCGGCTCGATCCTACTATCGGCGCCAGCGCCCAGATTACGCTCGACGTTATCTTGAAATGAGCCGCCGCGGCGAGCTAGTCGGCCAGCAGAGCGTCGTCGAGCGCTTCCTTCAGAATGCGGGCTGATTTTACGGCTTCGGCGGTAGGGATCGCTGTGTACGCCTGCTCTAAGGTGCTTAAAGTGGCAGACTCGTATACCGACCGGATGGCGAAAGGAGCGCCAAAGATTCGCGCTTCGGCGCCAGCGACTAACATCCCGAGGAGCGTTAAGCCGGATGTCATTCGGAGCTCAACTTGGGCGTCGACGTACTGCCGGAGTTCATCGTCTGTCATAGACAATCCCGATTGTGTTGCCGCAATGCAATCGACCTGCTAAAGCCTTGGAATTTAGGCCACCTGGCCTGACGGCGGCGACGCCGGCCGGGGTGATCGGACTTGGAGTGATTTTGCTTATCGTCGGATCCCGTGGCCGCCGCCTAAGTCGACTCGCCGTAAGCAAAAGCAAGAATGATCTGGTAGCCCAAGAATGTCATGATAACGTAATGATATGCTATGAGGACAACCAGAATCATGAATAGACGCGACTTTGCTTTGGCAATCGCGGCCGGTACAACAGCGGCAATGATGGATGTGCCGTCTGTGAGATCCGCCGGAGTCTCAGCGAAGAATGTGGTTATGGTCCACGGCTTATACGCAGACGGATCATGCTGGTCTGACGTTATCGTGCAGCTTCAGGCGAATGGTCTTAAAGTAATGTCCGTACAAAACCCGCTGACTACCTTTGAGGATGACGTCGCGGCAGCGACGCGGGCACTGGATATGCAAGACGGCCCAACGGTGCTTGTTGCGCACTCATATGGAGGGATGGTCGCCACTCAGGCCGGCGTTCACCCGAAGGTCGTTGGGCTGGTGTACATCGCCGCGCGGGCCCCCGATGCGGGAGAGAACTACAGCGCGCTCGCGAGCCGCTTTCCGACACCGCCGGCGTCCAAAGGGTTGGTAACGGTCGGCGACTATCTGATGCTCGGCGAGGATGCCTTTCTCAATGATTTTGCTAACGGCGTCGATCCGGTAAAGGCGCGCGAGCTTTTTGCGGTGCAACAGCTAAACGTCGCGACGTTGTCACCAAACGCGCGAACGACGGCTGCCGCGTGGCGGATGAAACCGTCATGGTACGCCGTATCGAAGCAAGATCGTACCATCGACCCTGACTTGGAACGCTTCATGGCGAAGCGCATGAGCGCAACAACGATCGAAATAGACTCCGGCCATCTTTCGCTCGTTAGCCACGTTCCGGAAGTCTCCAGTCTTATCATGAAAGCCGTAGCCGCGTCATGACGCGATCAGCTTTGCCGCTTTGCCCGCAACCATAAACGTTGGTGCGTTCGTAGGCCCGGTGGGGATGCGAGGCATTACGGAAGAATCGGCCACCCGCAAACCCTCGACGCCCCGAACGCGCAGTTGCGGATCGACGACGGCCATTTCGTCGATAGCGATCTTGCAGCCGCCGACCGGGTGACCAAAACTCGTCGCGCCGGCGCGCGCCAACTCCTCAATGTCGCTGGCTGAGGCGTTCGGGCCGGGGATGAGTTCTCGTTCGGAGACCTCGCTAAAGGCCGTTTGACGCCCAAGTTCGCGAGCCAGCTCGATCGCCCGAATCGTAGCCGTGAAATCGGAAGCCGCTGCGAAATAGTTCCCGAACGCTAATGCCGCTAGCGGGGGCAAGAAGGCTTCTATGGCAAAGACGATTATTGCCGTAACCGGCGCAACGCGCCGCACGCGCAACGCGAGGATGGTATCGAGCGCCTCCTAAACCGTCCCTTTTTCGTGTTGGGTTTTACGCCCCTCGGAGCAGGGTATCGAAAGCTTATGCAAATCGATACGACACTGCTGCCGACGCGCGGACGCGACGCGGTAGAAATTCTCAAGAACGATCACCAAGTCATCAAGAGCCTTCTCGACGAGCTAACCAGCACTCAAGGGTCTCGGCGTAAGGAAGTGCTCGAACAACTCAAAGGCGTTTTGACAATTCATAACGCCACCGAGGAGAATCTTGTCTATCCTGCCATCGACAAAGTCGGCGGCAGCAAGACCGAGTCGCAGCACCTCTATCACGAGACCGCCGAAGCCGACGTACTTGTCTTCGAACTCGACTCGTTGCTCAAGGAACGCGACGGCGCCGAGTTCACGTTAAAGGCAAAGAAGTTCCATAAGGCCGTGCTCGCCCACATCGACGAAGAAGAGAACAAAGCGTTTCCGCGGCTCCAAGAGAATGCCGATCCGGAAGATACCGAGAACTTAACTCGCTCCGTGAAGGCGTTCCGCAAGTCGCTCCACTTCGAGCTGCCTCGCACCTAAGGACCCGGTGTTATCCTTCTCACCCTGAGCCCGTCTCATGCGCCCTTCGGCTACGGCGCCCAGTTTATCCTGAGCGAGCGCAGCGAGTCGAAGGGCGCCTCCGCTCAGGATGACAACGCGGCTCAGGATGACAATGCGGCTTACGACGACAAATTTAGTTTTTCGTCTTAATTGTCGTCGTCTTTGAAGGCGGCGTACCAGTGGGAGCCGTCGCAGAAGGGCTTGTTCTTTGAGTGGCCGCAACGGCAGAGCGCGTAATGTTCGTGTGACGCGCCCTTGTTCATCGCTTCTCCTTCGAGCTCGATACCGCCGCGCACGTAGTAGCTCGCATTGTGCGCGACGTAAATTTCTTGCTCGCGATCCTCGCCATGATAGCTCACGCCGTCTTTCGTGAAGCCGAGGGCGCCGGACGGACACTCGCGGACGATCGAGACGGTCTTCTCGGCATCGTCTCCGTCGGCCGTAACGAACGGCTCGGAACTGTTGTGAAAGACCTTCGGCTCTTGGTCGGTGCAGTTGCCAAAGTGACAGCACGTGCCGCGATTGTCGAGCACGACGAGCTCTTGGCCGACGTAGGTGTCGGCGCGATCGGGCGTGCGATCCGGCGACTTGGCCCCGCAAAAGCCGTTGGTTGCATGCGTCCCGTCGCAGTAGGGCTTGATCTTTGAGCCGCCGCATCGGCAGAGCGCGACGATCGGCCGCACCGCCAGCGATTCGCCGAGCGAGTTCGTCAGCTTCCGCAGATTACGGACGATGTACGGCCCGTCGACTTCGGCGCGGATGGTGGTGCGCGCGTTGCGCTCGTCGGCGTCGCTGCGAACGGTCATTGAAAACTTCGCCGGAATGAACGGCGTGAGATGTTCGGCCACGGATTCCATCGCCGCCGCAGCTTCTGGAACCTCCTGTGGCAGCGACGCCTCTTCGCCGAGCCGTGTCAAGCGGGTCGCCAAATCGTAGAGACGCTCGAGGAAAAAGATCCAGGCGGCTTCTTTGTGCGCGAGCAGATGGACGCTTCGAGCGATGCCGAACGTCGGACCGGCGGTTTTGCCGGGATACTCGGGTCCCGCCGGCGTCCGAGCCAGCGCCTCACCGAGCGGACGCAGACCCGATGCCATCATACGAAGCGTTCCGCGCGCCAACAGGCGCATTTCCTCTTCGGTTTCGCCGCCGTGCGCAAAGAAGCGCACGAGCATCATCAGCATTAGATCGTAGACGCCGTTGAAGAGCTCCGCGAGCTCCTGGGCCACCGGGTTGGTAATGCGATTCGTCCCGGCAAAGTCACGGCTGCCTCGCGTACTTGGATTGCTCACCATCGGCCGGAAAGGATCGAAGATGCGCCCTTCGCGCTCGGCTTGAAGTGAGAGCGCCTCGAGCTCCCGTCGAATTTCATTGAAAACGACGAAATGCGCGCCGGGATGCGCCGCCGTGGGCGACTCGCCTTGCTCGACGATCATATCGATCGCGCGGCACGCCGAGTCGGCGTCCACGACTTGCACGAGCTCTTTGGGCAGATCGAGATAGCACGGATTCGCCTGCACGGCCGGGTCGCCGATGAAAAGCCGGTCCGCGTTATCACACTTGAATGCCGACTCGATCTTTTTGTAGAACTCACCGACCGTTCGGAAGTCGATGTCGAAAGGCTCGATGGCGTTTTGCTGGCGCGCAAGTTCGATTCGATCCTCGTCGACGACTTGGCGGTGGCGGATCTCGTCGAATTGCGCCATTTCCTGCGCGGACAAAACGCCTTCGTGCGGCATCTCGTAGCAGACGAACCGCTCGATCAACGCTTGAGAGAGCGGCTCGAGCGAAATTTCGATGCCGAATGGGAAGGTCGACGCGGGAAGCGGAAAGGTGCCGCGGACAAAATGCGGTGCGCCGCCGACGGCAGTAAGAATATTCGAAACCTGCGCCAGGTGCAGCATCTCTTCGACGGCGACGTGCGCAATTTTTTGCTTCCAACGCCGCACGGCAACGTGCTCGTCAAACGTGAGACCGCCTTCACCGGGAAGCGACTTGATCGAATACCCGGCATAGAGATACGAACAGGCGAGATCGTGCTCGAGCTCGGAGGCGCGCGTCAGCAGGTAGAGCAGCTCTTCGCGCGTTTCGACGGGACAGATTCGGGTAGCAAGAGCGGGCATAGTTCACAATGCGACCGCCGGCACGGTACAAAGGGTTCCGCGAGCGTGCACCTGCTCGCTTACAAGAGATTGCTCGGCCATCCCGAACCGGCATCAAAATGCCGGTCACTATGCTGGATCCGGCGAGCGCGCTCGTCGTCATCGACATGCAGAAAGGCATCCTCGCGATGCCGACGGTCCATCCGACGGCCCGTGTTTTGGCGAACGTCGTGCGGCTCGTCGATGCCTTTCGCGCTAGTCAACGCCCCGTCGTCCTCGTTCGCGTCGGCTGGTCTCCGAGCGGCGGCGACGCACTGAAAAGCCGCACGCAGTCGGCGCCTGTTACGGCGAAGCGGCCGGCGGATTTCTTCGAGTATGCCGACGAGCTCCGTGCCGACGCGCAGCGTGACGTCCTCGTTCACAAGCGGCAATGGGGCGCTTTTTACGGCACGGACTTAGATCTCCAGCTCCGGCGGCGGGGCGTTACCAACATCGTGCTCTGCGGCATCTCGACGAGCATCGGCGTCGAGTCAACCGCTCGCGACGCTTGCGAGCGCGGCTACAATCTAACCTTTGCGCCCGATGCAATGACCGACCTCTCCGATGAGGCGCACGACCGTGCGCTGCGACTCATCTTTCCGCGCATCGGAGAAATCGGCACGGTTGCCGAGATCCTGGCGCTACTGTAACTGCCAGGAAACATCACGATAACAATCGTATGTTCGTATTGAGAAATGGATGACGCTCGGTACACAGAACTGCTGAATGCAATCCTCGATTTGCGCAATGCGACCGAGCTCGGTTTTGCCGACGTTTATCGCCGCTTCGACCAAATGGAGGAGCGCTGGGACCGGCGGTTCCGCGCACTCGACACCCGGGTGGAAGAAGGGTTTCGCGGCGTCGCCCGCTCATTCGACGACATCCGCCAGCGGTTAACTCGCGTCGAGCAGCGCTAGGTTTTCAGCGCGGCCGTCGCGTTCGTGATAGCCGCCATCATACGGTCGTAGCCTTTTTTACTTACGTCGGCCTTCCCGCCCGCGAAGACGATCTCGGGGAAGCTTGTGAAGACGCGGTCAATCGTGTGATAGTAAGAGTTCTGCAAAAGACCGTCGGGCATAAAGAACGCATCGCGCGAAGCCTGCTCGCGGACGGCGATCGCCTGCATGGCGGCGACGTCGCCTTTCGCTTCGGCTTGCTGCATCGCCACATCGGTGGCGTGCGCCTCGGCTTGATAGGCATTGAGCGCGTCGCGAAGTCCACTTAACGTCACCGTGCCGTTGCTATCTTCGAACGACTTGAGCTGGACAGCCATCAGGTCTTTGAGCATCTGCGTTGGTATTTCTTCGACGCGCAGCGGTTGTACCGTGGCGTTGGCCGCCCGCATCGCTTGGATGCCGGTCACCTGCGCGGTAACGACAGCCTCGCGCATGCCGGGATCGTAGGTGCGTAAGCCGTCGAGGTTATCCTCGGCCGTGTGATGGGCGCCGAACGAACCGTAATAGCCGTTGGACGTGCTCAACACGCCGAGCATGTACGCAAAATTCTGATGATCGGAGCCGCCGCTAATCGGATTGAGCAGCGGCCGCACTCGTTGGTCGCGCGCGCCGAGCATGCCGCTGCCGTCGGCCGCGGGCACGACGTCGCAAATCTGCTTCATAAACGCGTAGAGCCCCGGCGAAGCGCTCACGATGAAGGGATTGCCCGTCGTCAGCTGATCGGTGTTGATGTACTGAAAGACGTTCTTGCGCAACGCCGGACCGTTTTCGTAGATCAGCGCCGCCGAGCCGTAGAGTCCGAGCTCGTGTCCATCCCACGATGCGAACTCGATCGTGCGCTTCGGTCGCCAGCCCTGCAGCGCGAGGGCGTGAAACGCGTCGGCATCTTGCAGCAAGTCGGTCGTACCACTGCCGGGGTCGATTGCACCGTAGGTCATCGCATCGCGGTGGCTGCCGATCATGACGATCGAATCGGGCTGCTCGCTGCCGCGCATGTCGCCGAAGACCAACCAGATCGTTTTGAGTTCGCGTTCGAACTTGGTGTGGACCCGCACGACTTCGTTTCCGCCGAAGCGCTGCACGAACTCGAACATGGCATGCCACGATTGCGGAACCGCGCTCCCGGTCATGCCGGCGAGCAGCGTGCGCGCCGTGCTCTGCGTGATGCTCAGCTCCGGAATCGTCGCATGCGGGATATCGTTCCAGCTTTTGTGGGCGGCACCGACGACCGGAACTTTGCCGGCCATCGTCGGATCGCCCGGCGGAAACATCATGAAGCCGCGCGGCGACATGCCACCCATCCGTTCCGCCATGTTCGTGTTCTTGTAGTTGCCGCTCGGCCACATCGCACCGCCGCCGTAGCCCGTGGTCGCGGGATCCATGAACTCTAAGATGCCGACGACGCCACGTTTGCGCAGCTCATTGTAAGCTATCCAGCTGGGATCGAGGCCGGCAAACCCTCCGCCGCCGGGAGCGCCGAGACGGACGAGCGCAATCGCGCCTTTGAGGCTGACGTGCTGGGCGTCGATCTCCGTGAGGTCGGCTTTCGACGCGCCGTTGACATAGACGACCGGGCCGGTTACGGTGCCGTCGCCCGACTCCTCCAGGAACGGCGGCCCCGCCATGCGTTCCCACTTGGTCGGACGTCCGGGCGTGCCTTCGAGCATGTCGAAGTCGATGCGGCGCGGCGATACCATCGTAAGGCTCTGCTCGAGCGGACCGGTAAATTCAACTTGGTACTCTTGGATGCGCGTGGTAAAGCCGTCGCGACTCAAACGCTCCTTGACGTAGAGCGCGGTCGTGTGGTCGGCCGCGGAACCCGCGCGATGCGGCACCGACGAAAGATGCCGCTCGATCTCCATCGCATTCTCGCTGCTCGGGACGCGCATCATCGTCTGCTCGGCCATGAGCTCGGCCTGCACGCCGGGGCCGGCTGCCCAACCGACGAGCGCCGTGTCGGACGAAACCGTCGACGGCGACGGAGCGGCCGCGCCCGTCCAGGCGAGAATCGAAAGAATAGCAACCAAAAGCGGTATCGTCGAGCGCATCGTTATCCTCCGAAGCTCGACGATGCCGCAGAATCGGGGCAAAAACCTGCCCGAGCAGCGCGCTGCGAACGTTGCGTTCGTGCAAGAAAAGCCGTGAGGCCAACGAACTCGGGGTTATGCGCTACTTCTTGCCGGCGACGTGCATCCTCACAGCGGTCCTTGTGGGCTGCACCGGAGCGCAGTCGCCCATCGGATCGGCTCCAGCACCTTCCGCCCAGCAGCAATATAGCAGCGGCAACATCTTTTGGAACAAGGCCAGCGTGCGATTACGCTACGGCGAAATCCGCCCCGCGAAGGCTGTTCTTACTTACTGGGGACCAGACGGCTATTACACCGCGCCGCTCTACTGCCAGCGCGGCACCCAAATCTCAGCCAAGCATGGCCGCGACCACGGGAATCCCTCGGGCTATCTCCATGTAACGTACTTCTTCCGAGCGCTCAGCCGCGGGCAGGATGAGTGCCAATTTACAGCGATCCTCAACAACACGGGCAGCCCTCCGATCGCGACAATTAGCCTACACGTCGGGCGCTAGCGCCCCGGTGAGCTGAGCTCCGCACGGGGTCTTCTTCTTTAATGTTCGCCCTCAGGCAGCCGCTCTAAGTTGGCTCGCTTCGCCTTTAGCGTCGCCGTTGCGGCGTTGCTTGCGGGGTGCGGTGGATCGTCCGCAACTCAACCCGAGGATGCCACCAGGTTCATGATCGCAGCGTCGAGGCGCTTCCCCGTCCTCGCGTTGGACCACATTGAAGGCAAAGGCGGCGAGAACGAACTGGAACTGCTCAATAGTCTGCTTACCGATCCGGATTTCACACAAACTGTCGACGATATCGTCATCGAATGCGGCAACTCGCGATATCAAGCCATTTTGGATCGATACGTCGCAGGCGGGCAAGTGTCCGAACAACAAGTTCGGGTCGTTTGGCGAAAAACAACGCAAATCTTTGGGTGCGAAGCCGACCCTACTTGGAAAAC
>JBARKF010000171.1:0-10827 GCA_049800655.1 Candidatus Cybelea sp.
AGGATCACTTCTTCGCGAACGAGCGCAAAGGCATCCGCACGCGCTCGTTCGAGTGCGACCTTCTGTGTTTGCGATAATCCAAGTTCGAAGGTTCGGTCGAGCGCTTTAAGCAGCAGCGCTCCGTTCATCCCCACTCGCCGATGGATCTCGACGACCGGAGTCTGAAGCCCCGCGTCGCGAAACGCTTTCGTCCACGCGGCGACGTGCTGATAAGTGGAGTCGACAAGCGTCCCGTCGAGGTCGAAGAGGAGTACTTTCACGCATCAGATATGTTAGGCTGCTGCCGGACGGCTGACGGCCCGCACAATCGCCAAAAGGATTATCGCGCCGATCAGCGCGCAGACCATGCTGCCAAGGTTGAATCCGGTGACTCCCGCGTGACCGAAGAAGCCGTAAACGAACCCGCCGATCACCGCGCCCACGATGCCGATAACGATGTCCCCGAGCAGTCCGCCCGGCCCTTCGCCCGGTACTAAGAACTTTGCTATGGCACCGACGATCAAGCCAAAAACAATCCAGGTAAGAATGCCCATCTCTTCCGCCTTTCTTGAGTAGGTATGCGGGGTATGATTCCCCGAGCGGTTTCCGGCCAAACGCGCCTGGAGTTTACGAGGCGACGTTTACTCGAGGGCTTTTCGTGGGGAAAGATGGCGCCGGAGGAGTAAAAAATGCCGAAGCCTAACACGGACCCGCCACTTCGGGCCGCGTTAGCTCTTGGGGCACTCGGCATCGTCTTTGGTGATATTGGAACGAGCCCGCTCTATGCGTTCCGTCAATCCTTCGTCGGCCTGCTGCGCGTCGCTCCCAGCCACGATAACGTGTTGGGATTGTTGAGCTTGGTTCTTTGGTCGCTGATTCTCATCGTTTTCGTTCGCTATATCGGGATGGTAATGCGACTCGCGCATGGCGGTGAAGGCGGAATCCTGGCGCTGCTCGCATTCGTCCTTCCGGCGGTCAAACGCGGCGTGCCGCCAAAAGCCGGCTGGCTCACCTTTTTGGTTATTCTCGGCGCCGGTATGCTCTTTGGCGATGGGATCATCACTCCGGCCGTCTCGGTGCTTTCTTCGGTTGAAGGGCTCGGCGTGGCGACTTCGGACGCTCAGCCGTATATCGTGCCGATCGCCGTCGGAATCCTTATCGCACTGTTCCTCGTGCAGAGCCGCGGCACGGGGCGAATCGGTTCGATCTTTGGGCCGATCATGTTAGCCTGGTTCGCCATCATCGGATTCCTCGGGCTGCTTGGGATTGCCAGGTATCCGGCGGCTCTCCAGGCTTTCAATCCTCTCTATATCGTGCGATTCTTTGCGCATCACGGTTTCGCGGGCCTCGCAGTGTTCGGCGCAATCGTGCTCTGCGTGTCGGGGGTTGAGGCACTCTACGCCGATATGTCGCATTTCGGACGCGTTCCTATCGCGGTTGCCTGGACCGTCGTTGTTTTTCCAGCGCTCGTCTTAAACTATATCGGACAGGGCGCGCTGGTCCTAGCCGCGCCGGAGAGCCTGGTGAACCCATTTTACCTCTTGACGCCTCGTTGGGCGCTCTATCCCGTCGTTGCAATCGCTACTGCCGCGACGGTCATCGCATCGCAGGCGCTCATTTCGGGGGTCTTCACGCTCACGAAACAGGGCATCAGCCTGGGCTTCATCCCTCGGATGCGAGTGATCTATACATCGGTGGCACACCGCGGCCAGGTCTACGTCCCGTTTGTGAACCGATTGCTCGTGATTATTTGCATCGTGCTCGTGCTCACGTTCCAGAGCTCGGCGCGGCTTGCCAACGCTTACGGTCTCGCCGTCGCCGGGACGATGATCGTGACGTCGATTGCATATTTCGAGGTCGTTCGCGTGCATTTTCGCTGGAGCCTCACCGCGGCGCTTCTTACAACGCTCCCCTTCCTTGCCGTAGAATCACTGTTCGTGATCGGCAGCCTCCCGAAGGTGGTGGAAGGCGGCTGGATTCCGCTCGTAGTGAGCGCCGTCATTTTTGTCGTTGCCGGCGCCTGGAGGGCAGGGCGGCGGCGCGTCGCGCTCGCCCAACTCGAGCAATCACAACCAGTATGCAGTTTTCTTCGCGACGTGGAAGGGCGTTTGGGAGTTCCATATCAGGGAATCGCCGTTTTCCTAACCGGCGATCCCGAAGGTATCCCTTTCGTTCTTCGGCACCACTGGGCGCGCACGCACAGCGTCGACGAGAAAATCGTGCTGTTAACGATCATCCCCTCTACCGAGCCATACGTCAGCGGCGAGCAGCGCGTCACCATCGAATGCCTTTCCGAAGGTTTAGTACGCGTAACGGCGAGCTTCGGGTTCATGGAGAGACTCGACATCGCGCGCATAACTCATGCGTGTGCTTCGGCGGGACTCCATATTGGCGGCGACGACACCACCTACTACAGCGCCGATCCGCACATCGTGCCGGTCGAACGCGGAATATTCCGCGCGTTCTGGCGGGCTACGTACGTGGTCTTGCGCCGCAATGCCCGAAGCGTTACTTCGACGCTGGGCATTCCTGCAGACGCCCACGCGCGGCTTGGCGTTGAGGTCTCGATGTAGAAGAACCCGGAAACCTGCGGCTGCCTGCTTTATCGGTACGCGTGCTAGCCGATCTTTTGGGGAAATGAAGGACATGAAGGTTTCCCGGGTCGCCCAAGAGGGTCGAAACGAAAAGCGTCTGCGCTTCTTGGTTCAGGCCGGAGAGATATTCCATCAATCGCTCGACGTACCGAGGACACTCTTCAACGTAGCGCACTTGGCCGTTGAATGGTTTGCCGATCTTTGCCTCTTCGATTTGCTCGACGAAACGTCCGAGCGCCTTTACGTGACCTCGGTGGCTCACCGGAATCCCGAAAAGGAAAAGAGCCTTGGAAACCTCGCTGAGACATTCTATATCGAGGAGTTCGGTACGCATCCCGTCCTGAT
Organism: Candidatus Cybelea sp.; assembly: GCA_049800655.1. GTDB lineage: Bacteria > Vulcanimicrobiota > Vulcanimicrobiia > Vulcanimicrobiales > Vulcanimicrobiaceae > Cybelea. The sequence goes on from JBARKF010000171.1 coordinate 2,919, forward strand.
GGTCAGCCGCACCGGGGTGCCCTTCTTCGTCCCTAGGATGAGCGAAGAGACCTATGCGGACCACGCCGCTTCCAGAGAGCACCTTCGGTACATGCGAGAGCTCGGATACCGGTCGAAAATCGTCGTGCCGGTGACGGCTCAGGAGACTATTTTCGGTGCACTGACATTCGTCTCCACGACCGAGGGAAAGTACTTTGACGACTCGGACTTGACGTTTGCCCTCGAGCTCGGGCGTCGAGCCGGCCTTGCGATCGCAAACGCAAAACAGTATGAAGCGCGCAAACGCATCGAGGAGCGCTTGCAAGACTCGGAGCGCCGCTTTCGTATCTTGGCCGAAGCGATCCCCGTTATCTGTTGGACCGCCGACGCCAAAGGATCGATCGACTGGTACAACGCCCGCTGGTATGAATACACCGGACAGCGGGCCGATGACGCGCTCGGGTGGGGCTGGCAAACGACATTTCACCCGGACGATCTTCTCGAAGTCATGCGGCGTTGGCCGCGTTGCCTGGCGAGCGGCGAGGCCTTTGAGATGGAGTATCGGCTGCGGCGGCACGATGGCGAATACCTCTGGTTCTTAGGGCGGGCCGAGCCCCTGCGCGGCGAAGACGATAGAATTGTCCGGTGGTACGGGAGCAACGTCGACATCGACGCGCGGAAGATGGCGCACGAGCGCATGAAGCGCGTTGCTGAAACGCTTCAGAACGTCTTCCTCCCCAAGCAACTGCCGCAACGCCCTGGCCTCCGCCTGGACGCGCACTATATTCCTGCAGAGCAGGATGCTCTCGTGGGTGGAGACTGGTTTGACGCGCTCGAGTTGCCCGACGGGCGTCTCTTGTTCTCTATCGGCGACGTCGGCGGTCACGGACTCGATGCCTCCGTCGCCGTCGGACGCTTACGACAGGCTATCCTCGCCTTCGCCTTCGAGGTTACCGACCCCGGTGATATCCTGCGTCGCGTCGATCGCATCTTGACCCATCAGGATCCAGACCTCCTCGTAACCGCAATCGTCGGCTTCATCGATTCGACGCTGCAATCTATTACCTATGCCAACGCCGGACATCCGCCCCCGGTTGTCGCGCACCGAAGCGACGAACCGGCACAGCTGTTGCGCTACGGTGAGCCGCCGCTTGGCTGTGGATACCAGGGTAGATATGAAAACGTCACCATTACGATCGAGCCCGAAACCGTCATTGCGCTCTATACGGACGGCCTGACGGAGTTCGCACGCGACCTTCTCGCGGGCGAACAGCGCCTGCGCAGCACCCTTGCGCTTTTCGTTGGAAACTCGCTTCCGCAACCGGCTCGAGCGGCGACGGAAATCATCTTCAACGGCGCCACGCCGCGAGATGACGTCGCGATGATGATGCTGCAATTCCCGTCCGCGCAGTTAGTTCGAAGGTTTCCAACGCTTCAACCGGAGCCGGGCACGTGGCGTTTCCACTCGAGCGACCCACACGCCGCTAACCTTTCTCGCTCCAGCATAATGAGCTATCTGGGGCAGTTCGCCTGTGACGGTGACCTCTTTTCGGCGGAGCTCGCCATCGGCGAGGCGATCGCCAACACCGTCGACCACGCACCCGGGCTAGTCGAGGTTCGGGTCGAGTGGAGTGAAGAGCGCCCGGTCGTCCTGATCCGCGACGATGGCCCCGGGTTGCTAGAGCTTCGGGGACAGCTTCCAAAGGATTGCACCGACGAAACCGGCCGGGGATTATTCCTCATGCGCAAGTTCGTGACCGATGCGTCAGCGCTTCGCTTGCCGGACCGTGGAACCGAGCTTCGCTTGGTACTGCCGCTTACACGGCGTCAGGACGCCGAAGCGTAATACTCCTGCGTACGCTTGAGGATCTCGCCCGCGTGCTCCGGATCGAGCGCCACAGAAAGCACTTGCGCCGAATCGAAGGGCAAGAGCTCGTGGTGCGCGGACAGCACTGCGGCGAGAAGGTCGGGATCGAAATCGGGTCCGAAGACGTCGATCTGGTAGCTACAGAAGAGGCGAATCGGGACGCTCTTGAGCAGATTGTTCCAGAGCTGCTCCAAACGAATCGCCGCTGGGAACTGCTTGGCCCCCCAGAGTGCCCCGACCATCTCGCCGTAGGCGCTTACCCCCGCAATGTCTGAACGCGCAGCCAGACCGCGGATGCACGCGCCGACGCTTTCGTCGAAAGCGTGTTCGTCCGGGTAACCGTTTACGAGAATTTTTGTGAGCGTAGCGTCAGCGTCGAGGAACGTGAACGGCGCCGAATCTTCGGCGGCGGAGATTCCACAGCGTTGCCACTCGCGCGCGAACGCCGCATTGTGCGGCGGCGTCGCAATCACAACGGCGTGGCGGCCCATGTTTATTTCGTGGGCAAGATACGAACCGACGCGCTCGACGAGCGCCTGCTCGCTGCCGTAAACCTGCATGACGTGTCTGCAGCCCTCGGGCGGCGGGACGCCTGTGTCCATGTCGTCGTCTTCATTACCCGCGACTGCCGGACCGCGTGAGAGTCCGATTTAGACGCACGATCTTCCTGTGTCATCCTCAGCGCCGTTTTGTCATCCATGACAATGGTGTAGCTCATCGCGATCGCTTGCGCGTCCTGCGACTACGGCGCCCAGTTTATCCTGAGTACAACATGGCCCGGACGTGCCACCCGGAATGGCATGGAAATGGCCGCCCCGGTCCTTCGCCGGGGCTATTTCCACATCAGCTGCGCCATTTTTTGTCACCCTAAGCGGCACCGTTTTTTGTCACCCTGAGCGGCACCGTTTTTTGTCATCCTGAGCGAGGCTTTTTGTCATCCTGAGCGGAGGCGAGCAGCGCCGTAGTCGAAGGACGAAGGGCTTAGGAAGCTTGGAGCCGTCGGCACTAGGATGAGATTTGCCTTAAGGCTCGCGCGGCTGCGAAATGCTACTTTGCAATTGCGGCGGCGTTGACGGCCTTCTTCGCGATTTGGGTGAGCGTCTCGTCGGTCTTGATTTCCTGCTCCAGCGTCTCTTGCAAGAGATCCGGCGCTTCCGACAACCGCATTTTCTTGGCCCAGGCGATCAGCGTTCCATAGCGAGAGATCTCGTAGTGCTCGACCGCTTGCGCTCCGGCAAGGAGACCCGCGTCCAATGCTGGGCTGCCCTTGAAGCCCTGCATCACTTCGTTGCCTTCCTCAAGGATGCCGTCGATCGCGTCGCAAGTCTTTCCGCGTGCGGGTTTGCCGATAAGCTCGAAGACGCGCTCGATCCGCTCAACTTGTCCTTCGGTTTCATCGCGGTGATGCAGGAAGGCCGCACGCAGCTCGTCCGAGTTAACCGCCTTCGCCAGCTTGGGAAGCGTCCGGAGAATCTTCTTCTCGGCATAGAACATGTCTCGAAGGGTTTCGTAAAATAGGTCGCTGAGCGTTTTGAGCACGATAAATCCTTTGTCTTTAGAAATATTGGCGGTTAAGACGTTATAACCGAGAGCTTGGCCCGCTAAACCTGCAGCGACAAGATCCGCACGAGGTTAAGCGCGTTTCTGCGCGCCGGCCGATGGGCATACTCTCTCGAACCCTCAGCATGGAGCGATAAAGACTACTGCATGGACACTCGGGCAGCAAATACGCGGTTTGTAGCGGCCGCGCAGGGATTCGTCCGGTTCTTTAAGATTCTGGGACCCGGGCTCATCACTGGCGCGGCCGACGACGATCCGTCGGGCATCTCGACGTATTCGGTCGCCGGCGCGACGACCGGCTTTTCTATGCTATGGCTGACGCTGATATCGACTCCAATGATGGCTGTCATTCAAGGCATGTGCGCGCGGATTTCGATGGTAACGGGCGAGGGGCTTGCGGCCCTGATGCGCAAGCGTCTGCCGTTGCCGATAGCGTACGCGCTGGCTTCGCTCGTCATCGTCGCCAACACGTTTAACGTCGGAGCCGATCTGGGTGGAATGGCCGACGCGGCACATCTTGTCGTTCCGATACCCGTCGACGCGTGGGTCTTCTTCTTTGGCGTCGGCCTTATCGCCGCTCAGGTCTGGCTCTCATACGGTGTCATTGCGCGCTTCTTCAAATGGTTAACGTTGTCGCTCTTCGCATACGTCGTTACGGCCTTTATCGTCCACCCTCCATGGCCACACGTGCTTCGGGAGTTCGTCACGCCTCAGTTCCATTTTGATTCCGGTTGGCTTTCGACGATGGTCGGCGTCCTGGGAACGACGATTACTCCCTACCTCTTCTTCTGGCAAGCGTCCTTGATGGTCGAGGAGGATAAGGCGTCGGGAAATGTCACGTTGGAATCGCGACGCGGAACCGATGAGCCGGCGGTCAAAGACATGCATGCAGACGTGAATGCCGGGATGATCTTCTCCAATCTCGTCGCCTTTTTTATTATCGTGACGACCGCCGCCACACTTGGAGCCCACGGAAGACACAACATTGCCACGGCGCAGCAGGCCGCCGAGGCGTTGCGGCCGCTGGCCGGGCGTTTTGCGGAACTGCTGTTCACCCTGGGCATGGTCGGCACGGGCATACTGGCCGTCCCGGTAATGGCGGGATCGTCGGCCTACGTCGCGGCCCAGACCTTCAGGTTCCGTGAGGGATTGAACGAGACTCCCGAACGCGCCCCGAAATTCTATGGCGTTATCGCCGCCGGCATCATCATCGGCATCGCCATGGACCTGCTTCGAGTCGATGCGATCAAAGCGTTGTTCTGGGCAGCGGTGCTCAACGGCGTTGCCGCCGTACCACTTCTCGCAGTCATCGTCTGGCTGGCGTCGAAGTCGTCGATTATGGGCGAATGGAAAAGTTCGCTGCTCGCGCGCGCCTGGGGCTGGGGAACCGTCGCGCTTATGGGTGCCGCAACGCTCGGTATGTTCTTTTTCATGGCAAAGGGATCGTGACTCGCGCGACTGCCGTAGTCCCGCTCATCAAAGAGACCTTTACCGAGTTCCAGCGTCACAAAGTTCAGTGGCTTGCAGCGGCAATCGCCTATTTTACAATCTTTGCCGTTGCGCCATTGATTATCGTCGTCGTAGAAATTGTGGGGCTGTTCCTGGGCCAACATCAAGCGGTTCTCGACAGCCTCTACGGCTATATGTCGTCCTCGGCCGGAGCATCGGCGGCGCATGGGGTTCAAGCGATCGTCACAGCCACCTTTTCTGAACGTAAGGCAGGCTTGCTGCCGCAGCTCGTTGGCTGGACGGTGTTCGTCGTTGGGGCCGTCGGTCTGTTTAGCGCCCTGCAAGAGGCATTTAATACCGTTTGGGACGTGACGCCAGAAAAGAAAACCCTGCTTGAAACGATCAAAAGGCGAGCGCTTTCGTTTGGAATGGTACTGGGGATCGCGTTTCTTCTCCTGGTGTCGCTCGGCGTCAACGCAGTCTTGACGATCGCCAGCCACGCAATGGTGGATGTTGTTCCGGAATCTCCAACCGTCGCAAAGCTGCTCGACTTCGGAATTTCTGTCACGATGGTTACCGCGCTGTTTGCGTTGCTTTTCGAGTATCTACCGGAACAGCGAATCGCCTGGCGTGACGTTTGGCTTGGGGCTACGGTTTCCGCGCTGCTTTTCGTTGTGGGCCAATTCTTGCTGGGATGGTATCTCGGTCGCTCCGGCGTCTCGTCGGGCTACGGCGCTTTCGGAGGTCTTATCGCGTTTCTAATCTGGACGTACTACTCGGCACAGATCATGTTATTCGGTGCCGAGTTCACGCACGTTTACGCGCGTCGCTTCGGATCGCTGCGAGCTAGACCACCGAACGACTGACCGCCCGAATAATCGCCAAATCGCAGCGCGCTCTATCTCGCTTACGCGCCCGCTCGCGGCGTCACGCTGGATCTTAGGGAGAGTCTGATTTAGCTGCACGATCTTGCCGTTTTTGTTACCACTGAGCGGAGGCGCGCGCAGCTTGTCATCCTGAGCGGAGCGCCGGAGGCACGTAGTCGAAGGACGAAGGGCGGCTGAATTTCTGTCCTCCGCGCGCATTACCCCAACGGTGAGGGCGGCGGCCCGGCGATCGATCTCGAGCTAGTGCTGTGGATCTACTTCCTGCAGCAATGGTGCGAGAACAATACAGTCGAAGACTTTTTCGACTCGCATCCCCCAGAAATGAGTCGAGCGAGCTACCGTGTCCGCTGGGCGTCGACGCCGATGCGTGCGTAAGATGCAAGCAGTCGTGCGAGAATGCGTGCCTCGCGTTCTGCCCCAACGGCGCTCGCTCGGCGGCCCGTCCGGCTTGCTCGACTGGGGCGTAGCTCAGTCGTGCCGAACTTACCGTCTCCGATTTGCTCATCTACTTGGAGGTGTCGCGTGAGAAGCTTCGCTCAGTCCACACTTACCATTAACCTCGCCGCTACATTGCTTGTGGGCTGCGGCGGATCGCAGCCGATGATCGGCGCGCCGGGGACGCTGAAGCAAGCCTCAGCGCTCGCGGTGCGTACCACAGTTATGGTGGTGGCTGCAACGCACGCGCAAGGTTGGTCGACGTGAATGGCACCCTCTACGGCACGACCTTTGACGGGGGCAGCGCCGACGGCGGTACGCTCTTCAGCATTAGTACGTCCGGCACAGAGCAGACGTTGCACAGCCTCGGCGTCAATAGCTCCGATGGCCATTCCCCCGGAGCGAGCTTGATTGACGTGAAGGGCACGCTCTACGGCACCACGCAGAACGGCGGCACTGACTGCGCTCCAGTCGGCGGCTGCGGGACGGTCTTCGCGTTTACTCCATAAACAAAGGGTAAGTAAGAAGTCTCGGCAGAGGCGAGGACTTACGCGCCCGCTCGCGGCGTTACGCTGGACCTTAGAAATCGGCTCATCAGGAGCGCTAAGCCCGCATAGCCGGCGGCCAAAATCGGCAGCGTTGCATCCCCATAGCGCCACGTGATGCCTAAGCCTTCGCCGAGCCAGAATGTCCCAAATGAGACCAGCATGACGCCGACGACGAACTTCAACGCGTTTTCCGGAATGCGCCCCAACGGCTGCCGCACTAGGACTGCGGCGATCCCGACCAGGACGACGGCGGCGAGCGCGCCGGCTGCCGCGGCCTCGAATGCGCCGCTCGACGCCGAGCCGACCGTCACGACGATGATTGCGACTTCGAGCCCCTCGAGAAAGACACCGTTAAAGGCTGCCGCAAGTCCCGCGCGCTGCTCGCGCGTGTTGCGCAACGTTGCGAGCTGACGCTCAAAGACGGCATGCTCGTCGCGCAGCGGTATCCGGCCCGCATACCGCAAGACCGCCTTGCGCAGCCAGCCGTAGCCGAACCAAAGCAAAAACAGACCCATAGCGATCCGGATGATTCGGATCGGAACGAAGTGCAAAATCGCTGGGCCGCCGATTCCGACCATCGCAACGAGAGCGATGCTTGCATAGGCGGAGCCCCTGAGTGCGATTCGCCAACCTTGGACGTAGCCGACCGCAAGAACGACCGTTACTGCTTCAATCGCTTCAACCGCACTTGCGAGGAACGCGGTCGTTGCGACCGCCCAGAGATGCACGCGATTTAGAACCCCCGCGTTGTCATCCTGAGCGGGAGCGAACGCACGTTGTCATCCTCAGCGGGAGCGAATGCACGTTGTCATCCGAGCGGAGGCGCGCAGCTTGTCATCCTGAGTACAACATGGCCCGGACGGCCCACGCAATACTCCATGGAAATGGCCGCTCCGCGCCTTCGCCGGAGCTATTTCCACATCAGCGGAGGCGCGCAGCTTGTCATCCTGAGTACAACATGGCCCGGATGGCCCACCCAATACTCCATGGAAATGGCCGCTCCGCGCCTTCGCCGGAGCTATTTCCACATCAGCGGAGGCGCGCAGCGCCGTAGTCGAAGGGCGAAGGGCGAAGGACTCAAGGATGACAGGGTTAGTCGGGGTCGCCATGTTGCACGACGTGCGGTCGCGATAAAAAGAACTTGGCGGAGCGCTGCGATGGGATCATCTTGAATTGCCGCGGCG
>JBARKF010000172.1:0-17101 GCA_049800655.1 Candidatus Cybelea sp.
GCTTGAAACGAGGCCGCTTGCGTAGTCGACGCGGCGGCGAATCACATATTGATGCACGGGCACGCCGACGGTCGCTTTGAAGACCGTCTTAAAGTGCGATGGGCTCATGCCGATCACGCCGGCGAGCTGTGCGAGCGAGAGATCCTGCGACAAATTCGAGGCAATGTATTCCGCAACTCGTGCGAGCCGGCGCCGTGAGAGGCGCGCATCGGCGCGCGGCGCGTGCGCGGGAGCGTAGGTTCGCAGCAGATGTGATGCCAGCGCGAGACCGAGGCTGTCGCCGTAGAGCCGGCCGAGCGGTTCGGACGCCTCGAGCTCGGCCTTGACGGCCCAACCGATATGCTCGATGCGCGGATCGCGCACGTGAAGCTGCGGTGAAATATCAACGCGATCCGCGTTGACGCCCATCGCTTCGGCAGCGCAGAGCAGGAGCGCTGGGCTCAAATACATCGAGAGCTTGGTCGTTGCCGATTCCGTCTCCCAAACCCGGGGCACGCCCGGCGGCACGATCTTGACGTCGCCGGGCACCTGCAGCCGCCGAAGCGTTTGGCCGTTGCAACGGCTGGTAACCAGCAGCGGCCGTCCAACTTGCATGCTCACGTTGTGCCGGACGAACTGTTGCTCCGAGAAACCGGCCGATGCTTCGTAGAGGATCGCTTCGAAGCCGTTCCACAGGCGATCCGTGCTCTTCGCCCTCACGCTGAAGACCATTTCGCGGTCCTCGTGCCGGGCCCACCCGCGCTCCTGCCACATGTCGAATTAAGCGCAATTTTCAGTCCGATCGTGACTAAAAACGTCCGAACGTGAGCGACGGGTTCGCCTCCGGCCCGCTACGCTTGCGGCAAAGCTTTTCTGGAGGTGGACGTGAGAGAGCCAGTTATGGGAATCGTTGTTGCTTGTGCGATCGCGAGCGGTTGCGCACCGGGAAACGGCGGAAGCGCCGCACTTCCAAGTCATGCGTTTTTTGCTTCGGGCTCCGGCAGCGGCTACACGGTTACGGTCCTCCCATCGTTGGGCGGAACGAACAGCGCCGCGAATTCGATCAACGAGCGCGGATGGCCAATGGGAACCTCGTTCCTATCGGGCAACACGATCATGCACGCAGCGCTTTGGCAAAACAGCAGCGTGACCGATCTTGGCACGTTAGGCGGCCCCAACAGCGCGGTCGAGTGGCCGGTGGAGAACGACCACGGGTATGTTTCGGGCATCTCCGAGACCTCGAAGAACGATCCGCTCGGCGAGAGCACGAGTTGGAGCTGCCATGCGTTTCTACCCGATAACGGGAGCTCCGGCAAAACGTGTCTCGCATTCGTTTGGCATAGCGGGCACATGCGCGCGCTCCCGACGCTGGGCGGAAACAACGGCTACGGCGCCGGTATGAACGACGAGCGCAAGATCGTCGGTTGGGCCGAGACGAAGAAACACGACTCGACTTGCGTCGCGCCACAAGTGTTGCAGTTTCTGCCGGCCGTTTGGGACGCCGCTTCACGGAAGGTCACCGCCCTCCCGACGGTCACGGTGCGAGGAATGACCGATCCCGACGGTGCGGCGACGGCCATCAATCGTCAAGGTGAAGTCGTCGGCATCTCGGGTATCTGTTACGTGGCCGTCGGAAGCTTTACGGCGCGGCACGCGGTGCTCTGGAAAAATAGCAAGCCGATCAGACTCAAGACGATCGGCGGAGTCTCGTGGAACACGCCGACCGCCATCAACGATAACGGCGAGATCGCCGGCTTTCTCAACCAGCGCGGTAAAACCGACCGGCAGGGTAATCCCGATTTCATCTCGGTGGTCTGGACCGATTCGGCCTCGGCGCCAACGATCATCGGTGCGTTGCCCGGCGATGCGCTCAGCGAACCGACCTCGATCAACAACAGCGGTGTGGTGCTGGGCGTCTCATTCCCGAGCTCCGACGTCTACATTTGGCAGAACGGCACGATGACCGATCTTACGAAGGTGGTGTTACAGACGTATCCGCAGCTGAAACTCATCAGCGTGGGCGGCATCAATGATAGCGGTCAAGTCGCCGGACAAGCGTGTCAGCTCGTCAGCGGCGCGTGTCCGTCCTCAGGAGCGACCCTGGTAACGTTTCTCGCGACACCGAACTAATCTCGTCGCCTAAATGGCGACGAGCAACGACGCGAGCGGCGGACGAATGTCGCGGTGCCCATGCAGTATCCGAATGACGTAAACGCTACTGCGTGTTACCCGGTAGAAAATGAGATACGGCAGCACAGGGAACATCCGAACGTCCGGTCCGAGGTCGTGGCGGGTGCGGCCGGCCTTCGGGTTGCGCCGAATTAACCGGTCGAGCGCTCCCGTAATTCGGTCGAGGAGATCCACAGCGACTTGGGGGCCTGCCCTTTCACAGTAGTAATCCTCGATTTGCTCCAAATCGGAGGTGGCTTGCCTGGAGTACTCAATTTTCATTACTTCGCCGCGCGCGAGCTGTGTGAGCTTTCAAGCGCTGCGCGAGCTGCTTGCGCACCTCTTGTGAAGTAAAAGTTCTGCCGGCTGCGATGTCTGCTTCACCCAAAGCTATCGCGTTGCGAAGCCACTCCAGTTTCTCGGCTTCCTCCTTCATCAGGAGGCGTATGCCGTCGCGCACAACCTCGCTTGCGTGAGCGTACTGTCCGGACTCGACCTTCGCATCAACGTAGGCTTCGAGTTCCTTGGGGAGAGAGATGTTCTTGGTGCCCATTCCCAGACTCTAGCAGCCTTGGCGTTTTTTGCCAAGAGAAAAGAACGCCCTTCGACTCGCTGCGCTCGCTCAGGGCTTGCGAGGCACGCCCGTGCTTCGACTGCGCGCCTACGGCGCTTCGCTCAGCATGACAAATGATGCCGGCGCGGTATATTCAATCGTCAAGACTTGTCACGCCGTTGCCGCAGCATTTCTCGGACCTCGTCTGGCGTGTAGATCTGGCCCGCACCGATCGCAGCCTCGCTCTAGGCAATCGCGTTGCGGAGCCACGCGAGCTTCTCGGCTTCCTCCTTCATCAGAAGGCGTATGCCGTCGCGCACAACCTCGCTTGCATGAGCGTACTGTCCGGACTCGACCTTCGCATCAATATAGGCCTCGAGCTCTGTAGGGAGAGAGATGTTCTTGGTGCCCATTTCCACAGTCTAGCAGCCTTGGCGTTTTTCGCCAAGACGAAGATGCTTGCCATCCTCTGAGCGGGAGCGCCGGCAGCATCACGCTAAGCGCGGCCATCGACAATGTAAGTGCGCAGCGCTCTACGAGTCGGAACGTTTGGTTCATGGACGTACAGGAATTCTAATGCCAACGCAAAACCGCAAGGTTCGTTAACGGGCACTTGTCAACGCAATGCTACGTTAAGCCTTTGGGAGACTGAAAAGGTTCCCCTAATACCTTAATGCCACCCAAAAAGATCGGAGCACCTGATTTGGCGCAATTGACGGCGTTACGTTTTGTCTGCTGTACGCTGGGTTTTGGATTAGCTGGAGCGCTTTTAGCCGGCTGCGCGGGCGCGTCGCCAAGCCAGCTTGATCCGGTAGCTATAGCGGGCGGGCGGACTCTCGGGCCCGCCGGCACCCTAGGCAAGCTCAAGTACTTTCCGGCGCCGCCGAACAGTGACTACAGCGGTAGCAATCTGGTTGTGGGCCCCGACAACAACCTCTGGTACGTAAATCAAGCGAAGAGCAGCGCCGGCTATACAATCTCGAAATTTACGCCGGCGGGTACGACCAGCTACCTCGTTCCCCCGCCATGCTCCGGTTGCAACTCGGTCGAGCCGACCGGACTCGTCACCGGCCCGGACGGCCGAATCTGGTTTGGCACAGCGGCCTCGACCGTCATCGGCGCCATGGACACGAGCGGCAACGTGGCGTACTACCACGAACCCTACCCTTACTGCAGCGTGACGAACTGCGATTTGGTTTTAGGTGCAGTTGTCGGCCAAGACATTTGGTTTCTGGTTGAAGCGCTCTCGAAGAGTTATGGCCATGGGCTCTTGGCCGGTTACATCGACACCTCAACCGGCGCGACGAAATCAATAGCAACTGGCTTCGAGCGGATCGCACCCTCGCGGATCGTCATGGGTTCGAACGGAACCCTGTGGTTCGGTGCGGGCACGCAGGTCGCCAGCGTCACCAGCATCTACGGCGGCGTGAATGTTTTCTTTACCCATCCGAAGATGAACGTTCGCAGCATCACATCGGGGCCCGACGGCAACCTGTGGTTCGTGAGCGACGGCAATAATGAGCAAGTTGGCCGCATGAAAACCGATGGCAAACTCATTGGGGAGTTTAGCCTCGCGCATGGTGAAGGCACTAGGCAGATCATCACCGCCGACAACTACATTTGGATCACGACGGCCGATGCGATTGTGCGAATAACTACGTCCAAGGCAATCGAGACCGTCAAGGTGCCTAAGGCTCATCGCCGATGCGTACCGGCCGGGCTGACGTTTAGCTCGGACGGAGAGCTCTGGTTTGCTTCGACCAGCGTAAATGAGGGCTGCCCGGACGGCATCGGCAGCTTGGTTCCCGGAGGAGCAACGGGGGTAAGGCCATGAGAGCCGCGCACGTCATCCGTAAGGCCGCGTTTGGACTGGCCGCACCACTGCTCGCAGCGTGCATGACTAACGGCATCACGCCCAACCAAGCCGCACCGGAAAGCGCGCGACCGCTTTCGAGTAGCGGCAGTGACCTGCTTTACGTGAGTGAATACGGCGAGAGCGAGCTTCAGATCTATTCATATCCGCAAAATAAGCTGCTGCAAACGATCAAGAACGTCGTCTACTATCCCGACGGCGAGTGCACCGATGCTGCCGGCGACGTTTACGTTGCGAATGCGGCGCGCGACTACGTCTCTGAGTTTGCGCATGGCGGCACGAGCCCGATCGAAACCTTTGTCGACAAGCGCCGTCATCCGGTTACCTGCTCGGTCGATCCGGCCACCGGCAAACTGGCCGTTACTGAGTATGGCTATGTCAATAGCATAAGAAATAGCATCGCGATTTACTCTTCCCCGATCGATAAGCCAACGCAATACTTTGCTCCGTTGTTTATCTACATTTCTTGTGCCTACGATCCGGAAGGCGACCTCTTTGTCGACGGCTACGATGACAGCCGGCACTTCAGGCTGGTCGAACTTCCCGTCGGCAGTACCAAGTTCAAGAAGATTGCGTTGGACAAAAGGCCCGCGGTCGCCGGTAACTTGATGTGGGACGGAACCTACATGACCGTTTCCGACCACAAGAGATCGATCTATCGATTTTCAATCAGTGGAAGACGAGGTCTGCTCGTCGGCACAACTACGATCCTGGGCATACGGCGTGGCCTGTCGCTCTATTCAATCGAAGGCGGAACCCTGATCGTCGCCGATGTGGTAGCCCCCGACTCGATGTTTGGAAAAGGCTCGCTCAAGTTCTATAACTACCCCGCGGGCGGCCGCCCAACGAACTCAATCCACAAACTCTTAGGCCCCGACGATGGAGTGGTCAGCGCGGGCGAGCCGGCTCGGGATCAGGCCCCCTAATACGAAAGCGGCTTTGCGAAGATGCGGCTGTCGAAGGAGAACGGCTCCAAGGTTTCGGTGACGCGCAGCGACTCGAACCCGGGATGCCTCGGATTGATCAAGTAGTTGTATTCCCCAGGAACGATTGCAGATGGCACCGCTAGCGCCAGGTGCTTGACCTCCGTCAAGAAGTTTTCCCCGATCTCGATGCTGGCTTCCGACCGTGCGGGCGCGCGCCACGTCGCCGGTAGCGTCGCAAGCCGGTCGATTTCGGCCTCTTCCAAAGTAGCGGAAACGAATACGTAGTCGCTCGGTGCGTCGACGCGATCGATTGTTGCTAGGATCTCCAATATCGCCAAAGATCTCGTCCACGATGCATACGCGACGCGTGTGCCGCGACGATTCCAACGGCCGCCGGCGATCGCGGCGCCCTCGCCGCTAAATGCCGCCCGAGGGTTAGGACAGAAAGCGCTGCGTACGAGTCGCCAGACTTCGATCACGCCACGCCGCCGTAAGCGATCGTGACGAGTGCTTGACGCACGATCTCCGCTCCCGGTTCCGTTGCCAGAAGATCGAGCGGCCGGCGTCCGCCCAAACTCCAGTTCGGCGTTCGCAGCCAGTGCAATGCGCGGTTACGTGCCCCGATATAGCGGTCCGCCTCGGCAAGGGTTCGCGCGAGGCGCACGGCCCGATCGCCTTCGGCAACGCCGAGCCGCACGCGGCGATCGCGCTTGCGGTGCAGGGTCCTTACGGAAAAGCCAATGACGGTCGCAATCTCGTCGTCCGAGAGCCCGGCGTCGAGTAGATCGTCAAGCGTCGATGGTGGAAGCCCGCGTCCCACGGACTCGATGATCGCATCGTCCGTCGGATAGGTTTGCCGCAACAGGTCCCGTACGATCCCGCGCGCTCCCTGGCGCCTGCCAGGTGACAATTCCGACTGTGACATATGTCAAACGTAACACGCCTATCGAATTCCGGCAATATCACCGGCCGTAAGCGTGTGGGACGGCGTTACTGAGCGAGGAACGCGACGAGTAAGAGCGCGACGATGTTGAGCACCGTCCTTCGACTACGCGCCTCCGGCGCTCCGCTCAGGATGACAAAGCTGCGGGCGCTCCGCTGAGGATGACAAACGCCCTTCGACTACGCGCCTCCGGCGCTCCGCTGAGGATGACAAGCTGCGCGCGCTCTGCTGAGGATGACAAACGCCCTTCGACTACGCGCCTCCGGCGCTCCGCTCAGGATGACAAACGTCCTTCGACTACGCGCCTTCGGCGCTCCGCTGAGGATGACAAAGCTGCGGGCGCTCCGATCAGGATGACAAGAGATGCGCTAGTGCACGAGGAATGCGACGAGTAAGAGGGCTACGATGTTGAGCACTTTGATCATCGGGTTGATCGCGGGGCCGGCGGTGTCTTTGTAGGGATCGCCAACGGTGTCGCCGGTGACCGCGGCTTGGTGCGCGGTCGAACCCTTGCCGCCGTAGTTGCCGTCTTCGATGTACTTCTTCGCGTTGTCCCAGGCGCCGCCGCCCGACGTGAACGAGATCGCGACAAAGAAGCCGGTGACGATCGAACCGACGAGGATGCCGCCCATCATCTGCGCGCCGGTGTCGTCGGGCAGCACGTTAAAGTACGAGAGCAGCACAACGAGCACGGGAACGCCGACGGGGATGAGCGCCGGCACGATCATCTCGTGCAGGGCTGCGCGCGTAACGATATCGACGGTTGTAGCATAGTTGGGACGAGCCGTGCCCGCCATGATGCCGGGGATCTCACGGAACTGGCGGCGCACCTCCTCGACGACGGCACCACCGGCGCGGCCGACGGCTTCCATCGAAAGCGATGCGAAGAGATACGGCAGCAGCCCGCCGATGAAGAGGCCGCAGAGCACGAACGGATTGCCGATCGCGAACAGGTTGCGCACGCCTTCGATGCAGCTCGCCGTCGGGGTGCCGGGGCACTTGTGGTTGATCAGCTGCTGGAGGAATGAAGCGAAGAGCACGATAGCGGCGAGCGCGGCCGAGCCGATCGCGTAGCCTTTTGTCACGGCTTTCGTGGTGTTGCCGACGGCGTCGAGCGGATCGGTAACGTCGCGCACGTCGTGCGGCATGTCGGCCATCTCGGCGATGCCGCCGGCGTTATCGGTAATCGGCCCGAACGCGTCGATCGCGACGACGATGCCGGCCATCGACAGCATCGCCATAACGGCGATGGCGACGCCGTACACACCTGAAAGTCCATAGCTTAGAAGGATACCGGCGACGATAACGAGCGCGGGAAAGGCCGTCGCCTGCATCGAGACGGCGAGACCGGCGATGATATTGGTCGCGTGGCCGGTGATCGAAGCCTTCGCGATATACTGCACCGGCCGGAACTGGGTGCCGGTGTAGTACTCGGTGATGAACGTGATGAGCCCGGTAATGACGAGACCGATGACCGCGCAGAGGAAGATTCCGGTCTCGCTGACACCGGTTGCGCCGGCGAAAACGCGCTGCGTCACGAAGTAGAAGAAGATGAGCGCCAGTACGCCGGCAACGATCATGCCGCGATAGAGCGCCGCCATGATCTTCGCACGGCGAACTCCGCCGACACCGACGAACATGGCACCGACGATCGAGGCCACGATCGAAACGGCGCCGAGCAGCAGCGGGAAGGTCACCGCCCCGGGGAGCGTCGCGCCGAAGAGAAGATTCCCAAGCAGCATCGCGGCGACCGTCGTGACGCAATACGTTTCGAAGAGGTCCGCGGCCATACCGGCGCAGTCACCGACGTTGTCGCCGACGTTGTCTGCGATCACTGCCGGGTTGCGCGGATCGTCCTCGGGGATGCCGGCCTCGACCTTTCCGACGAGGTCGGCGCCGACGTCGGCAGCCTTCGTGTAGATGCCGCCGCCGAGACGCGCGAAGACCGAGATCAGCGAGCAGCCAAACGCTAGCCCAACCATTGCGTCCAGCGAGACGCTCACGTCACCGTGGTTAACGCCGAGCAGAATCCCGTAGTAGCCGGAGACGGCGAGCAAACCGAGCCCGACGACGAGCATTCCGGTCACCGAGCCGCCGCGGAAAGCAACCTTCAGGGCCGGTCCCAAACCCCCGCGCGCGGCCTCTGCCGTGCGCACGTTGGCGCGAACCGAGACGATCATGCCGATGAAGCCGGCGGCCCCCGAGAGAATCGCGCCGATCAAGAACCCGATGGCGGCTTCCCTGCCGAGGGTCGGAGCGAAGAGGATGATGATCGCCATGACGATCGCGACGATCCCGATCGTACGGTACTGGCGCTGCAGAAACGCCATCGCACCCTCTTGGATCGCGACGGCGATCTCGCGCATGCGCTCGTTGCCGGCCGGCTGTGCCAGGACCCAAAAGGTCAGCACGATTCCGTAGATTACGGCGAGTGCACCTCCGATTAGGCCGGCTTCAATCGCTGTCTGTGCGGTCATTCCTATCCTTGAAATGGCGGGGGGTAAAAATACCGGCCCCGGAGGGCCGACGGGCTTGCCTACTCCGAATCGGGGTGTAAGTCCTATCGAGTCAGGGATTGGGCGCGGCGAGAGCGGATACAGCACTCCGATGGAGAGGACGGAGCTCGCGATCGTCGGATGCGGACCGGCTGGATCGACCGCCGCTCGCGAGGCGGCCCGCGCCGGCGTTTCGACGCTCGTATTGGAACGCGACACGACCGTGGGCCGCAAGCGGGTCTGCGCGGCGGGATTGCGCCCCGGGTTTTGTGGGACTTTCAACTTGCCGCGCTCGCTGGTGCACTGCGACACGCCGCGCCTGGCGCTCTTCGACGGTGATGGTGTCGAGCACGAGCTGAACTTCGGCCCAGGGCACACCAGCACGCGCGAAGAGCTCGACGGCACCATGGCGGAACTTGCCGCGTGCGAAGGCGCCGAAATACGCACGCAGGCGCTCTTTCGAGAAATCCGCCGCGAGCGAAGCCAGACGTTGGTCGAGTACGCCGATCTGCGCAGCGGGCGACGGCGAACCGTCGCCGCGCGGCACGTCTTCTTCGCGCCGGGCGCAACGGCGCAGCTCGACGCGCCGGCGTTCGGGCGCGTTGGGATGGAGCACTGGCGTCGCGGGCTGATGACGACGTTGCAGTACCGCGTCTACCTCGATCGTCCGGCCGTCGAGATGGCATACCGGACGCTGGAGCTTCATTACTACGCCGGCCGCGACGGACGGCAGATCATCGGATGGATGTTCCCCAAACGCGATCATTTGGCGATTGGACTCGGGGTCATGGGGAAGATCGCCGGCGTAACGCTGCGCGCCGAGCTCAACGCGTTTACGGCGCGGGTCCGAGCGCGCCTGTACGCCGATTCCGGGATCGTCGCGGTCAAGACCGAGGGCCATTTGCTCTATGCCGGTATGCCCCGCCCAGGCGTTGCCGACGGCGGTCTCTTGGTCGGCGGCACGGCGGCCGGCTTGGTCGACGCGACCAACGGCGAGGGAATTTTTGAAGCCGCGATGAGCGGGCGGTTTGCCGCCGACGCGATCGCTCGCTACCGGGCAGAGCCGGAGCGTGCAGGCGCGCGCTACGCTTCGCTGCTGAACGAGCGCTTCCGCCGGCGACTCGTTCACCGCGTGCGGCTCATGCGTTACTTAGAAGAGCAACCGCGCCGCTACTCGCTGCTCTTTACCCAACTTGCGAGGACTCCGCGACTCGCCGAGGTATTGCTCAGTGAAGATTGCGAGCGAACGATGGCGGATCGCATATATCTCTACCAGCAAGCACTACGCTTTGGACTTCGCACCATTGCTTGCCGCGGCTAGCGCAACGCTATCCCGCGAAGCGATCATTCACAAGTACTTGCATTTGGTCAAGTACGTTGCGGGCCGGATCTCGGTCGCGCTGCCGTCGAACGTCGAGATCAACGATCTCATCAACGACGGCGTCTTCGGATTGATCGACGCGATCGAAAAGTACGACCAATCGCGCGCGGTAAAGTTCGAAACCTATGCCATCACCCGCATCAACGGCGCCATTCTCGACGCGCTGCGTTCGCTCGATTGGGTTCCGCGCACGGTGCGCCACCGCGCTCGCGAGGTCGAGCGCGCGTATGAGGCGCTGGAGTGGGAACTCGGCCGGGCGCCCAGCGACGGCGAACTTGCCGAACGGTTGCGGATGTCGGCGCGCGAACTCGACGTCCTCCGACAGCGGATGAACGGCAGCGCCGTGATTTCGCTCGAGGAGCCGCATGTCAGCGACACGCTCGAGGATAAAGAGAGCGACGTCACGACGGAGATCGAACGCGACGAGATGCGCGCCGAGCTGGTTGCAGCGGTGAACGCACTCCCCTTGCCCGAGCGCACGGTCATCCGGCGGTACTACTTCAACGGCGAGACGCTCAGGGAGATCAAGGGCGCCTTGGGAGTCTCCGAATCGCGCGTTTCGCAAATCCACGCCAAGGCCGTACAGCACCTTCGCCAACAGCTGCGCCAGCTCTGAAGAGCTTACGAGGCTTCCGCCGGCCAGGGTAGAATTCCAGGGCTATGAGACCATTAGCGCATCGCGCCGTTATCGCTATTTTCGTGGTTCTTGGGACGGTTGCCGCGATGAAAGCGGCACCGACCGCGTCACCTGCGCCAACGCCTGCGCCGCCCGAGTCGGCCTCGGAGCAGCAGTTCGTCAGTTCGGTAACCAGCGATTTGCAGAGCCGCTTCGGCACGACGGCACAGGCCGCCGCCGCGGGATATTTCCAATATACAACCGAGGATCAAACCGGAGCCATCAGTTGGGTGAACACCGGCAACTGGCAGAGCGATCAAACCCATCCGAGCCAGTTGTGGTACGACGTGCAGGGGCGTCTGATCGGCGCCGACTTCTCGGTGCTGCAAAGCGGTTCGCCTTCGCGGCCGTCGGTTTGGGGCGTATCGCCCGCGCGCTTCATCGATTTCTCACCGGCGCACATTCACTTCGCGATCAAGACGCCGTCGGGTCCGCAGTACGGCGGTGCGGGCAGCAAGACGGTCGCAGCGGTCGGAGGCTCGCTCGATCATCCGACGGCGGCCGACGTGGTAAAGATCAGCAAGCTCAAGCGCTGGCAGCGGCTGAAGATTCCGGCCCCGCAGAGCGCGGCCGACGTTGGGTTCGTGTTTTCGTTTCCGGCGATTTGGGATCTCCAAGTTTGGCTGGTTCCGAATCCGCTCGGCGCCTTTGCCGAACATAATCCCAACGTCATCCCGAGCGCCGCGGCCAAGGAACAAGATTAGCGGTAGTACGCTCGCTAAAACACCTCGGCGAGGGTAGGGGGAAGCTTCCCACCGAGTCCGTACCAAAACTTGGTGCGCATTCTGGACGACGCTCGACATCGTCTCGCGCGATGTGGTTCGGCGCTGGCGGTCGCGACGACCGTGCTTGCAGGCTGCGCGCCGTCTGCACCGGAGCGTACGCTTAGCCTCAATCCCGTTAATGGCTTGGCGAACCCTCGGCAAATGCTTGAAGCGATCAACGGCCGTCTTTCCCTGCCTTCGGCGCACGCAAGCTGGCTGAAAGCCGATTCGACTCCCCACTTGCTCTACGTCTCCGACGCCGAAAACGGCTTCGTTGATGTGTACAGCCTTAAAACGAAGCATTTGGTGGGGCAGATCGCCGCGAACCACCCCACCGGTCTAGCATCGGACGCGAGCAACAAACTCTACGTGACGAACCTGTTTGGTGGAAACACCACGGTGTATGCTTTCGGTCAAACGCGGCCGTCACTCACGCTGACCGATCCGGGCGGCCGGCCCGACGCCGTTGCCGTCGGTACGAATGGCACGGTCTACGTTGCCGATGAAAACGGTGAAGTTTATATCTATGCGCCGGGAGCGACGCTATCGACATCCAGCCTTTCGAACGGCTGGGTCCAGTCGGCCGATGCCGTGACCGTCGATGCAGCCAACGACGTCTACGTCACCGGCTTCAATCGCGTCGGCGTGGCCGAGGTCGTAGAATATCCGAAGGCACGCGAGCCGGGAATAAACCTCCGGCTGCAAGGGCTGGAAGGGCCTGCCGGAGTCGCGCTCGACCGCCGTGGCAGAATCGTCCTTGCGGATATGCTTAAGCCTGGGATAAACGTCTTCAAACGCAACGCGACCTCACCGTACCGGGTGTTCGCGCGGAGCGAAAATCCGAACCGATTCGCATTCAATCGGGCGAAGTCGCGGGTTTACGCGCCGATGTCATCCAGCGACGTTAACATCTACGACTATGGTTCGGGGACGCTCGTTGCAACGCTGGCCGGCCCTTCCGGATCGGTCATGATCGGCGCGGCGTTGGTTCCGGCGCCCTAGGGCAAGAGACGCGCTCCGGCGAACGGACGCAGGCTATGAAAACGCTGCTTTTGGGACGTCATGCGTTAAGCATCTCTGCAGTTGCGCTGCTGCTCGCGGGTTGTTCGCAAGGATCGCTGCCGTACATGCAGGGCGGTACGGCGATTAGCAACTTGAATGCGACCGGGGCGGGCAAAATCAAGCACATCGTCTATATCGTGCAAGAGAACCGCAGCTTCGATAACCTCTTCCAAGCTTATCCGGGCGCCGACACCGTTTCGAAAGGTAAGGACTCGAACGGCCACACGATCGAGCTGGTGCCTTCGAGCCTCGGCGCTTACTACGTCATCGATCACTCCGCCCAAGCGATGTTCGCGGCATGCAATGGGACCGGCTCGCTTCCGGGGACGAAGTGCCGCATGAACGGCTTCAACAACGAATCGACGTGGGACTATCCACGGAACTTGAAGCATCCTCAGTACGTTTACGTCCCGCATGCCGAGTCGAAGCCATACTTCGACATGGCGCACGAGTGGGTGCTCGCCGACAAAATGTTCCAATCGCAGCTTGACGAGAGTTTCGTCGCGCATCAGTACGTCATCGCGGCGCAGGCCGACTCCGCAGTCGATCTGCCATACGGCGCCTGGGGTTGTCAAGGCGGCCCGTCCGACGTAGTTGCAACGATTACGAAGGACCGCAATCCGAGCGGACCCAAAGAGCAAGCCTGCTTCGATTATCAAACGCTCGCCGACGAGCTCGATCACGCCCGCCTCTCCTGGCGCTTCTATGCCAGCAGCTATGGCAGCGCTCAGAGCGGTGATGGTGCCGAGTGGTCCGGATACATGGCCGTCAAGCACATCTTCAACGGACCCGACTGGCAGAAAGACGTCATCTCGCCCAATTGGAAGTTCATCACCGACGTGCACGCCGGTAAGCTCGCGAACTTCACTTGGATCACGCCGGTCTGCGACGACTCCGATCACGTCAACTGTCCGGGTACCTACGGACCCTCGTGGGTAGCCGCCCTGGTGAACGCCGTCGGGAAGAGCAAGTTTTGGGATTCTACCGCGATCTTCGTGCAGTGGGATGATTGGGGTGGCACCTACGACCACGTGCCGCCGCCGTACCGCGACTACGACAGCTTAGGGTTTCGCGTTCCCTTGCTCGTGATCTCGCCGTATGCGAAGCATGACTACGTCTCGCACGAGCAGTACGAGACGGCGAGCGTGCTGCGTTTCGCCGAAGACCTCTATGGGCTGGGTCAGCTTGCGGCGGCCGACCGGCGCGCAAACTCGCCGGCAGACGACTGCTTCGATTTTTCGGCGAAGCCGCGTCCTTTCAAGGCGATCGCTGCGCCCAAGCCGCCAAAGTTCTTCATGCACCAGTATGGCAGCGACTCCGCAAACTACTTCGCCCCAGATTATGAATAGCTAGCCTTGTCATCCTGAGCGGAGCGCCCTGAGCGAGCGTAGCGAGTCGAATGGGCGCGTAGTCGAAGGACCCGCAAGAGATAGCGCTGCATTGTCATCCTGAGCGGAGCGCCGCAGGCGCGTAGTCGAAGGACACGCAAGAGGTAGCGCTGTCATCCTGAGCGGAGCGCCGCGGGCGCGTAGTCGAAGGACGCGCGAGCGGCAACCGTTATCGATGAGAACGGCGCGAGGGGCGGCGGCGCGATGGGCGTCCGCCCGTGGCGTTACTGCACCGCGCCAGCGTGTGTATGCGCTCCCAATCGCCGGCAATGAGCGCTCTTTTCTTCGCTCGACTCCAGCCTTTCAGGTGCTTCTCCCACGCGATCGCGTCGTCAACATTGAGAAAATCGGAAGCGTACACGAGCCGCACCGGGCGACGCTCGTAGGTGTAGCAGTTTGGATCGACACCAAACTCGTGCTGACCCAAGCGGAGATCCAGGTTCGACGTAATGCCGGTATAGAACGAACCATCAGCGCAGAGGAGAATGTAGACGTAGTAGATCTTCACACGGTGCCATCTGCGCGGAAGGTGCGCTTCGTCTACAGCCAGGCCGCCTTGGCGGCGCTATCTCTGGCGCGTCCTTCGACTACGCGCCTACGGCGCTCCGCTCAGGATGACAAGGGGCCAGGATGACAAGGGGCCACGATGACAAATACTGAGGATGGCAGCGCTATCTCTGGCGGGTCCTTCGACTACGCGCCTACGGCGCTCCGCTCAGGATGACAAGGGGCCACGATGACAAATGCTCAGGATGGCAGCGCTATCTCTGGCGGGTCCTTCGACTACGCGCCTCCGGCGCTCCGCTCAGGATGACAAGGGCCAAGATGACAAGGGGCCAGGATGACAAGGGGCCAGGATGACAAGGGGCCAGGATAACAAATGCTCAGGATGACAAAGGTTTTCTAGTTGGTGTCGACGGGTAGGCCGGATGGTTTTTGGTGGAGGAAGTATGGGCGTTTGTATTTTGTTGGGATCACTTGAAAGGTACGCGCCGGCTGCAAGAAATTGAGCATGTCGGCCATGCTCGTGCAGGTTACGTCGGTTGTTCCGAGGCGGCCAAGATTGAATGTGTCCTCGACGAACCGTAGGATGCTGCCGAAGCTATAGACCGTGTTCGATATGTAACCACCCTGGCTGCCGGTCCCGATTTGCACGTAGGGTGAGACGACGAGCATCGGAACGCGAAGGCCGGGACCGCCCTGATGATCTCGCGGCATCGGCGGTGCGACGGGATCGTAGAAGCCGCCCCAGTCGTCCCAGACGACGATGACGACCGTCGAGTTCCAGTAGTAGCTCTGTCCGATCGCATTGACGATGGTCGCGACCCACGCCGGCCCTGTGTCTTTTGCCGAGTAACCGGGATGGTCGGAGTTCTGTGCGTCCGGAATCACCCACGACATCGCTGGGAGCGCGTTGTTTGAGATGTCGGTGAAGATGCTCGTCTCGGGCGAAGCGATGTGGCCATCGGTCCATTCTGGTCCGTAGCGGACCGGTGCGATCACGTCGAACGCGTTCCAAAGCGAATTCGGCGCTTGCTTTATAAAGGCCGGCGTATAGTATTTCCAAGGAACGTTCCTCGCGTCGAGCAGGTCGCGCAGCGTGATGTAGCCGTTGCCTCCCGGGAACACGTTGGAGCATGGAAACGGGCCTTTGCCGCGCAGGTACTGGCCTTTCGTCGTAATCAACGACGTCTTCGTACCGCCCGGTGCGTCGCATCCCCAGACCTGGCCCGATGTTGGAGAGTCGACGAGACTCTCTTTGTCGTTGATATCCGTGCCGCCGCGAATGAGATCTTGGTGGCCGGTGAAGCTCTCGCTGCCCTGCGTCTGAAACATTTCGTCGGCGAGCCCCCACTGCGAGGCAATCGTCCAATAGGGTTGGATGTAACTCGTTTTGACGTATTGGTACGGCTCGGCACCTTCGGGCTGCCCGTTAAGGCCCTTCACCATGTTAAAACCATCCATGCCGCCGTTCTGATACGCCGTGAGAAAGGCGCCGTACGTGTGGGTGATGTTGCCGTTATGTTTTTCCTCGAGTTGCCCTGCGGTGAGGGTGATTTGCTTTTTCATATACGTGCTGCCGTTTTTTACCAGCTCGTATCCGGTGGTCGAGCCGGTCGCGCCGGGAAACGTTGCGAAGAAGTTGTTGAAGGTGCGGTTCTCCTGAATGACGAGCACGACGTGCTGGATCGGCGAAGTTCCCGTGGCGGGGTGGTCACTGCCGAGTGGGACGCCTGCCGAGAGCGGCGAGGATGCGCCGCCGGCGCACCCACTGAGCGCTAGGCTTGCTGCGACCACGCCAAGGCCGAAACGTTTCAAACGAGCCATAGACGTACATTCGCTGCCGAGGCGCGCGTGACTTGCCTCACAGTTCCTGACACAGTTGGCAGCGTAGGATTACGCGGGCGGTTCGGCCGGTTATACTGGGGGCCACCAACCGTTGACAGAGGAGAAATTTATGGTGAAGTTCGGAGCGCTTGTTTCGCTCGCGTTTGCTGCTGCCATGCTGGCCGCCTGTAGTAGTGGTTCCCAGAACCAGTTGCCGCTTGGAACCTCAACGACCCTCCAATCGCCGATGACGATGGGCGCCGACTCGTGCCTGTCGAAGGGCGGCGTACGAGTCGACCCGTGCAAAGTCGTCCTCACGGCGTCGCAGCCGGGGCCGGACACGGTCACCCTGAAGACGCCCCACGGTTCGAAAGGCTCGGTCGTCGAGCACGACACGTGCGGCGGGGCCTCGGGCAAAGCCACGATCACCCAGGTGTCGACTGACACGTGGCAAGTGACCGCAGGTGCCGAGGCCGGCGACTGCCATGCGAAGTTCAACTACTTCAACAACGGCCAGCGGGTCGGCTGGGCCGAGCTCAAGATCGAAAACATGATCTAAGTTAC
>JBARKF010000173.1:0-7248 GCA_049800655.1 Candidatus Cybelea sp.
GTAATCGTCGGAGTCGTCGGTTTTCCACTCGCCGTGAACGTCATGAGCGTGTTGCCGTAGTAGTTGGTGACGTAAATTTTCCCGTTCTTGTCGACGGCGACGCCACCGGGTCCATTGAGGCCAGTGATCGTTGGGTTTGTCGGCTTCCCGTCCGCGGTGTACGTGGTCACCATGCCGCTTCCAAAATTCGCTACGTAAATTTTTCCCTTTGCGTCGACCGCGATTCCGCGCGGCCCATCGATGTTGGCTATGGTCGGCGTCGTCTGCTGCCCGTTTGGCTTATACGTGGTTACGTTTGACGTGAAGGCATTCGTCACGTAGATCTTGCCCTTGGCGTCGACGGCTACGCCCGTTGGTTCGTTCAAGCCGACGGTGATCGTCGGTTTGGCTGGCTTTCCGTTCGACTCGTATGTTGTGACGGTGTCGTCGTAGTAGTTCGGAACGAAGATGTTGCCTTTTGAGTTGACCGCAATAATACCGGGGTCGTTTACGCCCTTGGTGATCGTCGGCTTCGTGGCTTTACCGGCCGTCGTGAACGTTACGATGTTATTGACAGCCGAATTCGCGACGTAGATTTTTTCGCCGGTTTTGGCGTCAGGGATATCCACTAACATCCCGGGCATATGGACCGCCGCATTACTGACGGGCAGCTCGGGCGTAGCGTCTGAGTGTCCGTTGCACGCGCACAGAATCGATATCAAAACGGCGGTTGCTGCGAAAAGACCTCCACCTCGCATCCCAATGCTCCTTTGGGCGCCCGACAGTGCGACCGCCAGCTTATCAGATTCCTTACTTTAAGTCTTTAGAACCAACCAGATGGGACCTTCGGCCCGGATACTAATAGAGCAACCACCCGCTCCTTGACGCGGTGGGCTACTTCTTAGCTGCCACCACGCCGAGCGGGAAGTCGAAACTGCCCGTAAGGACCGCAACCGGTGAACCGCCGGCCGGGTATTTGAAAACCTCGCCTTGGTCGTTACCGGCATCGCCGCAATAGAGAAGGCCCTTAACGATCCAGGTCTGCGCACAGTCGCTGGCACCCGTAAGCTTTACCGTACCCTTCAACGTCGCCTTCGTTCCGCTGATCGTATACTGATACACCGCGTTTGATAACTGGTCGAAAACGGTGACGTACGTGCCGTCCCACTGCACGGAGCCAGGGAACTGCACCGAATTGCTCGTTTTGATCGCTACGAACTTCGTGCTCCCATTTGGGAGCTCGACGAGCGCGAAGCCCGAGCGGTAGCCGGTAAAGCCGTCGGCGAAGAGATTGCCCTGGTTGTCGAAGCCGTCGAAGAACTCTTCGTCCAAGGGCGTGGCATACGGGGTGCCGGAGCCGCTCGCGCTCTTGAAGATCACGACGTCACCGCCGGGATACGTTGACCCGTCATAGATTCCGACGGCAAGATCGCCGCCGGCGTTCATGGCGCAGCTGGTCGGGAAAGAGTTGCCGACCGACAGCGTCTTGATCGACTTATCGGGAACCTTGAACTCCTCGATCTGGTCACTGCCGGCGACAATCCAAATTATCTTCTTTCCGTAGCCGTAGGAGACGTTCGTGCAGCCTTGGCCGCCGACGTTATTGATCGTGCCGATTTGCTTAACGCTCTTCGGATAGTCGAAAATTGAAGCATCGGTGCCGTAGTCGTTAATTATGTATTCAAAGTCTTTTGACTTCGCACGGCGGTCAGGAACCATCATCGCGTATCGGGGCATCGGGCTTAGGCGAGCGCCGAGGTACGGATAATTGAGCGCAGCAGTTGACGGTGCGGCCCGCATGTCACCCTGAGCCGGCCTGCCCTGAGCGGAGTCGAAGGGAACGGCGCCGCCGCACGCGGTGCATATTGCGAGGGCTAGCAGAGCACCTGCGTATCGCGCTAAACAAGTGGTATTCATTACCTTATTCCTTTCGAATAGACGTGACCCCGCTCGTATTCCATACGACACAACGGTGACGAGATCCCAGGGCTCCCAAGCCCTAATTCCGCTGACGAACCCTAAGGCGCCCGACGATGCCATCTTCGCTGATGATCTTCGGCATCACTTCACTCCACTAGCGACGACTTGTGCATGCGATCGCATTTCGCGCAACCTTCATCCTTCGCTCTTCGTCCTTCGACTACGCGCCCACGGCGCTCCGCTCAGATGACAAGCTGCAATCGCTCCGCTCGGGTGTTACCAGACGTCAAATCGCGTGGAGCCGACTATGTGCCTACGGCGCGAGTTCATCCTGAGTACAACATGGCCCGGACGGCCCACCCAATACTCCATGGAAATGGCCGCTCCGCGCCTTCGCCGGAGCTATTTCCACATCAGCGAGCGCAGCTTGTCATCCTGAGCCCTTCGACTCGCTCCGCTCGCTCAGGGTAAACTCGGCGCGCAGCGCTTGTCATCCTGAGCGGAGCGCCGGAGGCGCGTAGTCGAAGGACGAAGGGCGAAGGGCTCAGGACGACAAGACGAGGAGGGCGCCGCCGATCTGCCATCGCCGATCCACGTTCTGCCGTTGCATAATTGAGGCAACGTGCTGATCGACGGTTCGTGCGCTGATCTGCAGCGTGGAAGCGATTTCACGATTCGTCTTACCGCTGCGAACCAGGCGCGCAATCTGGCGCTGTCGCGCGGTGAGATCGGAATCGGCCGTCGCCGGCGGGACGGCACTCTCGCCTGAAAGTTCGGCACCATCGGGGGAGAGCGAATCGTCGATCTCGCTGCTTGAAGCAACCGCGGGTTCGATCAGCTGCCAGAGGTCGAGCGCGTCGTCGCGATACCTTCGCCGGCCGGTCAACGTATAGGCGTAGCCGAGCGCGGTCGCGACCCGGATCGGAAAGAGGTTCCGCGCCAGCAACGGCAGCGCTGCTTCGATGTCGCGGGCGGCTGCGGCGACGCGCCCTTCGTTGGCCGCAAGACAACTTCGCTCCCAGAGAGCCAGCCCCACATACAGTTCGTCGCTCGCGTCATCGACGATGCGGCTCAGGATCTCACCGGCACGGTCGGACTTGCCGCTGCGCACCAAAATGTGGGCGCGGGCGAAATCGATACCGTCAAACGGCTTCTCCGGAATCTCCCGCGCACGCAGCGCGTCGAGACGAGCCAATCCTGCGCTGCCGCCGGCTAAACGATTCTCGGCCAGCGCAATCAATATTTCGTTTCGCCAGAGAAACTGCTCCTCGCAGCCGTCGCGGCGAGCTTGGTTCAGGAGAGTTTGCGCGATGCGAATTGCGGCAGCCGTTCGACGGTGTGTCCACGCGATGCTTGCGAGCCCGTCGAGCACCTGGAGCGCGGTCTGTTGGACCTTGTGCTCACGCGCCAGATGGTATGCCGCGATAAGGTCACGCTGGGCCGTGAACATTTGTTCGGGAACGAGCCAACGCGCGCACGCGCCCACCGCGGCGGCTTGGACGCGCAACGCGATCGGGAACGTGGCGCTGCGCGCGGCGAGCCGTTCGGCCTGCTCGGCGTCGGCGGCCGCGGCCTTACAGTTTGCGGGGTTGAAACCTCGCTCGGCCGATTCGATGAACGACGTCGCGACGTAGCGGATCGCCTCATCGTCGCCGGCGAGCGCTCGCGCGCCGAAGCGTGCCTGAAGCGCGGAGATCGCGCGGGCGAACGACGCAGCATCGTGCGAATAGCGGCTAAGCCGAAGTTTGGCGACCAAAAGTTCGCCTTCGCCGTGTCGCCGGCTATCGCCGCGAACGTCGCTCAACGCGCCCTCCGCCAACGCGATCGCGCGTTTTGCCTCGGCCACCTGCCCACAGCGAGCGAGCGTTGTGATGGATCGCGCCAGCAGCAGCACGCGACGATCGGGCTCGCCGGCGTTCTGCAACAGCTGGCGGTACGCCGCCAACGCGCGTTGAGTTTGGCCGGCCAGCTCGGCCGCGTCGGCGTTTTCGAAAGCTCGCGCAAACGGGTCGGACAGTTGCGCAACCTGCGGACGCGTGAGGCCTGCGAGTTCGGCCAAGCGCATCAATCCGCGACGGCGCTCGCGGTAAAAATGCCGCCGCGTGAGCGCGAGCTCGCGCAGGATCGTTTCGACGGGTTCCTTGTTGCGATCGTACCGGCGCAGAATTGCCGCTTGGCGGGGGAGCAGGCTGGCTATGGCGTAATCGAACCATCGCATCACGGCGCGTTCGCTGCCGTGAGTTTCGAGTAGCGTGCGGCCGACCGAGCCAACCGCGAAGACCTCCGCATCGCCGTCCGTACGCAAAACGCGCGCGAGCTGCGCGGTGGTCGACCGGTCGCTCTTCACGCGCCCGCGTTTCGATTCCGCATCGAACGTACCCTCGGCGCGGGCGCCAGGGCGCGAGTGCTCTAAATTGCAGCCGTTACGAGGCCGTTTTACGGATGCCGGGCGCGTCGTCGGCCGCTATGCTTAGCGCATGCAAGGTAGAATACGAGCTAGCCGCGCGCACGTGCTGCTGGCCGCGGCGACCGTGACGAGTGCGTTGCTGCCGGCCTGCGCGGGCCAAACCCCATTTGCCGCTCCGGTTCCCGCAGACGTCGTGAGCCCGCAGCTGCGGGCAAGCCCGCCGCAGCTGCGTTATTCGATGGGCAAGTCTTGGATAGATCCCGTCGCCAAGAGCAGTGCGTTGCTCTATGTATCGAACCTCGACATCCCCAGCGTTCTCGTTTATAACTACGCAACGGGTAAGCTTGCGGGGGAGATCTTCGGGCGAAGTCAGGTTGAGGGTCTGTGCGTCGACAAGGTGGGCAACATCTGGATCGCTAGCACGGGATTGGGTAAAATTTTCGAGTACGCCCACGGCGGCGCACATCCGATTGCAACGCTGCGCGATCCAAACTACGTCCCGTGGGGTTGCGCGGTAGATCCCACTACCGGTGATCTCGCGGTTGCGAATGACGAGTCGGACAGCGGCGGCCCGGG
This sequence comes from Candidatus Cybelea sp., assembly GCA_049800655.1. Classification (GTDB taxonomy): domain Bacteria; phylum Vulcanimicrobiota; class Vulcanimicrobiia; order Vulcanimicrobiales; family Vulcanimicrobiaceae; genus Cybelea. Next base: position 4,883 of record JBARKF010000173.1, read on the forward strand.
CAGCATCAGCATCTATAAGCACGCGACGGGCGCGCCGAAAATCTATCCAGCGCCAAGCGAACTTCTTTACCTCGCCTTCGTGGCGTACGGACCGGACGGGACACTCTACCTCGATGGGACGACCCAGAGTGGGAGCGGCCGCTCGTTCGGGCTTGCGTCGTTCAAGAACGGCAAGTTTACGCCGTTGAGTCTCAATCCAGCGATGCCCGACGCGCGCGCCCTTGCCGTCGTCGGTTCGAAGCTCAACATCGCCAACGACGACACGCCGGGCGCGCCGTCCGTCGATCAGTACACCGTGAAGGGATCGAACGCAACCAAAACCGGTTCGACGCCGCTCTCCGACGCGTATGTCGTGACGGGCTTCGACGTCGTTGGAAAGACGATCGCCGTCGCCGACTCCAAAGGGTACAGCGGGCAGAACGGCAGCGTCCTCTACTACGCGTATCCCGGCGGCGGCTCACCGACGAAGAGCTTCACGTATTCGCCGTATTTCATTCCGCAAGCCATCGTCGTCAGCGAGGTGACCAAATGATCACGCTCGAGTATCGTCTCGTGGCGGGTACTGCGCTGAGCGCACTCTTGTTGGGCGGCTGCGCCGCGAACGCGCCGTCGCCGTCGCAACAGATCGTTCCGCCGCTTGCGCAAGCGCTCCAGTCCGCGCACATGCGACCTGGCGGCAGTGGAACGCGGGAGATTCTTTACGTGCTCGTGGCGAGCAACAGTTCGCCGCAGACGGGATCCGTCGTGCTGTACGACGCGTATGCGAAAAATCCAAAAGTGATCCGCACGGTGAGCGACGTCGGGACGAACCCGGGCTCGATTTGGACCGACGATCGGGGCAACGTCTACGTCGGCATCAGCGGGAAGAACCTTCCGTACGAACCCAGCTTCGTGAGCGTTTACGCACCTGGAATGGCCCACAAGCCCATTCGCACCTATGAGAAAGGGATCGGGTTGCCGTTCGGCGGCACGGTCGATTCCAAGGGCACGACGTACGTATCGGACGGCGGCCTCGACGGGCAGACCCAAGGCGACATCGCCGTTTTTCCGCCCGGCAAAATGAAACCGTCGCAAATCAAGTATTACAACGTTTACAATCCGCACGGCATCGCGGTCGACGCCAAGCGCAACATCTTCGTCGCGATGGTCTACGGTAGCAACGACACGTTCGTCGTCGAGTTTCCGCACGACGCCTACGAAGGCATCATTCTTCCGCTCAACGATCTCAGCGGCAGTTTTCTGCAGGGCCTCGTGCTCGACGATCAAAAGGACATCGTCGTCGCCAACGAGAGCAACACGCATCCTGCCGTGCAATTCTACCCGCCGCCGTACAAGGACGAGAGCAAAGAGCTGACGTCGGGCATCGTAACGCCCACCGGCTTAACCTACGCTCCCGACGGTTCGCTCTTCGTCGGCAATCAATTCGTGGGAAATAATGGCAACGTCGTCGTCTTTCCGCCGGGCGCATCGACGCCGAGCCGCACGATATCGACGGACATCAACGGCCAAGTTTTCGGTGTAGCGATCGGCGCAGCGCCGCGTTGACCATCGACCCTCAGCCGCCGCTTAACCCTTGTTTGTCGCTCCAGGAGGGTTATTGTATGTTGACGTATATCCGCTACAGGAGAACCGATGCACGCACATCCCCTGGAGGCACGGCTAGCACACGTCGAGGAAGCGTTCGATCAAGTAAACGAAAGGCTCGGCAACATCGAGCGGCGCCTTGGTGGCTTCGATCACCGCTTCAATTGGCTGACCGGCATCGTCGTCGGCACGTGGATCACGACGATGCTCGCGGTAATTTTTCACCACTGAAAAAAGCCGGTTCGTCGCCTACGGGGAACGACGCCAACGGAGCCGGCGTGCCCTCGCTGCGAAAAAGGCGACTTCATTTGGTCACCATTCTCTGCCATCTACGCAGTCTGTCGCGGCCCCGACTGGGTGAATCTGATCCCGCGCAGACAAAAGTGCTCGATGCCGCGGCAAAGGGTCACCTCAAGGGAGTCACCTGGTTCGTGCCTGACAACAAGTATTCCGACCACGCCGGCGTCACATCGCCGACGAAGGACCATCGTGGGTGGCAGCCGTCGTTAATGCGATCGCGGTAACGGGTTCGATTCCCGTTGGCGCTATTCTGAAACGCTCAAATCTACGAGTGTTTTTGACTGGCAGCGCAGTCGGATGGCACGGTTGTGGCACGGAGTCAACGGGCTTGGGCGGGATTCTTGGCTCCGCGACGGCACTCGTTACCGTGTTTCCGAGAAGCGCGTCGATACGAGCCGCCGCGTCCTCGTTGAGACTCTCAATCGCGTGCAGATAAATGCGCGATGTGATCGCCGTCGACTCATGTCCAAGGGCGCGCGAGA
>JBARKF010000174.1:0-2941 GCA_049800655.1 Candidatus Cybelea sp.
GGGGACAACGGCCACCATCACCATGGGTCCGGTAGCGGCGCGATCCAGCACGTCGTGCTGATGATTCAGGAGAACCGCACGTTCAACAACCTTTTCGCGGGTTTTCCCGGGGCGACCAGCACGAAGATCGGTTGGGGACTCGTTGCCCACGGCAACGGATATACGAAGAAAAAGATCAAGCTGACGGCCGCCAATCTCACCGATCACGGCAACGTCACCCACCTCTACAAAGCGTTTCTGGTCGGTTACCACAACGGCCACATGGACGGCTTCAATCTCATCAAATACGTCGTCTCGGGACAACCGGAGGGCAAAGCGCCGTACCAGTTCGTCAAGCACTCCCAAATCGTGCCGTATTGGGACATCGCGCAGCAATGGGGCCTAGCCGACGAGATGTTTCAGACGCAGGGCAGCGATAGTTTTACCGCTCATCAGGATCTCATTCGTGGCGGAACGTTCATCGACGCCAACGAGAGCCTGATCGATCCGCCGACGACGAGCGCCGCGTGGGGATGCGATTCGAACCCGGGCGGCAAGACGACGCTGATCACGACGAAGCTTCAGCTCGAGGTGGACCAAGGCCCCTTCCCTTGCTCGAACGTTTTTCCCGACTACGGCTCGAACGGCTACCCCACGCTGCGCGACCTGCTCGACGCCAAGTCGGTCTCGTGGAAATACTACACACCAGTCTGGAAGAACAACACGCCGAGCGCGCTCTGGGACGCGTTCGACGTTATCGCGCCGGTTCGGTACGGGCCGGAATGGACCGACGGCCACATCGCTTCACCCGAAACGAGCATCTTCAACGACATCTCAAACGGCTCGCTGCCGGCGATGTCCTGGGTGATTCCCGACGCGCAGAACTCCGATCATCCGGGCTACGCAGCGGAGGATACCGGTCCGGCGTGGATTGCGAGCGTCGTGAACGCCATTGGCGAGAGCTCGTATTGGAACTCGACGGCGATCATCGTCGTCTGGGACGATTGGGGCGGATTCTACGATCCCGTCGCGCCGCCGCTGCCGCGGGACAATCAAGGCGGTCCCGGATTTCGGGTTCCGATGCTCGTGATCGCACCTTACGTCGTCGACGGCGGCGGAAGCCAAGGCGGTTACGTTTCGCACACGGTCTACAGCTTCGGCAGCATCATACGCTTCATCGAAGACAACTGGAACCTGGGCCGCCTAGGAACCACGGATTCGACCTGCACAAGCATGGCCGACATGTTCGATATGAGCCAATCGCCGCGACCGTATCATGCCATTCCCTCGAGCTTCTCGCGATCGTATTTCCTCCACCAAAAGCCGTCGTATCGGCCGGTCGACACCGAGTAGACGCACGTGCGCGCGCACCCGGTCGCGCTCTGGATCGCACTCTGCACGCTAGCGGCCTGCGCCGTGGCGTGCAGCGCTCTATCGACGGGCGCTCCGCCAGGGCTGCCGCTTCCGCGCTACGGCTTCTCCGGCGCGAAGAATCCGATCCGGCACGTGGTGATCGCGATTCAAGAAAACCGCAGCTTCGACGACTTCTTTGCCACATTTCCCGGCGCGGACGGCACGACGACCGGAAAGGCCGAAGCGATGCCGCCCGTCATCGCGCAGAGCTGCTCGGCGCCGATCACGAAGCCGACCACGATTCCGCTGAAAGAAGTGTCCCTGGTCGGTGACGGTAAGGATCTCGATCACAACCACGCGGCCTTCGACATATCCTGGAACCACGGCGCGATGGACGGTTTCGATCTCATCCACATCGGCGCCGGTGGCGACGGGCCACCGGCCTGCCGGTATCCGTACCAATACGTTAATCCCAATGAGATCGCGCCATATTGGGATCTTGCGCGGCAATACGTGCTCGCCGATCACACCTTTCAAACGCAGGGCAGCGGGAGTTTTACCGCGCATCAAGATCTCATCGCCGGTGGAACGCAAATTTCGGAGAACGAGTCGTTGATCGATACGCCGACCTTCTTTCCGTGGGGCTGTGACGCAAATCCGCCGGTTCGCACGGCAATCATCAAACGGGGTAGCAATCGGGTCTACCGCTACGCTGGTCCGTTTCCGTGCTTAAAGTACGCAACGATGCGCGACCTGCTCGACGCCGGCAGCGTCTCGTGGAAGTTCTACGCGATGCCGGTGCAAAAAGAGACGGGCTGCGAACAAGGAAACACCGCCGGTCTCTGGAGTGCGTTCGACGCGATCAAGGCGGTGCGCTACAGCTCGGAGTGGCACACGAACGTGACGCGCAGCAGCCTCGCGATCTTCCCCGACATCGCGAAGCACCGGCTACCCTCCGTGGCGTGGATCACTCCGGATGCGCGCAACTCGGACCATCCCGGCACGACGAAACACCCGCCGTGCGGCACGGGTGGCCCGCCCATCGACACCGGCCCGTCATGGATCGCCTCGATCGTCAACGCCATCGGCGAGAGCTCGTACTGGAACTCGACTGCGATCGTCATCGTCTGGGACGACTGGGGCGGTTTCTACGACCACGTCGCGCCACCGACGCCGCGCGGTTGGCAGGGCGGTCCCGGCTTTCGCGTGCCGATGCTGATCGTCTCGCCCTACGTCAAGCCGCACGTCGACCACACCGTCTACGAGTTCGGCAGCATCCTCCGTTTCGTCGAGGAGACGTGGAATCTCGGCACCCTCGGTAAGAACGACGCGCGCTCGACGAGCATCGGCAACGCCTTCGACTTCACGATGGCGCCGCGTAGGTTCAAAAAGATCCCCGCGCCGTACGGGCGTGATTACTTCCTACGGCAGCCGCCGTCCGGCATCGCGCCCGACACCGAGTAGCTAGTGGCCTGTAACGCCCGCTAGTCACTGCTCGTCGGGAATGCGGTCGTCGAGCGGTTGTTGCAGGAAGAACTCGCGACCTTTCGGCGCTTTGATCGGCACGAACTTGCGCGGCTTCTGCGTGAAGTCGAGACAATCAGCAGCC
>JBARKF010000175.1:0-4711 GCA_049800655.1 Candidatus Cybelea sp.
CGAATTTATCAGCAACCGGCGGCGCGTGTCGGCCGGCCGACGATCGGCTCGGAGGCGCGGGTTCACGTGCAAACGATGATCGCTCAAGAAACGCGGGATATTCTTGTAAAACACCACGTCACGCTCGCCGACGTCTTTGACGATTGCGCCCGAAGGCTTTCGCGTGTGCCCTGACGACGACGAGGCTGTACCCGGAGAGAAGCGCAGGCCGTCCGCCGGGCGCCCAAAGTCGGGACGCCCGAAACGTGTCCGCATTACGACGACCATAGAACCGTCCAAACTCGCGGTCCTCCGTGACCACGCGCGCCGCGAGAAGAAATCCCTCGGCCAACTCGCCGACGAGTACGTCGCCGAGCGTTTCGCTGCACCTGAGGCGCCGCCGGAATGATCGTTCAGCGTGTCACACATGCTCCCGCGCTCTCAAGGGACGGCTCGCGGTCCTCGCCTCTTATGCCCTTGCCCTCGCGATCGCGTGCGGCTCTTTGCTTCCTATCATCCAGCGGCGCAAAGCAGCGCAAAGGAGAACTAAAATGGGAAACTACAACCGTATAATCCTGGTTGGCAACCTCGTCCGCGATCCGGAGATCCGTTATGTGCAGAGCGGTTCGCCGGTGACGAAGTTTACGATCGCCGTTAACCGCAGAACGAAGCAGGACGACTCCGTCGACTACATCGACGTCGTCGCGTGGGACAACCTGGCCGAGACAAGCAACACGTACCTTCGAAAAGGAGTGCCGATTCTCGTCGAAGGCCGTTTGACAATCCGCCCGTACGAATCAAAGAGCGGCGAGAAGCACAAGGGCGCTGAGGTCGTCATGTCATTCATGCAAATGCTAAGTCGCAACAGTGAGCATCCCACTGCAAGTCTTACCGAAGCGGGTGAAGACGATCGACAGGCGGACCTCTAAAGAACTGCCCCTCATCGAGAAGCACTGGCATAAGCCCCCGAGATACTACGGCGATTCGTGCACGATCGGATTCGGATGAGATACAGTAAGTTCTGCAGCAAGCATGAGTAGATCCGTAGCCAAGCCGAGCGCGAATTCGGCTTCCGTACGCTTTGAGATCATCGAAGGAGAGTAGTGGTGCTCCTCTGCGGTCCAAGACCATGCGCTGGCGAGAAGACATCCTAAGAGCTCGCCGCTTGTCGGATCGCCTGGCCAGTTGTTTTTCAGTCGATTTCCGAGATCTCGAGACAAAAAGAATATATATACGTCAAGAGGATGCGGGCTTGACGGGTATCCTTTTGTAAGAATATACTTACCCCATGCCCAGAGTCAAAATCATGGTGGACGGCTATCGCTGTGAGCGGTGCGGTCACGAATGGGTCCCCAGGGAACCCCATCGGCCACCCGTCACCTGCCCGTCCTGTAAGTCGCCCTATTGGGACAAACCCCGTGGAATGACCGCTAGGGCGCGGCCACCAAAATCGGAACCCGGAAAACACGCATATCATGCCCGCATCGGCGGAACCGATTCAGGCCCGATCTTTTGCAGCGATGGGCCGAGGCATCCGATCCATTCGGTGCAGCCGGAACAAGCAGCAGCGTGTTTGCCGTCCAGATCATCCCCTGGGCCAATTGGGAACGTCTACGAGACGATTGATGGGGTTTTCACGGGGCGAGTATTGTCGTATACGCTGCATCCCAACGGTCAACGGGGTGGCCTTGATCAAAACGGCTCCCCATACAAGGGGAAGATACGCCTGGAAATCTAGCTTCGCACTCCCACGAGAAATAGGTCGCCTAGAGCCCTAATCGGAGAGCGGGCCAATGGCGCCCGCCAAAGCCCCCCATCACAATAAGCGAACAGGCGTTCGTATGCGGCTACTGTCTACTATTGTCCTTGGGATTGTATAGCGGTATACTATGGGTGCCGCTCAGAGGGGGCCGCGAAAGCGGACGGCCTGCGTCGAACCCTCTGGGAACAGAGTTCCCGCCGGGGAGATTCTGACCCCAACTCTTGACAAGACCGAGCCCTAAAGGGCTGCGGTCTTGTTCCGTTTCAAATCATCGCGAAGTTTACGATTCCTCTGCTGTAGCTCCAAGACTTCCGCCCTGGCCTTAATGAGATCGCTTCTGAGTTCTAGGTAGCGTTTGCAGCATATCGACACACACGGAGAGACCCCCTTTGCGTAAAGAAGGCTACCACTTCGTATGTTGTTTGTGTAGCTGGCGTCGGAGCGTATTATGTTAAAAAGTACGCCATCTTCGCCAGAAATCGCCATGTAGCACTCGTTTTGTTCTGCGAACGCTAGCGGTGCAAGATAATAGGTTCTCGATTCAGTCGGGCCTCCGTCCTTGGGGGTAACCGTTTGTCTCCAGACTTCTATGGCGTTTTCTACTGCATAAGAAATCCACGGGACAATAGGAGTCCGCTTAGCGTATTTTTCATCGCGCATGTGTTCAACTAAACGGCAGTTTAGGATCACCGACCCGGTTTCTTCGGGGCCAGCGATCTCGCGGCTGGGTTGCTCATCGCTGAGCCCAAGAATCTCGGCGATCCTCGCTAGGCGCGCTTCAACATCAAGTCTGGGGAGGCTCTCGTCAACGGCTACGGGCGGCCCATCCCCATACAGGAGCGCCAGCATAGACCAATGGTGTAACCCAAGGCTTTTCCAGTCGCCATTCACAAGATTCTCATTGTAGGCGGCGACTGCGGCCCAAGCAACAGCCGCCGAAGAGTCGGGTGGTGGGCCCCCTTTTGGAAAAGACCCTTAGCCTTCGGCCAGGTTGTACGCCGCCATGAATGCTTGTAGGCCGTTGCCAAAGGTGGGGTGCCAGTAGAACTTCTCAATCGCCGCTACAAAGCCAAACCCCGAGACGATCAGCCCCAAGATCGCCACCGCGATCTTGTCCTCGGTTTTCCACTTCTTGCCGGCGCGTTGCTTCTTCATATTTCACTCCCTGCCGCTCACCCAGAGCGGTCGTGGCCTACCCGCTTCTCACCAGCCCGCTAGGCCCTCCTCCCGATTTTATGGGCAGATCGGGGATTTTGTGGGCAACCGCCATTTAATGGGGCAAAGCCGCGTTGGGCATCACGGTCTGGCTCGGTATCCGATTGCCTAGCGCATGCCCATCATTATCGTGACCATCCAACCCTCGAGCGTGATGAGCCGCGCCGATAGATGTTGCGGATCTGCATAAGGCCGAACACCTGCGTTTTATACGGAAGCCGTAAGACTGGCCCAGCTGCGGCGGCGACGAGTTGAACGGCACCGCCGTCGATCTCAACCGAGAACGCGGTGTGGCCGCTATCACTCCAGGCCGTTAGGCGCCATGTCTGCTGCATCGAGGTGCGTTACGACGAGCCCTCGTCGACCCTGGCCTTGAGCGTTGGCACAATGCACGCGTGGCCTCCACCTTTCGCGCTCGAGGCCCTCGCCGTTGTTTGATGAATCCTAGCCACGCCCGTCGATGCGCGCAAGGACCGGCTTCCGGTCCTCGCTGCGCTCCGGTCCACGCCTCTCCGCTTCGCTCCGCCCTTGCGCGCCTCGCCGGTCGCGGCTTGCCGGACCCATCAACGGCGAGCGCCTCGAGCGCGAAAGGAGAATCGACGATGTCTCAACTTTATACGATAAAAGACGAACGGACCGTCTACTGCCGCGCGGCCATTAAAGCTAACGGCGGTGAATGGAACCCCGTGACGCGTGAGTGGATCTTCCGCGACGCGAGCAATCACGCGAATGCCGCAGCCGAGCTATACCGCGTGACACGCCCAACGATCGGGATGCGCGAAGCACTGCAGGCTATGGTTACCGACGGCACGGGAGCCCTCGCGTGGGGCTTCGATCCGGCGGAGAAGCCGCTTGCGATCGACGAGCTCGACCGCAGCGAGGCCTCCAACCTTCTCGCTGCCGGCTACGCCGTGCGCCGCGTCCTCGGCGTGCATCCGCTCGACGACGTCGAGCAGCCCAGCGATGAGCCCGCAACCTTCGACTCGTCCGAGTTCGAAGCGCGCGAGCAAGTGCGCCGGCGACGTCGCCGGAACGCCGCATAACAGCGGGCTCAGCACAACAACGTTCACGAGAGCTCGCCACACCGGCGGGCTCTTCCCTTTTCTATACCGTCGGAGATGTCTCAATGATTACGACATTCCAAGACTTCACAAGCGACGACACGGAGCCGCGCTCGCGCAACCGGCTGACTACGCGATCGCTACGCGACGATGAAATCCGCGCAATCGCCGACGCCAACTACCGTGGCGATAATCCGCTGCGATTCGACTGCGTCAGGCTTGCGGCTCTCATGTTTGAGCGTGCGGGCTACAGCATCAGCATCTCGCCGGAAGTTAGCCCCTTGGCAGTTCCGTCACAACCGATCGTCGTCGGCGATCTCGTCGTCGACGCGATGCGTCGCACCGTCCGCTTCGGCGGCCGCGAGCTCGACCTGAAGCCGCGCGAGTTTGTTCTGCTCGAAATCCTCGCACGCCATCCCGGCCAGGTCTTCTCTCGCGCGCACCTGCTCGACTGCGCCTGGCCGCGCGACTATGATGGCGACGAGCGTACCGTCGACGTCCACATCGCTCGCCTCCGCGGCCGCCTCGGCGCGCCGCTCATCCAAACCGTTCACGGCGCCGGCTACAAGCTAGTGTAATGTCTCACGTATAGATTTACTTAACGAAATATTGTACAATTTATACATGTGGAGTCCAGCCAAACCCTTGTCGATCACGCGGCGGGATCGTGCGAGGCTCGAACGATGGACACAGG
>JBARKF010000176.1:0-6177 GCA_049800655.1 Candidatus Cybelea sp.
GCATGGCCTCCGCGCGATTGCAACGGCGCGCAAGGCTCTTGCAACGCAAACGGCAGCGGGAAATGATCCACGCCGCAGCGCCGACGTGAACCGCGCGCGAGGTGCGGCGATCAGCGACGGGCATCGCCGCAATCGCTGCTGGGCCCGCGAGCATCCGGGCCAGCGCGACGAGGCGTGGTTCAGGTGCGAGATCGCGCCGAAGCTCGATGCGTTTTCGCTCAAGGAGATCGGAAAGGCTACAAGGTTATCGCTCGCGGCCTGCTCGCGCATCCGGGCCGGAGCGAAGGTGCCGCATCCTAGGCACTGGCAGGCTTTGCACGAGCTCGTTGAGACCTAAGCCGATCGCTTGGCACGGAAGCTGGGGCTGAGCAGCGAAGCTCGCGGAACAAAGCATTCACGTCTTTTGGAGCAAGGCAAGTGAAGTTCATAACCATCAACCGTGCTGCGCTTGGCATCTGCGCAACGGCCGCATTGCTTTCGGCCTGCGGCGGATCGCAGCCGCCAATCGGCGCGACGCCGCAGAGCAGTGCGACTACGCTGGCTCGGATAGTGACGCATCGCCGACCTGCTTCAAACTCTTACAAGGTAGTGTATCAGTTTAAGGGCAGGCCAGATGGAAGAGAGCCGCGCGCAGAGGTGCTCGACGTGAATGGCACATTTTACGGCACGACTTACAACGGCGGTGAGTCTGCATGTTTTAGGAAACTTGGTTGCGGAACGGTATACACCGTAACGGCGAGCGGCTCTGAGACAGTTCTGCACAGTTTTACCGGCGGCTCTGACGGCGCGCACCCCGCTGCCGGGTTGATCGACGTGAACGGTACACTCTACGGCGCGACCGAGTATGGCGGCGGTGCGGGATGCAAGAAAGCTGGATGTGGAACCGTATACAGCATAACGACGAGCGGCTCTGAGAAAGTGCTGCACAGTTTTAGCGGCTCCCCCGACGGCGCGCGCCCTGCTGCGCCCTTGATCAACGTCGACGGCACGCTGTATGGCACGACTAAGGATGGCGGCACGTCGGAATGCCACCGTGATCACCGGCCACTTGGCTGTGGAATAGTATACAGTATAACGGCGAGCGCTTCCGAGAAGGTGCTGCACAGCTTTACGGGCGGCTCTGACGGCGCGTATCCCGCCGCCAGTCTGCTCGGCGTGAACGGTACGTTGTACGGCACCACAAACGACGGCGGCGCATACGGTGACGGAACGGTCTTTAGGGTCAGTACAGCCGGCAAGGAAAAGGTGCTATATAGCTTCCGCGGCGTCCCGGACGGCGCGCATCCGATTGCACCGTTGATTGACGTGAACGGTACACTCTACGGCACGACTGAGTACGGCGGCATTGATGGTTGCCTACCACCCGAAGAAGAGGATTGCGGGACGATTTATCGCGTCAGCACCGCCGGTGCGGAAACAGTCGTGTACAAGTTCCCCTTTGGCGGTGGGGACGGGGCGGATCCTCGAGCGGGTTTAATTAGCGTCCACGGCATTTTGTACGGTACCACGTATTACGGCGGGGTCGACGGCGAGCAGGGCTACGGCACCCTTTTTAGCGTCACTAACGATGGCAAGGAGCACAAGCTGCACACGTTTGCAAACGGTGGCTATTGGCCCGCTGCGGGCTTAATTAACGTGGACGGAACGCTCTATGGGACCACGGCTGGCAATGACGGGACCCTTTACCGTATTCGGGCACGCGGCGCCGAGAACACCGGCTCGCAATTTGTGAAAGGGGCCTCGTTTTGAAAGCCCGCCGCGCCCGCGAGGCCGCATCGCGCTGGTGGCTTAGCATAGCCTCGCAACTGCGCAGCCCGGGGCAGATCGTATTGCAGGCTTTTGCCTTCGATCGGAGCGCCCAACGAGGAGGGCCTCGTTTTAAAGCGCTCTGATCGCATTGCGCAGCGCAGCTTAGACCTTCGCTGAGCCTTGGTTTGTTGGCCTCGATCGCAGCGCCCGGCGCAGGTGTCTCGTCTTTGCGGCGCTGTCTCCTATCCCCGGACGCTGCGGCACGGGACGAGGAGTTAGACCCTAAAATTGTGCGCCCCCCTCCGCTCGGCCGGCTGAGGTCAACGCGAGTCGAAGCTGCCGCGATCCAACCTGCAAAGCGTTAAGCGCCGCGATCTAACTGCGAGACTGCGAGGCATCTGCGAGGCCTGGCTTCGCATCAATGCGAGGCGCTTTGCGCGCTATGCGATCGGCGCCGGGCTGCGCAGCTGCGAGGTTTCTCGGCTAAGCGTCCACGCCGGCTAGCGCGACGCGGCCTCGCGGGCGCGGCGCCGTGCGAGTGGCAGAGGCGCGGGGGAGATGTTCGCGGGTTGCCTGCGCGAAGGCTAAGAATGCGAGGCTGGCGTGGCAACCGTTCCGGCGTATACGGGGTAGTCCTTTGCGCCGGGATTAAGATGTGCAATCTCCTTGCCACCAGCGGGGTACTTCCAGACTCGAATGGTCTTGAACGTAAATATCACGATGTTTCGGTCCGCTTGAATCCAGCTACCGCCAAGGCTAGCCGTCAGGTCGCCGCGCAAACCATCGAGATTGACTTTCCCTACCACTTGTGCGCTCGATCCCGAAACACTCAAACGATAGATTGCGTGCGGAAAACCCTTCGGCTTGCCGTGACCAGGATTCACTGTTGCCTCGATGGCTAGATATTTGCCGTCCCATTGAACGGTGCCAACTTGGTCTATGGTAGCCCCAAGGTTCACCGAGATCGGCACAAAGGAACTTCCACCGCTCGGCAGTTCCGCAAGAGCGTAGGTTCCGCCGCCGCTAGATGGCACACCCAAGAGAAAGAGATTGCCGCTGCCATCATAACCGACCGATAACAACTCCCCCATTCCAGCGCAAGTATACGTCTCTTGAGAACCGCTGGGGAAGTCAGGTACAACCGCGACCGAAAACGAGCCTTCGTTACCGAGTATTGTCGCCACATTTCCCGTTGTACTATCCACCGAACAGGCAAATCCGCGACCGCCCGAACTAAACTTAAACGTCGCAGACGGCGATGTCGCGCCATAGGCATATTCTACGAGCACGCCCTCCATAGACTCGCCATAGCCAGTGACGAAGACGTTTCCTTTTTTGTCCGAGCAAGCCCCCGCGGCGTCAAACGTCTGCGAAAGCCTACTCGACATCTTGCCACTCGGATAGTCGAAGAGGGCGCCTTGCCCACCGACGAGGTTTTCAAATGAGTACACAAGGGTATGGCTCGAGGTCGTCGCCCGTTGCGTTCTGCCTTGCGTCTTCGCGACGTTTTGTAGCGCCGTACCCTCAAAACCGATCGGCGGCTGCGATCCGCCGCAACTGACCAGCAATGCCGTAGCCACGCAGCTCGAAAACGCGTAGCGGTTAAGTCCGAGGTTCTTCATTCTCCGGCTCCTTACTTAAATATCAAAGTGCCAAGATGCTCTACGGCAGCAGCGGCGGGTAAAAAGCCAGTCCCGTAGGGTTATTCCAGCTCCCAGTGATGCTCTTGGAAGACGGCTTCAGCGAATGGGGCGGGAACTCAAGGATTGCAGTCGGACTTGAGCTGGAAGCGCAACCTTGCGCGCCAGGGACGTCCGCGACATAAAGCCAATTGTGTCTGCCGATGACGATGCTGAGAGGACCGTAGAGTTCGTCCGTTATGGTGCGGTACGGCTGGCTCTGACCGTTTCGATATTCTTGGATATTGCACGAATAAAACAGGTTGACCACATACAGCGTATCGTGCGCGTCAGCGCCAATGCCGACCGGGAACGTTACGCCGTCGGTGATCGACCTTGATGGTGTCCTCTTGCCTGAAGCATAAACCTGAACGTTCGGCGCGCTAAAAGGCTCAGGATTCGCGACGTAAAGATTGCCGGCATGATCGATGGCAATGGCGGTAGGATATGTCAGTCCTTTAGTTATGACCGCGCCGGGCTTTGTCGAGTCTTTCAAATACTCGGTGACATTAGGGCCAAAAATGTTCGTTACATAAAGGTTGCCGGATGCATCGATGGCACAGCCTGCCGGGCTGTTGATCCCCTTCGTGATCGCTCGCAGCGGCTTGGTATGCCCAAGAGCGTACTCCGAAATCCACCCGGCGCCGCTCGGCGGATCGTTAGGGACGTAAAGCACGCCGCTGCGATCGACGCACGGCCGCTGAGCGTTGTTGAGGTCCCGACTTATCGTGGCAATCGGCTTCGGGTTGTTTGCGGTTGCATCGTAAACTGACACGGAAGCGGGAAAAGAGTTGACTATGTAGAGCAGAGGACCCGAAGCCTTATATGTCGGCGCTACCGATGACGGTTTCGCGATTTCGCGGCTTTGCCATTTCACTTGCGGCATCGCGCCCGGCGCGCCGACCGGAGGCTGCAATCCGCAGCCCGAAAGCATTACTGCTGCCGCGCAAATGCCAACCATGCGGCGACTGAAATCCAAAGCCATCACTTGCGTTGCTCCATGCGGTGAACGTCTCGGCGCTACGTTCTGCGCGGAGCCTCACTTCCCGGCTTCGACCAGTGCGAGCAAGCCCTCCCAATGTCGCGGATGAGGCATCTGCGAGCCTGCCCGGAAGCGCGAGCAGGCCGCGAGCGACAATCCTGTCGACTCTGCGATCCTCTTGAGTGAAAAGGCGTCGAGCTTTGGCCCGATCTCGCGTTTAAACCACGCCCCCCGTCGCGCTGGCCGGGATGTTCGCGCGCCCAGCTGCGATTTGCGGCGATGCCCGTCCGCGATCACCTCGCGCGCGCCGTTTACAGCGGCCCTGCGGCGCGGCTGTGCTGTGCCTATGGCTTCGGGCGCGGCCCTACCTGGTCGAGCCATGCCACATCCGGGAGAGACGCAGCCGCGCGCATGGTGCCGTCGGTCATTACAATGTCCTCCGGCGCGACACTGCCTGCGTTAGCCAAGTCGTGGTACCCTTTGACGGTAACTCCAATCGGAGCAGGTCCGCGGCCATTTCTTTGCACCAGATCTTGGCCAATCCGAAGCACACGCGATTCGAGATGCAAGTAGTTGCCTTTGCTTTCCGACGTTGCTACAAGGCATTGAAGGACCTCAAAGGCGACGTTTTCCGTAATCGGTGCATTGTGACCGAGCACACCAGCAAGAGGCTCGTGTGAAGCATTTTGTTTATCTCGCAGGGCTTTCTCTGAAGCATTGCTTGGCTCCTGAAAACGGTCTTTCGACCCATGCCACTCGTCGATGTGTCGAATGCTATTCGCGGCCGCCCATATGAAGCTAGACATTTTCACGGGTGGTGATGCTGGCCCGGCTACATCGTCGCCAGCTAGCATCGATGCGCCCACAGGCTGTCCTAAGTCTCTAGCTAGTTTTTCTATAGCCGCGTCCAGCCACAGTATGATGATGCTCGCTGCCATGACGCTTAACGTGCGAGCAGCGTACGTCCCTCCGCTTGTGACGGCGAACGCGTCGGGGATTCCATTGGGCTCGCTGGGGGTTGCGCCCATCACGGCTTCCACGACCTTCGCCTTGGGCTCATTTCCAGGGAAAAAAGTGTGCTCCCGGCGCCCGTTGAATGCGATGTCGCACATGGTCCCGAGTGGCCCGCGTAAAGCCACGATTTCCAGCTGGAATGTCACCCACCGTTGCTCAAGCTTTTTCCTTTCCATTTAGTCCACGCTCTGTGTCTTGAGTTTTTATTCGCACGATGCTCGTCAGCGACGCTTTATTGCGCTTGTTCGGGCTTCGTCCTGCTCGGATCATTTGCAGTGCTCTTTCAGACAGGCCGCTTTTCTCCATAAGTCTCGCAATGGCATCGCCCTGAGTCTTGGTAATGTTCGCGTTACCCACTCGTCGTGGCGATCCAACCATCATATGGGCATGGAGCGGAGAGCCGCGGACCGCCCCCTGGACATGGTATTCGATGCAAGCGTCGCTCCAAGTGGACCTCGCGTCGCCAGCTGCGTCGGCGATTCTTAACGGCAAGCGCGTCGCGATTCCGAAGCAACACCTCCTTTGTGAAGCCCAGCGCACAATGCATCGAAGTCCGCTCCCCCTTTGGATGCGTGCCGCACAGACGGCTGATATTGTGCACTATTGGGCCGACACATTTAACAAGGAGCTAGTGTAGTGTCTCAGCAACGGCTTTACAACGATTTACTTTCGTGATGATCGAACGCGCGCTCGCGGTCCACACGAATGGTTTCGGATCATCATTGTACGCCGCTATGAAGCTATGGATGTTTT
>JBARKF010000177.1:0-26855 GCA_049800655.1 Candidatus Cybelea sp.
GACGCGGACCGTCTGCACGAGCGCCGGAGCCATGGAGGGCGAGAGGCGCGAGGCAGCGAGTAGGAGCGCGACAGGATGTCGCGCGACGAACGTGTCCGCGTCGGCCGGAGTCTCCTCCTGAAGACACCGTGCTCGCTGATCGTTTCGGTTGTCAAAGGGTGACGCCCACTCAGCTGGTATTGGCAGTGGCTATGGCTGACGAAAACGCACCGCTTGCTCCCGGACTGCTCCTCGCGCCGTACCCGACCGACTTTCCACCGCTCGACGCGGAAGTCGACGCTGCAATGCGTCGGCGCATGCACTCGATCCCGATCTTCAAAAGCCTCGGGTTATCGGGCTTGCTGCTTGGGAAGGGCTGCTTGGAGTGCACGGTCGCGCGCAACCCGGAACATGATGGCATCTTCGATTCGTTTCACGGGGGAGTACTGATGACCGCGGCCGACTCCGCCGCGGCGATTGCGTGTCTGACCGTTTGGGGCGCCGAGAGCCGCATCACGACGACTGACATGAACATTCGTTTTTTGGCGCCGGCTCGCAGCGACGTAAAACTCTTCGCGCAGGCAATCAAACAAGGCCGCACGCTCATTCCCGTCGTCGCGAACTTTTGGCGTGAGGACGGCACGCTCGTCGCCATCGCGCAAGTCACGTACATGCGACTCGTTTAAATTCATGAATCTTAAGTTTTCTCTTTTTCACGTTTGCTTTACTTTTCGATGTCATGCTGTCGTCACTCGGAGTCATCACGAAAGGAGCTAACGACTTCATGACCCTACCCAAGATCTACGTCCCTTTGGTACTTATCTCGACTTGCGTGTTTTTTGCGGGCTGCGGCGGCGGCCCGCAAATGCCGGCGTCCAACGGTTTCGCCTCTGGTTCTAACGTAGCGCAAATGCCGGCCGACCGGGGGCGCAACCACCAAGGCTGCCAAGACGACGGCGACATCGCGGTACGGCCTTGTCACATCACCTTCGACACGAACCATCCCGGGCCGACCGACGTAATGGTAATCCACGGCGGTGATGGCGACGGTAACGGTGACAGAAATCGGATCAAGGAGCGCGACGATTGCGCGTCGCGCAACATCGCGACGGTCATACGCGACAGCAACCGGATATACACCGTCAACGGCGGATCGATGTCCGGCTCGTGCACCGCAAACTTCTCCGACAACGGCAATCGCAACGACGGCGGTGGCGGCGGGAACGGCGGGAACCTGCGAATCGTCAACAAGCTCTAACGCCTCCAAGCGTAGGGCGCAAGAAGGCCGCTGAAAAGCGGCCTTCTTCGAGTCACTCGGCTGCCGGCTCCAGGCTACTTGCTGACGGCGGCGCCGAAGGGTTCCTGAACGCTAATCGTGGCGCTTGGCGAGCCGCCCGCCGGATACTTGTAGATGCCGACCACGCCGCCGTCCTGGCTCGGCGCGACGACGCCGGCGGTCTTGCGTTTCTTTTCGCCGCTTACGATCCAAAATTGATTGACGTAGTTGGCACCGGATAGCTGCGTCGAGCCGGCGACCTTGCCTTCTGCGTTCGTGCGATAGATCGTGCTGGTGTCGGTGTCGCCGACCGCGATGTGTTTGCCGTCCCACTGCACGCCGCCAGGCCACTCGATCTTTTGCGCAAAGTTGACGTTCGTAAACGAGTTTCCGCCCGCGGGAAGCTCGGCGAGAACGAAGGCGGAGCTGCTGTTCACACCATCCACGAAGAGGTTGCCGTGGGAGTCGTAACCGCAGAAACGATAGTTCTCCATCGAAGGATCGGCGTAGATCTGCGGGCTGCCCTGCGCGCCGGCGTAGATGGAAACGCTGCCCGCGCCCGACGCGCTGTAGAAATTCGTCACCGCAAGGTTGCCGGTGGAGGGATCGACGGCGCAGCCCTCTGGATACTCACCGGGATCGCTCAGCGTCAGGATCGGGCTGGTTCCGCCGTGGGCGTATTCGACGACTTGCTGGGCGCCATCGTTGACGATCCAGACGTTGCCGGCTTTATCCGCACAGATGCCGTAAGGCGTTGAGAATCCGGTCAGCGTCCCCACCAGCTGCTGCGTCTTGTAGGAATATATGTAGACGTCGTTGGTCAAGACCGACGAAACGTAGAGCAGGCTTTGCTTTTTTGCCGCGGGGTCGATCCACGATTGCGTGCGGTTGGCGCTCGCACCGATGGCCGGAGCATTGAGCGGCGACGATTGGGAGCCGCCGCATCCGCTAACCAGCGCAGCGATGACGTACAAACAAACTGCGTTGCTAAATAACCTGGTCACGAATCCTCCTTAGAATCACTGCAATTAGGCGGCTGCAGATTCTCACTCGAGGTTCGCTTTCATTGCCGAGCCAGCGCTACTTTGTTACCTCTCTTAGCGGCCGGCGAACGTCACGACGAGCCGGAACGCGCGATACGGCAAGCCAAAGAGCTCCGAGCCTTGACCGGAGGAATTTCGATCGGTTCCGTCCTGGTTCTCGGGCGCGAAGACCCCAAGACCCACATACCCATAGTTAGATGCCACGCACACTACCGTAAGCGTAGACCCTTCCGATTACGACATCGTCAAGAGCGTCTTTAGGGATGTTTAAACGCAAGGGCGCAATCCAGTCATGTGGCGAAGATCGTCGCCAGAAAGGGAGGGGTCGTGAAAATTTTACGGAGCTTCGCAGGTCTATTTTTTTCTGTTGTTTTGCTGACCGCGTGCGGCGGGGGCGCCATCAACTCGGCCGGCCAGCAAATGCTTCCGATGGGTGCTCGCTCGCACGGCAATGGAGCCAGCGCAGCGGCCGCCGGCTATAAACAGCTCTACGTGTTTAAAGGCACGCCGGACGGCGCCAGCCCGTACAGCGGCCTGGTTGCGGTCAACGGCACACTCTACGGCACGACGTTGAACGGGTCGACTAACAACTGCTCGTCGAGTTGCGGCAGCAACAATTGCTACCTCGGGTGCGGCACGATCTTCTCGGTCGACACGCGCGGACACGAGCACGTCATCTACAACTTCAAAGGCAACTTCAACAGCGGAGCAGATGGCTCGTGGCCGTTCGACGGCCTCACGGTGCTCAACGGCAACCAGCTCTGGGGGACGACCTCGAGCGCCGGCCAGTACCTCCATGGAACGGTTTTCACAACCGACACTTCGGGCAACGAACGCGTGGTCTACAGTTTGATGGGCGGCACCGATGCCCAGGGTCCTGAAGCCGGCCTCACCGCGCACAAGAATCGCCTCTATGGTGCGTCGCTCTACGGCGGCGGCACCGGCTGCGGCGGCGCGGGTTGCGGTACGGTATATTGGCTCACCACAACCGGCAAAGAGGCCGTGCTGTACAAGTTTCAAGGCGGTACCGACGGCGTTCGTCCGTACTCGGGCCCCGTCTTCATGCACAACGCGCTCTATGGCTCAACGTTGTTCGGGGGAGGCGCGGGTTGCGGCACCCAAGGTTGCGGAACGATCTACAAGCTGAGCCTGCATGGCAAGGAGACCGTGCTTCACAGCTTTGCAGATGGGTCGGACGGCGCGTACCCAAACGGCCTGATCGCCGTTGGCGGCACGCTCTACGGTACGACCGAAGGCGGCGGCACGAAGAACTCGGGCATTTTCTTCTCGATCACGCCTTCCGGTAAGTTCACAACGCTCTACAACTTCCTGGACATTCCCGACGGCAATCTGCCCGGCGCGGTTTTGATTTACTCGAAGGGCGAGTTTTACGGCACCACCGTCGGCGGCGGCACGGCCGGCATCGGCACCGTCTTTAGCATGACGAAAACCGGGTCGGAGAAGGTGGTCTATAGCTTCCAGGGCGGCTCGGACGGCTCGGCGCCGCAGGGTCCCGTCTATCTCTTCAAAGGCAACCTCTACGGCACAACGCTGAGCGGCGGTAACACGGGCTGTACCAACAATGCGGGCTGCGGCACGATCTACCGCGTGAAGCCGTAGGCAGATGAAAGTGACGTTGGCGGCGGTCGTCTTAGCGACCGTCGCCGCGACGCCGGCGCCGCGCGCTGCATCGATGGATCTGCTCGCGCGCGCGACCGATCCGAATCCAACGCTCAACTCGTATACCGCGACGGCGCAGCTGTCGGCGCTGATGCACGCGGTCATTCCGATTCACAAGACCTTCCCCGGCACCGTCTACTACCTGCGTCCGCATCGCAAGATCGAGTTCCAAGGTGTGCCGGGACCGCTCAGCCAGTTTCGAGACCTCGCGTCGACGACGCCGACCTACGAACAGGCGATGCAGCAGTATGCGATCGCGCCGCTGACCGACGACGGAACGCTTTCGACCTATTCGCTCGTTCCCCAAAAAACCGTCGGCCGCGTGAAGAACGTCGTCGTCCGGATCAACGATGCGTCGGCGCTGCTCGACAGCGCGCAGTGGAACTACACCAACGGCGGCACGCTGAAGTTCCAGCAGACCTACACGAACGTCGGCATCTATCGGCTGCCCGCGAAAGCAATGATTGACGCCCATTTCCCCGGTTACAGTGTCGACGGCACGCTAACGTTGCGCAACTACAAGCCGAACGCAACCGTTTCGCCCTCGGTTTTCGCCTCGCCGAGCAGTTAAGCGGTTACACCGAGAACATCTAGTGAGCATTCGCGCCGGCGATTAGACCGGCGTAAACGTGGCTCGAGTCGGTTGGCTTGCGTTGCAACGCGGGATCCGTATCGAGATCGATGTGGTAAAGGCCGAAATCGCTGCCCTCGTCGAATCGTAGGCCCCACTCTCGATTCGAGGTGATGCTCCAGCACACGTACGCATCGACCGGCGCACCGCGCTCGACGGCGCTGCGCACCTGCGGCACGTGCTCCGCTAAGTATTGCGCGCGAGTAACGCCCGACGCGCACCCGACGCAACCGTTCTCGACGACCACGATCGGCTTTCCGGGAAACTCGCGCGCGGCTTCCAGTAAAATCATCTCGAGCGCGTTCGGCCAGACGGGAGCGCTTGCGTATTGAAAATCCGCCGCGGCACTTAAGCGATGGAGGTCGCGCGGCCAAAACGACGGTACGCCCCAATAATAGTCGAGCCCAACGTAGTCGAGCGTGCCGACGCACTCGGGCGGACAGAGGAACGCCGGCAGCTTACCCGCCATCCCGAGATTCCACCAGTTGGTGCCAAGCATCGTCGTGAAGATCGCGAGGCTCTTGCGCAACGCGAAGAAGGCATGTAGCCACGAATGCGTCGCCCCCAAACGCTGCGCCCCCGCCAGCGGCACGAACTCGACGCAGTTTGGATCGCCGAAGACCAACTGTGCAATCCGCCGCGCAATCTCCGGCTCCAGCCCGGCATACCCTCCGCCCTTCTCTGCCTTGCACAAACCTTCGACACCCGGATGAACCCCCACACGCAACTTTCCACGTTTGCGGATGCGCGCGATCGAGCGATCCATCTCCGGCACGGCGCGCTTTGCGTCGGCTTGTGCTTCCGCTTCGCGCCCGATGTGCGCGACGGTCTTGCGGTTGAAGGCGTTGGGAATCTCGGGATGGTCGCTGCGCAGCTCGCGGATCGCGCGGTCGACGACGTTGAGCAGCGTGCGGCTGCCCAGCGCCATCGCGACGGCAAAGTATTGCTCGGAGCTCGGCAACTGCGTTAGCGCAAGCGTATCGCCGGCGTATTCGCGCAGCGTTACCTCGTCGTCGAAGACCGCGTCGACCTTGCCGGCTCGCAGCGCTTCCACCGCATCCGGCATCGCGCTGACATAACTCATCGTCGCGGCGGGAAACCAGCCGGCGACGATGCGCGCCGGAAGCGTGTCGTCGACTACCGCGATGCGACCCCGCCAACCTCGCACGTCCGATGGAAGCGCGAACTCGCTCGTATGCAGCGCGGCCAGGTGCGTGCAATAGTACGGCTCGGAGAAGAACGCGTGCTCGAGACGCTCGAGCGTAATCGTCAGCTGCGCGATCGAGCAATCGACGCGCCCGCCTTCGACCAGCGCCGATTGCGCGATGCGCGCTGCCTGCCGCTTGGCCGCCTCCGGCGACTGCAAGTGCGTTGCGTTGCGATCGATCCGCCGCTGCAGCCATCGTGGCAGACCAAGGGTGAGCGGATTCGCGCCGACCCGCGCCTCGGGACGGATGCGGCGAATCGCTTCGCGCGCTTTCGCATGGGCGTGAAATAGATTCGGAATCAGGGTGAGCACGTCGTCCATTTGCGCGTCGCCGCTCTCGTAGGGTGGTTGGCCCGGCGGCATTGCGTAGGCGCGCATCCAGAACCCCTTAATCCAGCCGTAAACGAGCTGGTTGGGTTCGTTGAGCGTGACGTAATCGGCGATGAGATCCCCAAGCCGCGTTGCGACCTGCTCTGCAAATCGCGCGACGCGATCGGGAAAGGCGCGATCGAGCGGTCCCGCGCCGCCCCCGGCGGCCTGCACGTGCAGCGGCCAGGAGTTGTGCACCAGCGTGACGATCGCCGACATGCCGGCGTCGCGAATCGCTTGCAACACGTCGCGATAATGCCCGAATGCTGCGTCGCTCCAGACGCCGGGCTCCGGCTCGAGCCTCGCCCACGAGAGCGAGAGCCGGAAAACCGTGCAGCCGAGACCACGGGCAAGGTCAACGTCCTCGCGATAGCGATTCCAAAAATCGGTCGCCTGACCGCGAGGCGCCAGCCCACGCACGCGCTCCCAAACGTCGCGAATGTCGTCGCGCCCGTCGTAGGCCTCACATTGATGGTCGGCGGTTGCCACGCCGAATCGAAGTATGCGCGTCAGACGGCGACGATCTTAATCAGTCTGCTCAATGCCTCAACATCACCGGGATTACGCGTATAGAGCGGGAGACCCGTGTCGAGTGCAATTGAGGCGATGAGCAGATCGAGTGCTCGTGGTCCGCGCGGTTTGCGGCCCGCAGCCGCGACCTCTGCGTAAATGCGACCGTAGGCTCGCGCGGCACCATCGTCGAACGGAAGCGCCGCAAAAGTGGCCTCGGCGCGCTGGAGCCGATCCTGGCGGCGGGCTCGTTCGCTGCGATCGGTTGTGGCCTGCGGTCCGGCGGCTAGTTCCGCCATGCTAATAGCGGTGACGAGCGGCTCCTCGGGAAGGTCGGCGGAATCGATGCGCTCGAGATCGATCACGACCGAAGTGTCGAGAATCCCTCGCCGGTATTTAGGCACGCGGCTTCGGATCGGGATCGGCGATTGCGTCGAGGTCTCTGCGCAGACGTCGATAGTCGACCCGCGGAGCACCGCGGAAAATCTCGACGACCGTCGCGCGACGCGCACTCTGGCGCTGCCTGAGCGGAATGAGCTCCCCGATCGGCGCGCCGCGTCGCGTCACCAGGAAGCGCTCGCCGGCCTCTAGCGCTCGCATAATCTCCCCGCTTTGATTGCGCAGTTCGCGCTGAGTAATCTGCCTCACCGCTACGACTGTAGCACAAGGCGCTACGGTGGTACAAGCTGGCCCGGCCTCTTCTCCAAAGGTCATCCCGCGACGGCAATCCAACCAGCGCGCCATGCGATTATCGCGAGGTGCGTTCATCGGCTCATCAATTGGCATGTCGGCGCTGGCCGTTGCCCGCATGGCGCCGAATGCACTTGCTGCGACGCCGCCCGACGCTCCGGTGGTGCCGGTGCGTATCGACGTGAATCGCCTCATCCGCACGATCGTCGGTTTGCGCCCGTACCGTGCCGCAGGATTCGTGCTTCGCGCCGAATCGTTCGGATCGAAGATGCTGGTACATAACTACGGTCACGGCGGCGGCGGGTTCAGCCTTTCGTGGGGCTGTGCGACCCTCGCCGCCGATCTGGTGGCGGATCGATCGCCGTCGCGCGCCGCCGTGTTGGGATGCGGCGTCATCGGCTTAACAACCGCGCGGATTTTGCAGAATCGCGGATGGCAGGTGACGATCTACGCCGCGGACCTGCCGCCGGATACGACGTCGAATATCGCCGGTGCGCAATGGACGCCGACGACGGTCTTTACGACCGACGCGGCGACGCCGGCCTTTCTCGATACGTTTCGCAAGGCGGCACACATCGCCAATCGCGAGTTTCAGTTGATGGTCGGCCCGGCATACGGCGTCCGCTGGATCGACAACTACTCGCTCAAGCGCGATGCACAATCGAGCGCGCCGGAGCTCGACTACGCGGCACGTGTCGGGATCGCGGATCTCTATGCCGACGTCGAGAGCATCGATCCCGCCTCGTTGCCATTTGTCGGCTTCAAAGAGATTCGGCGGTTTGGAACGATGCTGATGGAACCGAACTCGTTTCTACCGGCTGTCGAACGCGATTTTCTGCTGCAGGGCGGCCGCATCGCGGTGCGCACGTTTCACACGGCTGCCCAGATTTCCACGCTCTCCGAGCCGGTGGTCTTCAACTGCACGGGGCTCGGCTCGCGCACGCTCTTCAACGACACCGGGCTGGAGCCGGTTCGCGGTCAGCTCTCGATCCTCGAACCGGAACCCGACGTCGACTATACGTACTTAACCGGAACGCTCTACATGTTTCCGCGCTCGGACGGCATCGTGCTCGGCGGCACGTTCGAGCGCGGCAACTGGTCGCGGAGCGTCGATCTCGCCACGCAAACCCGCATCTTGGCCGGTCATCAGGCAATCTTCGCGAGAGTGTGACACGGGCTTCAGAGTTTTCTCATGCGGCGCCGGTATCGTGGTGCTACGTAGAAAGGGAAAGTTCACTACGCCAGGCCCTGGTTCAAGCTTGAATGAGCATGGCAGCCTTCAGCACCGGGGCCTTTCGCTTGGCCGCTTACGAGCGGCGCAGAACGCTGAAGAGCTCGCTCACCGGATACGAAAATCCAGGCATCGCGCAATGCTCGATCGGATCGTCTTCGCTGAGATAGCCGGCCCGCGTGTGGTCGTGCAGTTCGACCGCGTGGTTCATCGGATCCACCACGATCACCAGCGACGAACCCGCACGCAAATAGACGTCGATCTTGTCGTCGACGTCGTCCCGGCGATCGTCGGGCGAAAGAATTTCAACAGCGACGTCGGGGGCAAGTGGAGAGACCTCAAGCTCGGCACCCTCGAGCGGCCGCAGGCGTTCGTTCGACACATAAGCGACGTCGGGTACGACGGGCCGGCGGACTTCGCCTGGCGGAGCGACGCGGAAGCGCCACTCCGGGCCGACCTCGCCGCGGCCGGCCGCCCAGCGGTCGAGCCGCATCGTCATCGCGCCTTGAAGACGCGAGTGCGTTCGCTGCGAGCTCACTTTTTGCAGCGCGCGACCGCGTACCCATTCCGTCTCGGGCTTAGTCTCCGGCAGCACGATTTCGTCGATAGGCATCGCTTCACACAAGTCTATCACGCACGCAAATCGATCAACAAGCAGGTTTACGCTATAGGTTGAACGCGATGAGGTTAGCGCAGGACTTCGACGATACGACTTGGCGATCCGGAGAACTTCGAAGTGAACCAGGGATTGCCGGCAGCGTCGACAGCAAGGCCGAGCGGATCATACGGTAAGTCGTAGGGGGACTGCTTTCCATC
This sequence comes from Candidatus Cybelea sp., assembly GCA_049800655.1. Classification (GTDB taxonomy): domain Bacteria; phylum Vulcanimicrobiota; class Vulcanimicrobiia; order Vulcanimicrobiales; family Vulcanimicrobiaceae; genus Cybelea. Next base: position 9,433 of record JBARKF010000177.1, read on the forward strand.
AGCCCCAATGTGCCACAGCGCACCGTTGTCCGTAAACGGATCGCCACCGGTAATCCAAAAGCCATCTTTAGCCACCGCTATTCCGCTGGGGTACGCTACCTCGAAGAGCCCTTTGGTGCGAATCCGAATAAGCCGCACTTTGCCGGCCTTGAGCGTTCCGAGATACGACTCGGGAGAGTTGCGATGGCCGAAGTCCAGCGTCGTAAACCAGGGATTGCCGTCGGCTCCCACCGCGATGGACTTCGGCGCCTGGTTCGGGCAGCATGGCAATTCGATCCGCTGCATCTTCATCTGCCGTCGCGTGAAGCCGTGGGTGTGCGCGCGTTGCTGGTACAACACGCCTTGCAACTGGGCGCCGGTTACGACGAACCAGAGATTTTCGCCGGCGTCGGTGGAGAGGGCACCGAAGGGCGTTATGCTCGCCGGAAGCAGCTTTGCCTCGATGTTGCCCTGCTGCGTTAGGTGCGCGAGTAGCGGCTGCGAGCCAAAGCCGATAAAGTACGGCTCGCCGCGTGCGCCGAAAGCGATGCCCATCGCGCTGCTGTTGGTGTACTGCGGCGCGTCGAACTCGGTAATCGTGCCTTGCGGCGTTACCTCGCCGATCGCGACGCCGCGATAATCGGAGAACCACATGTTGCCGTCGGGCCCCGCGACGATCGAGTAGGGGCTCGCGCCGTACGGTAGACCGCTCGAAAATTCGGTGATCGTGCCGTCAGTCTCGACTCGCCCGATTGCGGGCGTACCGTCATCAGTGAACCACATGCTGCCGTCGGGTCCGAGCGCGAGGTCAACGGCGCCGGCGCTCGCAGGGAACCCTTGAGTCTGCCCAGCGGTAAAGACTTTAAACTTCAAGCCGTGCGACGCGACGGCCGACGGACCGGCCTGCTGCGGCGCACGAATCACGGACGTCCCGGCTGCTCCGGCACATGCAGCCACGGCGAGCAGCCCGGCTAAGGCGGCGAGTTTCATAGACGCCTCTTCTAGCCGCTCGTTTTCGTTACCGCTCGCAGCTTTTCCGGATTGCGCACGACGTACATCGCGGCGATGCGTCCGTCGACGATTTCCAGCGCAGCCGCGTCTTGAACGCCCGCCGAGTTGAACGTCAGGATGCCCGGCATTCCGTTGAGCATGACGAGATCCATTCGCACGACACTGCGCCAGCCTTCCGACTCCTTCAAACCCCAGAGGAACTTCGTGACGCGTTCGCGGCCGATCAGCGGCACCGTTGCGGCTGGTACTTTGCCGCCGCCATCGCTGGTGAAGACGACGCCTTCAGTGAGCAGTTGCTCGAGGGCCGCGGGATCGTCGTTTTGAATCGCCGCCAAGAATGCATCGCGAACGCGCAGCAGTTCTTTCGGATCGGTGCGCGAGTGGCGGCCCGCGTCGCGCACGTGTTCTCGCGCGCGGGTTGCGAGTTTGCGGACCGCCGGCTCGGCGCGCCCGAGCGTCTGAGCCACTTCGGCAAACGGCACCTCGAGAACGTCGTGCAGCAAGAACGCCGCGCGTTCGAGCGGAGCCAAGCGTTCGAGTGCGAGCATGAGCGCGAAGGAGATGTCGTCGGCGAGCGTCGCCGCAGCTTCCGGATCGTCGTTGCGTTCGGAGATGACCGGTTCGGGAAGCCACGGTCCGACGTAGACCTCGCGCTTCGCGCGCGCCGAGCGCAAGCGGTCGAGGCAGAGACGCGTCACGATGGTGCGCGCGAGGGCGTGCTCGTCCTGTACTTTCGCTGCATCGAACGCCGCGTTCCAACGCAGGTACGCGTCTTGCGCGACGTCCTCCGCCTCGCCGTACTCACCGAGCATGCGATAGGCGTGGCGCACCAGCTCCGGGCGCATCTCCTCGAACCGCTCTGCGCGCTGCGATATCATGCGTACTGCGGATGCTGCATCGCGAGCGTCTCGCCGCCGATGCGCAGACGAACGCACGCGTGGCCGTGGCCGATCGCATATTTGAACGCCGGATAGGCCTGCGCGGCAAGGATCGCATAGGCGAGCGAAACGAGTCCCGCGCGTCCCCAGCGTTTTAGAATCTCGGCGCGCGCCTCATCGCCGCTGCCGTCGCGGGCAATTGTCGCCAGCGCGAGTTCGGCGCCGAGCAGCGCTTCCTTCGAACAGTTGGCGTAATCTTGCTCCAGGATCGCACGAATCGTTTTCGGTTTGACGCCTTCCGATTCGGCCATCGAGACGCCGAGCTGCAAGCACGGTCCGCAATCGGCGGCCTTCCCCGAAGTAAGGGCTGCGCCGTAATACGCGTCGAGCGGAACCTTGCGATAACTCCCTAGCTTTTGGAGCGCCTGCATCGGCATGACGGCACCCACTCCTGCCTCGTCGACGATCTCGCGGACGTAACCGGTATCGTAGCCCCACTTGCGGCCGAACCTCTCGAGCTGATTTTTCACGAACCACTTAAACATGCTGTTTTCCATCCTCCGCTCCATAGACGGGAATCCGCGGCAGGATGTGACATTCTCCACGCCATGACGACCCGTCCACCGTTGCCGCCCTTCTCGCTCGAGACCGCGCACCAAAAAGTACGCCTGGCCGAGGATGCGTGGAATACCCGCGAACCGGAGCGAGTCGCGCTCGCCTACACGGAAGACAGCCGCTGGCGAAATCGGGCCGAGTTCTTTACCAGTCGGCAAGCCATTGTCGAGTTTCTGCGGCGCAAGTGGGCTAAAGAGCTCGATTACCGGCTGATCAAAGAGCTGTGGGCTTTCCACGCCAACCGCATCGCAGTCCGTTTCCAATATGAGTGGCACGACGATTCCGGCAATTGGTTTCGCGCGCACGGCAACGAACAATGGGAGTTTGACGAAAACGGCCTGATGCGCCGGCGTGAAGCCAGCATCAACGACGTGTCGATCCGCGAAGCAGACCGGCGTTTCCACTGGCCGGCCGGACCACGCCCGCTTGACCATCCCGGCCTTACGAAACTCGGGCTCTAGATTTTGCGGGGCGGACATTGCTTCATGTTGGCCATCCTGCTAGACTAGGCTAGGTGAAGGACCAAGTTTTCAATATCGCCGAAGCCAAGATGCACTTGTCGCGGCTGGTGGAACGGGTGGAACGCGGTGAGCGCATCATCATCGCTCGCAACAACCGTCCCGTGGCGATTATGTCCCCCGCTCACGTTTCGCCGGAAGTCCTTCTTTCTCGAATGCGCGAGGTTCGGGAATCCATTCGGAAGCGCAATCACGGTCGAGGCATACGAAATCGCGGGGAAACCTGGCGCGATTTGATCGACTCAGGCCGGCGTATCTAGTCAGAAGATCGCGTTGACAATCGTACTCGACGCATCAACGGCGCTAGCGGCGGTATTGCCCGACGAAGCGTCGCCCTTCGCCGAAGCTGCCGTCGAAGCCGGGCTAAGGCAGGGTCTCATCGCTCCTGCACTCTGGCCCTATGAGGTCCAGAACGGTCTTCTCGTTGCGCTTAAACGAAAACGAATCGATGACGAAGGGTTGAAGCACGCGCTCGAAGTTCTGCGAAGTTTCGCTCCCGATCTTCGACCCGCGCAGGGCCTCGGCGTTGAGCTGCGTCTGGGCGAAAAACATGAGCTGAGCACCTACGACGCGGCGTACGTCGCGGTTGCGATTGCTAATGACGCCGCCTTAGCGACGACCAACCGGCGACTTCGCGCTGCCGCCAAAGCCGCCGGCGTACGCCTTTTTAAGGAGTAACGCTGAAGGGCGTCCCGCAGTCGATCCCCTTGCAACCCGAGCCGCCGCCAAAGTACGTCGTGCCCTAAAGTGATCCGTTCACGTCGATGACGCCGTTGCGCATCGGGTTTGCGCCGTCGTTGCGGCTCTGCGTCGTCTCCCCGGGCGGAACGATCGAACCGGATGACGAGGCGCCATGCGAGCCGCCGCATGCAGCTAAGAGCGCACCACTAAGGCATGCGCCGACAAAAATGTGTGAATGCTTCATGATTTCTCGCCGGCATCTCGCCTACGATTTCGGGCTCACGGTGACTGCGATGGGATCGCGGCTGCGAACGGCGCCCGAATACACGGCGCTCGTCGGCAAGAACGGGGCGCGCCCTCGTGAGTGCAGGCGGGGATGATGGGTGGTGGTCCTAGTAAGCTTCCTTTCGGCTGTCCGGTTAGCTCCCTGCTTAGCTCTGCCCGGCTCAGCGGATCCTTACAGCAATACCGCCGGCGCCGGCGAAAAGACGGCGCTGTGAGCACACATCTACAATACGGCGACCGCGTAGCGATCGAGAACCTCGGCATCGAAGGCGAGGTGATCGAAGTCGACACGCGTTCGATCGTCGTGCGATATTCGAAAGAAGACGGCGAGCTGGTCGAACACCGATTTCGGCCCGATGAGTTACGCTATATTCCCAAGCCCCATCTCGAGTAGCGAACCGACGGCCAGCCCAAGGAAGACCGCGGGAAACGCGATGTTGTAGAGGACGCCCGCGCGCACGTGCGCGACGATCGCGCTCACGAAAAAGAGCACCAAGCCTGCCGCCGCGGCAGTCCCGATCGCCGGAATACCGAAAAGACCTAAGAGGAGCCCGACCGCACCGGCCGCCTTCAGCGCGCCGAGCAGCGGCAGCCACAAACGCGCGACGCCCAGATCGTCGGAGTTTTTTACCACGAAGCCGAGCTTTGCAAAATCGGCGCCCGCAGCCCACGAGTTGAGGGCGATTGTCGCGCTTGGAATCGCGATGTAGAGTGCATGGTTCATCGTTAGACTTCTCCCCGCGCTAGACGGGGCGCAGTTCAGAAATGTGACGCAGGCCCGAACCGCCGGGGGCCGGCTTACTGAACTCGGAGTCTAACCTTTACCGTTTGAGCAGCACGTTCGCGCGCGTGCGCACCTCTTGCGGGATCGGGCTTGCGCGCCGGGTGGTTCGGTCGATGTGAACGGCCGTCAACTCGCAGACGGCGCAGACCTCGTCGCGTTCGGCGTCACGCATTTCATGGACGAAGACGATCTTCTTCTCCCCGATTGAGACGATGTGCGACCGTATTTCTACGATCGCGCCGGCGAGGAGCTCGCGTTTGTAGGTAATGTTCTGTTGAACGCCGGCCATTCCGGTCTGCGCGTCGCGGATGTAGCTGGGCGTGATCCCGATAGCGGCCATTAGATGCCAGGTCGCCTCATCGAATTTTCCGACGTACCACATGACGTTCATGTGTCCCATGTGGTCGCAATGCCATGGAAATACCGTTCCACGATAAGTCACGATCGGTTCCACAGAGTGTTCGCCTCGTACGCTAGAGCAAAGAATGGTACGAGTACCTTCGTTCGCGTTCGATAGGCGGCATACTGCTCGGGCGCGCAGTTCATAACGGGGCGCGGTCATCCGCGCTGGGCGCGGCGAGCGTAGAGAGGGTATGAGATTGGTGGTTCTCGCGCTCGTCGCGAGTTTGGTTGCAAATTTGCCGGCCGGTGCGGCGCAGACGCCGCTCGCTCAGCTTTATTCGGCTACCGCCTGGATCAACGGTCCCGTCAATGCAGGATCGCTCGCCGGCCGAGTCGTCGTGGTCGATATTTTTACCGTCGATTGTTCGAACTGTCAAAACGTCGTGCCGACGCTGCGTGAGCTCTATGCGAAAGATCACGCGCGCGGCCTCAGTGTTGTGGGAATCCACGCTCCCGAGACGCCCGCCGAACGCTCGCGGCCATACGTCGCGCAGAGCTTGGCTCGACAAGGCATCGTCTGGCCGGTCGCGATCGATAACAACTTCGCGTTGTGGCGAGCGTATAACGTCAACGCATGGCCGACGGAGCTCTTCTTCGACCGACACGGACAACTACGCAAGACCATTGTCGGCGACTCGCAAGACGACGAGGTTCGCGCGACCGTCACGTCCCTCTTGCGCTAAGTCTCGTAGGAGCGGCCGCGAATGCTTAGAACGGAACGTGGCATGACTTCCGATCCGTTTTCGGCGTTTAAAGACCGGCAGCGCGAGATGTGGGCGTCGTTTGCGCCGACAGCGACGTTCACGACGCCGGTCGCCGGGCATCTCGTTCGCTTCGCCGGCATCGCGCCGGGTGAAGCGGTGCTCGACGTGGGCACCGGCACCGGCGTCGTCGCGATCACCGCGGCACGCGCGGGAGCACTCGCGAGTGGGATCGATCTGACGCCCGCTCTGCTTGAAGCAGCAAGAGAGAACGCACGCATCGCCGGGTTACCGGACGTCCAATGGGTCGAAGGCGATGCCGAACGTCTTCCCTTCCCCGACGCGTCATTCGACGTGGTCGTCAGCCAGTTCGGGCATATGTTCGCACCGCGGCCCGAGTTCGCCGTCGCGGAAATGCGCCGCGTGCTCAAGCCCTCGGGGCGCATCGCGTTTGCCACCTGGCCGCCCGAGAATCTTGTCGGACAATGCTTTCAGTTCATCGGCCGCCACGCGCCGCCGCTTCCGCCCGGGGTGCCGCCGCCCTCCCATTGGGGCGACGCTGCCGTCATCAAGGAACGATTAGCGCGGCGTTTCGACGAATGCTCGTTCGAGCGCGGCGTGATGGCCATTCCCGCCTTGAGCCTGGCGCACTACCGCTCGTTCATGGAACGCTCGGTCGGCCCGATGCAGAAGCTCGTCGAGAGCCTTGCAGAGTCGCCGGAGCATCTCAACGACGTCCGACGCGAGTTCGAAGCGATCTGCGAGCCGTACTACGCCGACAATTTGGTGAAACAGGACTATCTGCTGACGCGCGCCGCGGCACGATGAAACGGGCTGCCGTCGTTATCGCGACGCTGTTATTGGCGGCCGCTGCGAGTCCGCCGCCGCCGTCGCTTCAGAACCTGATTCGCGGACACGTGCGTTATGTGTTTGTGATCTATCAGGAGAACCGGTCGTTCGATCATTACTTCGGGACGTTTCCGGGCGCAAACGGCATTTACACCAGCGCCGCGCATTCGCACGGCTTCACGCAGTACAATCCGGTTGCGAAGCGCGTAACGCAACCGTTTAGGGTTACGATGCCCAACCTTGGCTTGCTGAACAACGATCGCACGCTCGTGGACGCCGGAATTCACGGCGGCGCGATGGACGGCTTCGTCGCCGCGCAAGTCAAGTGGGCGCAAAAGCTTCCCCTGGTGGCGCAAAAGGCGCTCGGCATGACGCGAGTCGCCGAGGCCGCCTCGGTCGGCGACGAAGCGATGGCACACGTCGATTGCGAAACGATTCCGTATCTCTGGATGTACGCAAGCCGGTTCGCGCTCTACGATTCCTTCTTTCAAGGTGCGCGAGCGCCGTCGGCGCCGAGCAACGTCGAGATCATCGCGGCTCAGAACGGCGAGACGGAATACAAACGCTACGGCGCGGCTGGTCCACCTTACACGGAAGATCCGAAAGGTGCCGCCGGGCGTGGGGTGCCGATGTGGGTCGACCTCGATCCCGCTTGGGGGCCGTACAATACCAAAAATTCCAGCAAAGCACGCCAGGTCGATCAAACCTACGCGACGGTGCTGCTCGATCTCGAGGGCGCCGAAGCGGGCCGGTTGACGCAATACACGCAAGACATCGGTGACGATATCGCCTATCTCAGCGCGCGGGGCGAAGCGCCGGTTGGCTGGGCGTGGTATCAGCAGGGCTATGCGAATCCGGCCGATCCCGGCCGCGTCACGCTCGTGACGCACCATCTCGCGCCGCACTATTTCGGCTACATCGCGCAGAATCAAGCGATGGATCAACATGTCGCCGACATCACGCAGTTTGCGTCGGACGTTGAGGGCGGGAAGCTCGGTGACGGCGGGCTCTTCTACTTGAAAGGAGGCTTCGGGAGCAATCAAGGGTTGCGTCCGGCGAATGCAAGGCCGCATACGTTTACCGGCGACGACGATCATCCGGGCGAGTCGGATATGCAGGTCGCCCAAGCCGACGTCGCAGCCTTGGTCAACCTCATCGCGCGCAGCAAGTATTGGAGTCAGTCGGCGATCGTGATCACGTGGGACGATCCCGGCGGCTTCTGGGACCACGTACCGCCGCCGCAGTGGCTCGTCTGCCCCGACGGCAATCCCTGCGGCAACGGCCAGCGCGTGCCGTTACTGCTCATCTCGCCCTACGCGCGCACCGGCGTCGTACACGAGTATGACGATCAGGCGTCCGTCGTCAAATTCGTCGAGCATCTCTTCGATCGAACGCCGCTGGCGGATCTTCCCGACGAGGCACGCTATATGCCGTTCGGGCCGCGCGACGCGAGCCAGGAGACCGGAGATTTGTCGGGCGGCTTCGATGAAGCACGCCTGCGCGAGCAGAAGCCACCGATTTCGGCCGACGCGGCAATCGTTCCCGACGACGTCGTTCGTGCGATTCCGAGCCCGTGGTCGTGCCGCACGCTCGGCATTCGGGCCGTTCCACCGCCGCCGGGAATCTCCGACGCTCCGCCGCGAGATTTCAATCCGAAGGTGCTTGTCGTTCCGTTGCCGGCGCCGGCGCTAGCTGATTGAACCGGTGCTACTGTTGTTGGGCTGGGGTGTTTGCGATGCCGATGCTACCGCTCGAAGACGACATCCCGTTCGTAATCTTATTGGCCTGCGTTAGCTTGCTCGGACTATAACGAAAGACGTCGATCTCGCCCAGCGCATAATCGGCGACGTAGAGTTCCTTCGAATGATGGTCAAACGAGAAGTAGATCGATGCACCGGGCAACGGAAGTTTGTCGATCGGCTTAGACTTGCCGACATCGTAGACGTTGAGCGTTGGGCCTGCGCCATCGATGACGAGCAGATGTCCCGCGCCATCGAATCCGAGACCCCCCGCGTTCTCAAGGGTGATGTGCGTTTGAGTGCCCTTCGTCGAGCCGGACTTGAACTCCACCACCTGACCGTGCCCGGCGCCCGGGGCGATCTCGCAAGAGGCGAAGAGGTCGCCGTGCTTGTCGAGCGCCACGCCGAGGACGTGCAGAAAGCACTTGTCGTGGAGCGTCTCGGTGGGTTCGGTGGAACCCGGCGCATAGACGACGACGTCGCCCGACGCACCGATCGGGCCATCGAGGTTAGCCACGTAGACGGTACCGTCGGTACCGACGGTCACATCGATCGGAAACTCATCTGGGTCGTCGAGCGTGCTGGTTGGAGAGCTCGAACCCGCGGTATAGACGAGCACGTTTTCGGCGTTACTATTAGCGACATAGATATTGCCGCGAGAGTCGATTGCAATGCCTTCCGGGTTTGAAAAGCTCCCGGAAAGACTCCCCGCGACCGGATTGTTCGGCCCGGTTCCTTTCACGTAGTAGTCGATGGTGCTGTTCGACGCCGACGAACTGAAGATCAGCCGCGATTCTTTGCCGGTTGCCACCACGCTCTCCGGCAACTGGGCGCGTTGAGGGGAGGAGGCACTTCCATAGCACCCGGCGACGAGCGTGCAAAGCAACCCAACGATTGCGATTCGATAGCGCATGGGGCTAACGTTAGCAAAGCTTCTTTCCATCAGTCAACAAGCGCGCGGGCGACTCGGCTCGTGACCGCTCGCTTAGCATTGCAACAGCGATTCTGCCGGTGCGCACGTCGCGCCATCGCGCGCTACTTAGCCGCCGAGTACGCTATACCGTAGCCACTTAGAGCAAGAAGGGCACGAGCATTTTCGTTCGCTTCTGGTAGGCGGGATATTGCTCGGGAAACGCTTGCACCATCAGCCTCTCTTCGGATCGGGCGCTGTAGATGAGGTACGCGCCGCCAAACACCAGCGGAATCAGCCAGAGAATCGTCTCCGCGACTACCGAGCCGAGGATGGCGAGGAGGATTCCCGTGTATATCGGGTGGCGTACGAAGGCGTACGGTCCACTCGTCACGAGTTCCGGGTGCTCCTTGCGCGACATCGGCAGCCCCCAGTTTCTGCCGAGGTAGGCGCGTGCCCAAATCGCCAGCCCCACGCCGAGCGCGCAGAGCGTCACGCCGGCGATGCCGAGGCGAGGGTCGGTGGTGAGGATGTGTCCGCGCGCATGCCGTAGCGCGTGGGTGACGAACGGCACGCGCAGTGCGAGCAGGATGATCGCGATGATGACGAGGCGCAGGCCCGCTTCGCGCCCCCACCGGCGGCGGTTAAGCGTTCGCTTCGCGCTGAATGCGGCGATGACCCAATAGACGAGAAAGATCAGCCAAAGTGCGACAATGAGCCAACGGTAGATCGTCACGCTCCTGTCTTACCCAGTAGCCGTAGGAGCAGCCGGCGATGCTGAGAACTGGGCGCATTCATGCAGAACCCGCTTCTCACGCTCGAAGGTTCGGACTTTCTCCGCGCTTGGCACGCGCGCTACGCTGGCGCCGCCAGTTCGGCGTTTGGGTACGGGCGCACCGAAGGCGGCGCGCGATCGAGCTACGACCTCCTGGTCGACGACGCCGCCGCGCTGCGGCACGTGGCGACAGTTGTGGACGTCGCCTGCGGCGACGGATATCTACTCGAACTGCTCGCACGCCGATTACCCTCGGCGCAGATCGTCGGGATCGACATGACACCTGAAGAACTCGCTATCGCGCGCGATCGCGGTCTGCCGGAAAACGTGCAGCTTGTGACCGCGCGCGCCGAGTCCTTGCCGTTGCCGGATGTAAGCGCCGACGCAGTCGTCTGCCACATGGCGCTGATGCTCTTCGATGACGCGCGCAGCGTCGTCAACGAGCTCGCGCGGGTGATTCGGCCCGGCGGAATCTTTGCCGCGGTCCTCGGCCCAGCGCCGGGAAACAGCGAGTTTGTTGCTCGCTTTGGCACCCTGCTTCGCGAAGCGGAGGCTGCCGAACAACTGCCGCCGCTGCATGTCGGGGATCCCATGACCTTCGCCGAAGATTCGCTGCGCGCGATGTTCGCAAGCGATGCCTGGCATAGTGTACGGATCGAACCGCTCGCTCTTCGATTTGAAGGCACCGACGATCAAATACAAACGACCCTGCTCGCTATGTACAATGTCGCCCGGCTCTCCGACGACGGGAGAGCCAGGCTCTCGCAACGCCTCAAGGACGAGATGCTCCAACGCCGGCAAACGGGTCAGATGACGGAGTGCGTTTTGAGCCTGCGACATCTCCTAGTTCTGCGTGGACCAGAGCTCCCGTAAGGCTTTGCGGGTTGGGCGCGGAGTGATTTTGTCGACGTCGCCGGTTCCTTTTGAGGTGGAGTTGAGGCCGAACCAGGCGGCGTCCTCGTTACAGCCCGGGAAGTGGCCTCGAAAGGCGTCGATCGTTCCGACGTGTTTGCCGCGATATTCGGGATTCGCGCCGTTGTCGGCTTTCCACCACTCGTCCGTCCATTCGAAGTAGAATCCGCCCGAGACGACGCCGCCGTGGTTCTTGTAACCGTCGTAGAGTAACGTCGCGTTGTTCGTCGCGTAGTCGATGAGGCCGGCCATCTTCGGATTGCCCTTATCCGGCAGTTCGCGCACGTCGCGGTCGTTCGGTCCATCTCGCGTGGTCGGCAGGCAGTGCCCGATCCCGTGCAGATCCTGCGGGTATTCGTAGGTGTTGCCCCATGCCGGGTGATAGGCAGCGGTCGCGCCGTACTCTGTCAGGATCACCGGCTTCGCGGTCACGTCCTTGATCTCGTCGAAGAGATTCGTCAGCGTTCGCCCCCGATAGATGTTGACGCCGTACGCGTCCACCTTGGCGCCGTACTTCTCGCCATACTTGCCGACTGCAAAGAACGAATCGACCTCGGAGGTCGTCACGATCTTGGACCCATTGCCGCCATCAACGAAACCTTGCTTCGCCCGCGAGGCCACAACGTTGAAGTTGTCCCACCACGCGCGGTCGTTAAAGAAATTCTCCGCGAGAATCTCGTTGCTGATGGCGACGCCCAGGACGGCGGGATAGGGCGCGTATTTCTTGTCCATATCGTAGTACTGCTTCGCGAGGTCGTTGGCCGCACCGCGATCCTTGAGCGCGCTCCCTGGGAAATGGATCGTGATGATCACGTAAATCGGATTCGTGCCGTTGTTCCATGCCGCGGTGAGGAACTTCGAAATCGATCCCGTGTCTTTATCGTACGGCGGAGGTACGACGTTGTAGACGTGAATCGCGTTGACGCCGATCGTGCGCATCGGCCCGAGATCGCGCGACCAAATCGCCTCGTTACCGTCGCGAAGGGGATCGTTCAACAGCGGCGGGTCGGCAACGCCCTTGCCAATCGGCGTCGGCGAGTAGTCGACACCTTTCACGAAGAAGGGCAGCGGAGTTCCGTTTCCGATGCTTTCGTAAATATAGCGGCCGTGCACGATAAAGTGCGTCGGCGTTCCATTCGGCCTGCCCGTCCTCGAAAGTTGCGCCGTCGTCGCACTCGGGGCGCCCGGTATGTTGCCGGTACCATGACAAGCGCAGAGCAGCGCCGCGAACAGAATCACAACCGGAGTCCGCGTACGCATAGGTCTCCTCCCTAAGCAGCTGGGGAGAACCCACTACGCGACCTAGTACAAAGATACCCGCGTTTCGCCTCGAAATAGGAACAAATCGTGGCAGAGCCGCTGGGAGAGTTGCTCTACTCGTTGCGTTCCGCCGCACGCCTCTCCCAAGAGGCGCTCGCGGAGCGTTCGGGAGTCTCTGCGCGCACCATCAGCGACATCGAAACGGGATCGGCCCGCACCCCGCGCCTCATCACCGTCATGCTGCTCGCCGAAGCGATGGGACTTTCACCCGCCGATCGAGCGCGTCTCAATGACGCCGTGAGAAAGCCCGACGCGCGTCGGATGGAGGCGAACTTTCCGGCTTCGTTATTGCTTCAGGCAGCCGCGCTGGTCGGCCGCGAGGATGACGTCGCGCGCGCCGGCGCTTTGCTGCGCGAGGGCGCGCGGTTGCTGACGTTAGTCGGACCGGCCGGCGTCGGAAAGACGAGCCTCGCGATCAAAGTTGCGCTCGAGTGCGCCGGCAACTTCGAGCACGGCGCAACGCTCGCGGAGCTCTCTCCGATTGCGGATCCGGCGCATGTTCCGGGCGTGGTGGCGCGGGCGCTCGGCATCCGCGAATCGCCCGACACGCCGGCGATTGAAACCGTCGCCGTCTATCTGCGCCCGCGAACGTTGCTGCTCGTCTTCGATAATCTCGAGCATCTCCTGCCCGCCGCCAAGTGGATCGCAACGCTACTCGCGCAGTGCCCACGGGTCGCCATCCTTGCGACGAGCCGCGAACCGCTGCATTTGCCGGCCGAACACACCTACCCGGTGCGCCCACTGCGCAGCGACGCGGCGGTGACGCTCTTCGTGCAGCGTGCGCAGATGGCCAAGCCCGACTTTGAATTGGATCCGGCCAACGCGAGTGCCGTCGATACCATCGTCGATCACCTCGAGGGTCTGCCGCTGGCAATCGAGCTCGCCGCTCCGCGCCTCTTGCTACTCTCACCGAAAGCGCTGGCGGCGCGGCTCGAGCGCCGGCTTCCGCTGCTGGGCGCGGGCGCGAGCGATCGTCCGGAGCGGCAGCAGACGATGCATGGAGCGATCGCGTGGAGTTACGACCTCCTCGCCGGCGACGAGCAGCGGCTGTTCCGCCATTTGGGCGTGTTGCGCGGCGGCGGCACGCTCGAAGCCGCGAACGCGGTCTCCGGTGATGGCAGCGACGGCCGGTCGATTCTCTTCCAGCTCGCACCGCTCTTCGAGAAAAACATGCTCTGGCTCGCCGAAGACGACGCGACGGAACCGCGCGTGTCGATGCTCGAGATGTTGCGTGAGTTCGCGCACGAACGGCTCGTCGAGAGCGGTGAGCTCGCCGCCGCGCAACAACGGCACGCCGAATACATCTTGCAATTCACCGCCGGCGCGGAACGCGAGCTTACGAGCTCGGAGCAGGCTCGCCGGCTCGCGCGCTTGGACCGCGACCATGCGAACGTGCACGCTGCGCTCGACTGGGCCGCGGCCAACGCGCAGATCGAGATCGGCTTTCGCCTCTTGAGCGAGCTCTGGCGCTTCTGGTGGCTGCACGGATATCTCAACGACGGCATCGGCTGGTTCCGAAGATTCTTGGCGCTGCGAAAAACCACACCAAACGTCGTGCCCGGCGCCTTATACGGCAAAGTGCTGCGCGGGTACGTCGTACTGCTCTCGGGGCTGGGAAGTTACGACGAAGCACTGGCATCGTGCACCGAGGCAATCGCGCTGCAACGCCGGCTCGGGGATGACAGCGGTCTCGGCGCTTCGCTCACCTCGCTCGGCGTCATCTGCCAGTTTCGCGGTGAATTCGACCGCGCCGAGGAAGCCCACAGCGAGAGCCTCGCGATCCGGCGGCGCAGCGGTGACGACGCCGGCGTCGCGACGTCGCTATCGAATTTGTCGTCGGTGGCATACAGCAAGAACGATCTCGCGCGCGCCGCCGAGCTGGGCGACGAGAGCATCGCGATCTATCGCCGTCTCGGACACGAATCCGGGCTCGCGCACGCGCTGACGAAGCTCGGTCTCGTCGCCTCGTCCGAGCGCGAGTACGATCGAGCGGAGGGATTCTTCAACGAGTCGCTGCGAGTGCAGCGCGCGATCGGCAACACCGGCAGCGTCCTGTATTCGCTGGTGAACCTGGGCTCCGTCGCGCATAAACGCGGCGATGACGTCCTCGCCCGCGAGCATTACCGCGAGGCGCTTGAGCTGCTCGATTCGGTGCAGAACAAATCGGCCATTGCGAACACGCTCGAGGATATTGCCGCGACGATCGCCGCGCTCGGCGATCCCGCGCGCGCGGCGCGGCTTTTCGGCGCGGCGGACGCGCTGCGCACGACGCTGCGCTCGCCGTTATTTCCGGCGGAACGCGACGAATATGAGGCGGAACTCGCGAGGGTACGCGCGGTGCTGGGCGACGACGCGTTCGACGTGCAGTGGCGCATCGGCGCAAGCAACACGCTCGAACGCGCGCTCGAAGAGGCGCGGGAAGCGCTGGTGCCGACTGCGGTAAACCACAATCGGCACTTTGGTGCGTCTCATGTTTGAGAATTCTACGGCGCGGTGACGAACCACTCGGTTCCGAAGCGGTCGTGCAAGGCGCCGAATTTGCCGCCCCACTCGGCGTCGCCGAAGGGCGTGAGCACCGTCCCGCCGTCGGCGAGGGCGTTGCAGATCTCTACGGCGCGGGCCGCGTCGAACACGTTGAGCGCCAACGAGATGTTGCCGTCGTTAGGATTGACGGCGCCGGTGGCTCTTCCGTCCGCGGCTTTGAACGAGATGCCCGGGCCGGTGAACGTGGCGTAGTGCACGGTATCGCCGTCGCGTACGGCGATCTCGTAACTGCCGCCGAGTGCGTTCTTGTAGAACTCGAGCGCTTCCGCGCAACGTCCATAGAAGAACACGAAGGGTACGAGTTCGAGCGGCGCGTTGCGCATGTCGTCGCCGGGGTCGACCAAACCGATGGTGTGACCTTCGGGATCCCGGAAGAGCCCGATGATGGGGCCGTTAGGAACTTTGTCGGGGCCCATCATGCGCGTGCCGCCGTGCTCTTCGATCTTCGCAAACGCCGACTCCATATCGTCGACGACGACGTAGAACGTCACGTGACCGTCGTAGCCTTCGGGCGCCTTGCCGATGCCGCCGGCGATCCCGCGTTGAAAACCGGGAACGGGATCGACGAGACTATACTGAACGTTAGACTCAGGGCTGGGCGCCCCGACGCTCCAACCGAAGACGTCGCCGTAGAAGCTGCGCAGCTTCGGCGCGTCTTGGCCGATGATTTCGAAATGCATGACCGGGTGTTTCACTGCAAAAATCCTTTCTCGTTTATGCGTTGTAAACACGACGAAGCTCCTCGATGTCGAGTTTCCCCATTTCCAGCATCGCGCGCATCGCGCGCTGCGAACGTTCCTCGTCGTCGCCGCCGAGCACGTCACGCAGACCGGCGGGGACGAGGTTCCATGCGAAGCCGTAGCGATCGGCAACCCATCCGCACGGCAGCTGCTTGCCGCCTTCGGAGAGCTTCTCCCAAAGTGCATCGAGTTCGGCTTGCGTTTCGCAGCTCACGAAGAGTGCGATCTTGCCTTGAGGGAACTCGTCGCTCGGCGGTTGCGGATCGCCCATCGGCGCGTTGATCGCCATGAACGGCTGCCCGTCGAGCTCGAAATCGATCGTCATCACCGAGCCGGCCGGTCCGGGACCAGCGTCGCCGTAGCGGCTCACGTCGGTGATTTTCGAGTTCTTAAAAGTAGCTACGTAAAAGTTGGCCGCCTCTTCGGCGTGACCGGTAAACCACAGAAATGGGGTGATGCTAGGCACTGCGTTCTCCTTCTGGTCCCTTCGACTACGCCGCTTCGCGGCTCCGCTGCGATGATATGACTACGTTTGGGATGCGACGATTGGTTCGTTCGGGATAACAAGAGCCATGGTAACAAGTAGACTTGTAAAAAACAAGTGTTATTGTAAAAATAAATCAAACGAGGTATACTGGACTCATGAGCGAGAGGGGCTATGGCCAGTTTTGCGGCTTTGCCCGGGCGTTGGAGATCGTCGGCGACCGTTGGGCGCTGATGATCGTCCGCGACCTGTTGGTCGGACCGAAGCGTTTCAGCGACTTGCACACGGGCCTCCCGAAGATTCCTACCAACGTGCTGACCACGCGCCTGAAGCAGCTCGAGGCGGCCGGCGTCGCCGTCCGGCGCGCCCTTCCGCGGCCTGCAGGCGGCGTCGTTTACGAGCTGACGCCGGGCGGGCGGGAGCTCGAAGGCGCCGTCATCGCGATTGGAAGGTGGGGCGCGAAGCTGCTCGACGCGCCGCGCGATGGCGAGATCGTCACCGTCGACTCCCTCGCCATGGCGCTGCGGACAACCTTTCGCCCAGAAGCCGCCGGCGATCTAAGCGCGCGCTACGAGTTGCGCGTTGGCGATATCGTGGTGCACGCGATCGTCGACGGACCGCACGTAACCGTGGGCCGCGGACCGATCGAGGCGGCCGATTTGACGCTTGAGGCCACCCCCGCGCTGAAGGATCTCATGTCGGGCGAGACGACGCCTCGGCAGGCGCTGGCGCGCGGCGCGGTCCGCATCCATGGCAATCGCCGGCTCTTCGATCGGTTCGCCCAAATCTTCCGAATTTAAAAGGCAGGCGCTCCCTCCAGCTACCTGCCTTAATGAGCGCTTGACAGCGATGGTACGATTACGCCCGTGGTCGCGCTCGCGCGGTCGCGTCCAGTTAGCAGTAGGCTGGGAAATAGCTCCGAATTAATCGCAGCGGAATCGGGAGGGCGTGAGATCGCGCCCCCCGATTTTTTTTAGCGAAACGACGGTAGCCTCACAAAGGGTGCTCCTGCACCGGTTCCGCAGCGAATTGTCAAGTAATCGTGAAGATTTTCTTTCAAAAAAATTACCTGGGTTAGAGGATTTCGCGATTGCCAGACTATAGTTTGCTAGCAGGCCTCAGGGTGTGCCGATATCACGGTCGATAAGACGCCCGCGGATAGTTGGCACGAACCTGAAGGGTCACTTTCCCTACTACACGCTAAGGAGAAACTAACCGCATGCGTTTGTTTACATCAGCGCTGTGTGCAACAGTCGCTGTAGGGCTCCTCGCAGGTTGCTCCGGCAATAGCCTCTC
>JBARKF010000178.1:0-5886 GCA_049800655.1 Candidatus Cybelea sp.
GTCGCCGCATTGTGATGCGCAGCAGCCACTGATCCGTGATGCCCGGACGCTACCGCGTTGTGATGCGTCGCCGCACTGAGGCTCCCGTGAGCCATGCCCGAGCGATTCGCCCCAAGTGATCGCTGCACGGCCGCAACTCGCGGATGGCCGTGATTCACCGAGGCGAGCTGTCCGTGGCTTCGCGCTGCCACTTGCTGGTGAACGCGCTGGGCGCGCGTTGCGGCGATGCCGTGCCGGCGTGCGGCGATCTGTCTTGCCGTCGGCCTTGCGTGGATTCCGCCGCGCCCGCCGTTGAAGCTAACGCGCGAGCCGCGGTTGATCACGTTCCTCCGAATGACGGTCCGGTTGAACGTGTTGTGAATTACCGTGCGGTTCACGTTCACGACGGCAGTGTTGTAGTTAAAGGCGCCGCCCGACCAGAAGCCGCCGACGAAGCCGGAGCCAAAGTAGCCGAAGCCGTAGTTAATTCCGCCGTAGAAACCGACGCTCGGTCCCCAGTAACCCGGGTTCCACGCGTATGCGCCGCCGTTAAAACCCCAGTAACCCGGCGTCCAGTAGGCGCCGACGACCGGCGGTGCCGTCCAATAGCCGGGGACCCAGTAGTAACCCGAGGCTCCCCAGCCCCAGTATCCCGGGATCCATTGATAGTTCGGATACGGCGCCGCGGGCTGCGTGTAAACCGGCAGTGCCGGCGGGGCGTACCCGGCCGAAACGCCGACACCCCAACCCGGACCGCCGAAGCCGACACCCACGCCCCAGGCAAATTGTGCCGAAGCGCTCAGCGGCAGGGCCGCGATAAGCAATGGCGCGACAATAGCCGCGAACGATCGTTTGATCCGTACTGTTGAAGCCAACATAACGGTAAACGCATACCCGCGAAAGCGACTCCGTAACTCGCTCCTAATCGTTTTTTAGCGACCGGCGCAGGCAGGCGCTTTGTTCCGTCACACTGCACCTTAGCCACTCGTCAGACCGGCATACTTCTATACGCGAAAAGCAGGCAAGGTAATTGAGATGACCGATTGGTTGGCGACTCGGTTCGAAGAGAACCGATCGCATCTGCGAAGCGTTGCCTACCGGATGCTCGGCTCGCTGGACGATGCCGACGATGCGGTGCAAGAAGCATGGCTACGGCTGAGCCAACGCGAGAACGGCGGCATCGAGAATCTCGGCGGCTGGCTGACAACCGTTGTGGCGCGGATTTGTGTCGACATGCTCCGCGCTCGGCGCGCTAAGCGCGAGGAAACGCTGCCGCCGAGCATCCCGGATTTCATCGTCAGCCGCGAGGAGAGTCCCGAAGAGGAAGCGCTCACGGCGGATTCGGTTGGGCTGGCGCTGCTCGTCGTCCTCGATAGCCTAACGCCGTCCGAACGGCTTGCGTTCGTTCTACACGACATGTTCGCGATGCCGTTTGAAGAGATCGCACCGATCGTCGGACGGTCGCCGGCCGCCGCCCGTCAGCTCGCCAGCCGCGCACGCCGCCGAGTGCAGGGAGCGACGCCGCCATCGACCGGCTTGGCGCAGCGGCGTGCGGTCGTTGATGCGTTCGTCGCGGCGGCTCGCGAAGGCGACTTCGAGGCGCTTGTGGCGGTGCTCGATCCTGACGTTCTGCTGCTCGCCGATCGCGAACCAGCGGCGAAGGGGATTCGCGGCGCAACGGCGGTCGCTTCACAGGCGATAACGTTCACCACGAGACTCGTTCAAGATCTGCAGCCGGTGATCGTCAACGGATCGCCGGGAATTGTGTCGTGGCTTCCGAATGGCGAACCGCTTGCCATACTGGGATTCGTCGTCACCGCACAACGGATTCGCGAGATCTACATTATCTCGCGCCCGGACCGGGTGCGCCAAGCCCTGTCACATCTGGGCGGCGGATTTCGTCAGCCTGGCAAACCCCCATCCAAATAGGAGAAGCAAATGAACCCGGTTCGTCTCATCCTCTACCCCGTCACGGATGTACCAAAGACAAAGGAGCTTTTTGCAACGTTGCTCGGTACCGAACCGTACGTCGATAGCAAGCCCTACGTCGGCTTTAAAGCCGGTGATGTCGAGATCGGGCTCGTACCGAAGGCGGCGCAAGGCGGCCACTCGGGAGCAATCGCGTACGTGGACGTCCCCGATATCAAAGGTGCACTAGAGACGCTGCTGGCGGCCGGAGCCGAGAAGGTGCAGGACATCACCGATGTCGGCTACGGACTGTTGGTTGCGAGCGTCAAGGATCCAAATGGAATGTCCGTCGGCCTTCGCCAGCATCCCCAGAAAGCTTGAGATCGAGCGGATGCCGGAAGTTCTCGCGTCGAACGACCGCGGATGTTCCCGAATATTGAACCTTTCGAGAGCGGGACGCTCGAAGCCGGTGACTCGCAGGAAATCTATTGGGAATGCTGCGGCAATCCCGACGGTCGTCCCGTCGTCTATCTTCATGGCGGCCCCGGTTCGGGTTGTACTCCCAATAACCGGCGTTACTTCGATCCGGCGATCTACAAAATCGTCTTAACCGATCAGCGCGGCTGCGGCCGCAGCCGGCCCCATGTCGAGAAGGTCAGCGATCTCGAAGTCAATACGACCGCCCATCTCATCAAAGATTTGGAGCGCTTGCGCGAACATCTAGCGATCGATCGTTGGACGATCCTCGGCGCTTCCTGGGGAAGCACGCTAGCGCTAGCGTATGCCCAAGCGCTTCCGCACCGCGTGGCCGCCATGGTCTTGGCGTGCGTGACGACGACGTCGCGCCGCGAGGTGAAATGGATAACGAACGATGTCGGCCGCATCTTCCCCGAGCAATGGGAGCGGTTTGCTGCCGCGAGCTCCGGCGATCGAAATCCGACGGACCTGGCAGATGCCTACGCCAAGCTGGTTTTTAGCGCTGATCCCGCGGCGCGGGAACGAGCCGCGCGCGAATGGTGCGTTTGGGAAGATACACATGTTTCGCTGGCTCCCGGGCACGTTCCAAACAGCCGCTTTAAGGATCCGGCATTTCGATTGCTCTTTGCGCGCCTCGTCACCCATTACTGGAGGCACGCCGCCTTCTTGGGTGAGGATCAGTTAATCCGGAACGCCTCGATACTCAACGGCATTCCGGGAGTTCTTCTCCACGGACGCTACGATATCAGCAGCCCGCTTGAGACGGCGTGGCGGCTACACCAGGCTTGGCGAGGCTCCGCGCTAGAGATCATCGACGATGCCGGGCACGGTGGCGGTGCAATGCCTGACCGCATCATTGAGGCAATGCAGCGCGTCGCACTTGCCCGGTAGCGCACCACGCGCTACTGCGTCGAAACGGGCGCGTTCCACCCCGCGACCGTTGGATTGAGAATCACGTTGTGAAGCCGATGATAGAACTCCGGAAGATCGAGATAACCTCGGTGAGAAAGCGGTGGGGCCCAACCGCTTTCAAAGCTTACATCAACCACGCGATCGAATATCGGCGCCGCCGTGAACGATAAAACATCCGTCGGATCCCAGCACGTCACCCACGTACCGAGGACGCTCTCCGGCGGCGACGGCGCTTTATTCCCGTTCGCGGCGCTGTATTCGAGTTTCGAACTCCAAAAGAGTTTCATTTCTTCAAAAAGACTCACCTGGCAGCCCGCCGCACACCATAGGTCGACCTTGATCCCGGCGTAATCCGGTTGAGTTCGCACAATGCTGGCAAGAGACTCGTAGACGATTTGCCCACCTTGACTGTGGCTCAGCACCACGATCGGCTCGCCGGTCTTTGCCTTTTCCTCGGCAGCGGCTTTCAGCGCCGTTAAGAAGTCGAGGAGAATGGGCCCGGGCGTCTGCGGCGTTCCGCGCTTTGAAAGATAGACGAAGACGTCTCCAAAGAGTGTCGTCACCGGGTCGTTAAGCGGTTGTCGATAACGAAGCAGCGTCTTTGCCATTTGGAGTGCGTCGCCGTGTTCAGCCTCTTCCACGGCGTGGACGATAACGTCGGCGATGCCCTGAAGCCAATCGGTCGCGATGCCTTTCGCAGTAAGGATTTGCGCGGAAGCGGCTTCGACGCTGCGATAGGTGAAGGTCTGTTTCGGCTCTTGGACGTCGTATAAATTGTCCACGGTTTCGGACAACGCTACCGCCGATGGAGCATAAGCTTCGTCGGCGGGCCGCTCGAGAGTCCTCGCAGCCAGCGCCGTTTGGCACCGGGCGCCCAACGCCGATTTCGTGATATCTCCAACCGGCGGATCGGTCGCGGCGTGGGGAACGCGAACGGACGATTCATGAGGAAGCGATAGAACCAGCAATACGGGATCACTAGGATCGCTTACTCGCGCCGACGCAGCCCCCGTGGCCACGGGAGCACTTCCCGGCAAGGATTCGTGATTCCAATAAAAAACGACGCCGTCACCACCCCAATATACCGGGATGATGGTGCAGGTTGGGCCCCGCTGGATCGCCGGCGCCACGTATTGTTTCAGCCGATCGAGGACGCCTTCATTGCGAGCCCAGTTAGGATCACGCACGTTTGTCCCGTGTATCGCGACGATTGGCATGGTAGCAGTTACGGCGTGAACCGAAAGACCGTTCCATCCGGAAACTCCGACGAGCCTCCGGCGTAGGTGGTGCCGACGAGCCGATGGTCGCGGTCGAGAAAAAGGTTACCCTCAGGATCGTAGCCGTCGGGCCCGTTGACGAAGTTCATGAGAACCTTCTCTTCATAATTACTTCCGTTCGGCACGAGTTCGTACACCACACCGCCGTAGTGGGAGCCACCTTGCCAGGTCGTCCCGTAGAGCGTCCCTCCTCGGGCGATCACGACGTTGCTCTGGGGATAATAGCCGTCAGTGCCGCTTCCAAAAACCCAGAGCACGCGTTCGGTGTAACCCGACCCCGACGGCGTCAACTTATAGACCGTTCCGCACCCGTAGCCGTCAGCGCAGCCGCCTCCGCCACCATAATCGGTCACGCCGTACATCGCTCCTGACGAATCGACCGTCAATCCCGAAGATGGGCCGCTGCCGTCGCTACCGCCTTTAAAAGTATAAACTTTGCCTTCGGAGTAACCCGTGCCCGACGGCGTGAGCTTGAATACGATGCCGCAGCCGTGCGAGCAGCCATCGCCGCCGCCGCCAGCCGTTCCGTAGACGACGCCGTTCTTTGCCAGCGTCAGCGGCGCGGCGGGATACTTTCCGTCGGAATCGCCGCCAAAAGCGCGCATGACCGTCTCGGTGTACGTTCGGCCCGACGGCGTCAGCCTGAAGGCAATGCCGCCTCCAAATGGACCGCCAACCGAAGTCGTGCCGTAGAGTGCACCGCTCGCATCGAGCACCATGCCGGCGTCGGGATTCGCGCCATCTTTTCGGTTGCCGCCGAAACTCCAAATCACGCGTTCGCGCACGCCGCCCTTCATCGTCACACGAAAGGCCGTGCCGTAGCCGTAAGCGCCTCCCCACACCGTCGTACCGAAAAGCGTGCCCGAACCGTCCATTACCAAAGCGCCGTCTGAGGTGCTGCCGTTTCGGCCGTTAAACGTTACCAAGGTTTTCTCGGCGTACTTTCGACCGACCGGTGTCAGCTCGAAAATCGTTCCCTGGTCATACGCAGCTCCCGCAATTGTACCGCCGTAGAGATTTCCGGCCGCATCGGCGATCACGCCTCCGATGGGATCCCCACCGTCGACTCCGCCCGTGAAGTTCCACAAGACTCGCTCTCTTGGAGGACGCGCACGCTGCGTCGCCGCGCCCGAGAGGAGCGCAACGTGTTGGGCTGCCGGAGGGGCGCCGACGTTAGCCCCGCCGCATGCAGCCAAGATCGTCGTGCCCAGGCAGATCCCGATGAGATCAGACGGCTGCTTCACGCCGGTATCCTCCGTTGAAACGATTCAACTCCCGCGCAACGCAACCCCGCGGGTCCGCTTTAACGTCATACCTGCCAACACGGACGAAT
>JBARKF010000179.1:0-6200 GCA_049800655.1 Candidatus Cybelea sp.
GTGTACATCGCACAGGGGATCTTGGGATGCATTTGCGTGACGGTGTACGCGCCCCAGGACACGACGCCGGAGTACACGATTCCGCTCGACAACACCGGCGGTTCGCCGATCGGGATGACGCTAGACAAAAAGAACAATCTCTACATCGCCCTCACGAACGCCACGGTTTACGAGTTCGCTCCCGGACAGACGACGGGAACGAACCTTGGTTTGAGCGGCCTCCACAATCCCCGCGGCCTCGCCTTCGATAATAAGGGCGACCTGCTAGTGGCCGACGATCCACTCTCCTTTACTACCGGTTTCGTCGACATCTATCCACCGGGAAAGACCTCGTTTTCCAAGCAGATCACGGTCGGACCGCAGCCGTTCGAAATCGCGTTCGGGCGCCGCGATGCCCTACTCTACGTGGCCAACGTCAGCTATGGGTATACTGGGGACGTCGAAATTCTCTCCGCTCACAAAGGCTACACGCAGGTCAACGAGCTGATGCAGCAACTTGAGCAGCCGATTGGCGTGGCGTTGAGCCCCGGCGCACCGTAAGCTTCCAGCCCGCGCTAGAGAGCGTCACTTGACTAGGGAACGATGCGTGCGGTCTTGATGTAATCTAGTTGCGGGTAGTTTTTCTCGAGGTAGGCGTTGCCCTGAGCGGCGATCTGGTCCTGATTCGGCTCTTCCCCGAAGCCGGGGTAGATATCGTCGACGACGTTCATCCCGCTCACGACCCGGCCGATCGGGGCAAAGCCCATCGAATCGAGTTTAGCGTTGTCGCCCAGACTAATGAATAAATGGGTGCTTCGCGTGTTCGGCTGCATGGTCGAAGCAAACGTAACCGTTCCGCGCGTATTCGATGCTTTCACGGGATCGTCGGGAATCGGCGCGCTCCATTTCTTGGTTACCGCGGGATTGGCGGCGGCGCCCCACTGGACGACGAAGCCCGGCACGACGCGATAGAAGCGGGCGCCGTCGTAGTACTTCGCTTTGACGAGCTCGTAGAAATGTTGCGCTCCGTGCGGTGCGAGCGCGGGATCCACCTCGATCAGGATGGGCCCACGGCTCGTGTCGAGCTGCACGCGGTACCTTGCGGCGGGGGAGCTCTGCGCGGCCGAACCCTCCGCAGCCGACTGCTTGGCACTATTGTTACAGCCCGCGAACGCGAGCGTTGCGACGGCGGCAAATAGAAATTTGTTCACGCTTTTGCGCATGCGCCGGGTGCCAGGAGTCGTCCTCCTCGGCCGGGCTGGAAAGAGAAGCACCCCGGCGAAATGTACGCCTTGGAGGTACAAGGCCATGACGACTTCTCGGTTGCGCCTCTGCCCGGTGGTACTCGCTGCGGCGATCGGAGCCGGTGGATGCGGCGGTAGCCTAGCGCAAGGGGGACTCGGCGCGACCCAACAGGCGCGCGTGGCACCCGGCACGAGTGGCGACCTTCTCTACGTGGCTCACGCCCATGGAGAGGGCACGCGAGCAATAGGCTTCGTCACCATTTATGCCTTTCCGCAAGGGCAGAAGATCGCGACGATCTCCGGCATTGGCTTTCCGACCGGAGTCTGCGCCGATAGCTCGGGGAACGTCTGGGTTCTGGCGGTCTTGCAGAACGTATGGAACGCCTACGAGTTTCCGCACGGCGGTACGACGCCAATCGCGCGCATTCGGATTCGCAATCCCAATGTCGCCGCGGGCTGCGCAGTTGACCCGACGACCGGCGACCTCGCGATCTTCACCGGCGTTAAAGGTCAGGGCGTGAGAAGGCCGCTGGTGGAAATTTGGCGTGGCGCGCGCAACGGCAAACCAGCGCGCTATCCGCTGACGTTTACGCCGGTCGCGGGTGCCTACGATCCGAGCGGCAATCTCTTTGTGGACGGTTACCTCGGCGGCAATCAGCACTTTGACTTCGCGGAGCTTGCAAAAGGCAGCAAATCGTTCGCGATGGTCAAGATCGATAAGCCCACCGAGTTTCCTGGGGGCGTGGAGTGGGACGGCGGTTACATCACGGTCGAGACCGGCGGGTTAGGTCGCCGTCGTCCGGTGGTTTTTCGCCTGACCGTTTCAGGCAGCCACGCGACGGTCGTCGGCATTACGCATCCGGCTCATATCCAGTTCGAGTCGCCGTTTTCCGTAGCCGATGGCTTCCTAGTTGCAGTGAGCGGCGGAGTCGGACGACGCGTTTCGCTTTGGCCCTACCCAGGCGGCGGCGAGCCGACCGAAATCGCGCATTTTGCGTTCACCCCGCGCGGACTTGTCGTTTCACGCGCCAACCCCTGAGAACGTAAGTGTGTCATCTGAGCGGAGCGGAGCACGAAGTGCGCAGCGTAGTCGAAGTCGACACCTCCGCTCAGATGACACCTTAAGTGCCGCTACTTGACGACGCCCGCGATCGGTGACGCCTTTGCGCTCATGCCAAGCGGCTTGAGTTTGAAGATGTTCTCGATCGTGCGTAAGACGGAGTAGTGGTTGATCTGTTGATCGTACTGTCCGGGATTGACGTTACCGGCAAGGATCGTTGTGATCTGGTTTCCCGGGCTGCCGTCGTTCTCATCGAACGTCAGAATCAACACGCCGTCGTTTGCGGCATCCCAGGCGATGAGATCGGGTAAGTTCTTGGAGGCCCACTTGTCGCCGGTCGCGACCGGGCAATCGTGCATATCGTTGCACATGTTGGGCGTGATCCAGACGAAGCTCGACGGCGACTGTTTCAGCGGCTTGCGATAAACGACGCTGTACTTCCGCGGCACTTTGGTGAAGTTGGGCCACGGAACGTGCTTGCGCATGTAGAGCCAGCCGCTCGGGAGTTTATCCGGATGCGCCATGCAGCCCACAAAGCCGTTCCTCGGCATCGTTTCGGCGAAGCCGGTGAAGGTAAGTCCGGCATCGATCAGTTCGCTTCCAAGACTTGCACTATGAAAGGTGAGCGGGCATTGGTCGGAATTGATGCCGTGAGTCGAGCCACTGAAGAGCGCGAGATAGTTCGGCTCGCTCGGATGGGATATGGCGAAGCTTTGCGTCATATTGGCCCACGTTTGAGCCAAGCTGTTGATGTAGGGAGCGTCGGGATTGCCGATGATATCGTCGTACGACTCGTTTTCAAAGATCACGAGCTGAACGTATTTCGTCGTGTAGGCGAGATCCCTGATATGCCCGCGAGCCGTCGCTTGCATCGACGCACCCGCACCCGGCGTCAATGGACTCTGAACGCCCGCGCCGTTGCAGCCGGCCAGCGCACCGGCGAGAACGAGCGCTGCAGGAAGAAATGTGAATCTCATGGTTGCTCCTTTGATGAGATTGAGACCGCAAGAAGATTTTGCGCCGGAGACTGGGCTCCCGCAGCGTCTTAACGATTTGGAAGTCCGATTGCTCAGCCTGACCACGATTGCTGCCTTTCGGGAGGTCGCAATGTAAGCGAGCGCGTAGTGGGCTCAGCGTGTTCGCCCTCGTCATGCTAAACTTGTTAGGTGCGGTGCAAGCGACACCGCCCCCCGCGATACCGGACGCGATAACGATTCTGCAACGAAGCGAAGCCCGCTGGCAGGGGCTCACTTCGTATCAAGTCCCGGTCACGATCGGGGGCAGCGTCAGGGTGGCATTCATCTCGCTGCCGTTTAAGATGACGGGCACGCAGTACTATCAGGCACCCGACGCGCAGGCATTGCATCTCGACAATCCGCCGCGCGCCGCGCGCAGCCTCGGCAACTCGCTTTCGACGATGGGCACGCCGCAGACGTGGCTGAGCGATTATTCGATTTCGCTGCCGTCGTCACAGCCGCACGGGCACCATTACGCCTACGTGTTAACCGGAACACCCAAGCAGCAGAGCCGCGTCAAAACAATGACGATGTGGGTGAGTGCCACGACCTATGCGATCGAATCGGTAACGTTCTCCTATACGAACGGCGCTACGCTGGCCGTGACCTTTCACCGCAAACCCGGCGAAACACAGTATCACTTGCCGCGCAGCGCGACGGTGAGCGCGCACTTCCCCGGTTACAGCGGCAACGCAACCATTACGTACGGCGCGTATCAGCTAAATCAGCCGATTCCCGCTTCGGTCTTCGAGCCGCAGCACTAGCGACTCCCGGTGGGGTGTCCGCAGAGAACTATCGTAGCGCGCCCAGCGCTTCCCAGCCGTACTCGAGCAAGAGCTTCGCTTTCTTGACCAATGTAAGGCTTCTGTTTATCAGGCCTGCGTCGGCGAGGTCGGCGTCGGAGAGCCTCTCGCTCACCATGAACGTCTCGATCTTGAAATACGCCGCAATCGGACTCTCGGCGAGCGCTTCGAACCCGCGAGGCATCCGTTTGAGCGCCGGCTCTTGATCCGACAGCGCGAGATCGTTGCGTTCGAGGGCACGCAACACGCTTTGAAAGCGTCGTGGGTCGGAGGCCATCGCTTCGCGCCAGCGTTGCAACGGCTCTTTGTCGAGCTGGTAGAAGCCGGCGACCGCGAACGACTCTTTTGGCGCTATGTGGATGTAGAGACCGCCCGGTGCGCCGCGAATGCCGCGGTAGGGAAGATACGTTCCAAGGTTGGTCTTGTACGGGCTCTTGTCGCGCGAGAAGCGCACGTCGCGATAAATGCGAAATCCGACGCGCGAAGGATCGGCGTCGATGGGAATCTTCGCCTTACGTAACGCGCCGGCGAGAGCGACGGTCAGAGCGCGTAGCGGTGCCAGGCACTCGCGTTCGTAAAGCTCTTTGCGCGGCGCAAACCACACGCGGTCGTTGTTCTTCTTCAGGTCGCGAAGAAACTTGAGCGCTTGTGGTGAGAAACCGGTAAAGCTGTCTACCGTTGCTTTTGCCATCGCGACATGAGTTCGGCGAGGCGGCGAAGTCAACCCACCTCGCCGCCTCTGCTTTCCCACTCTACGGTTGTGTCACGCTGGCGGGAGTTCAGTTCAGCCTGACCCAGTAAGCCAGTTGTCCAGGACGTTGAAGATGCTTACAGGTTGCCGCCTTATTCGAAAACGATGTGAGCGATACGTTACCGAACGAAGCGCCGTCCCCACTATGCGCGGCGATACGGCCGCCAATAAGGACGGCGTGCCCAATATGCGCGGCGCCCATATACGGCCGGATAGGGCGCGTATCCGTAGCCGCCGCCAACATAGCCGTAGCCTCCGCCAACGTAGCCAACGCCAACGCCAACGCCGTAGCCGTAGGGATAGCCGTAGCCGTAGCCGTTGCGATAGGCGTAGCTCCGGTATCCGG
Source organism: Candidatus Cybelea sp. (assembly GCA_049800655.1). Lineage (GTDB taxonomy): Bacteria > Vulcanimicrobiota > Vulcanimicrobiia > Vulcanimicrobiales > Vulcanimicrobiaceae > Cybelea. Next base: position 5,200 of record JBARKF010000179.1, read on the forward strand.
TTCCGTAGTAACGGTTGCCCGAGAGCACTCGCCCCGTCGCTGCCGGCCGCGCCGTTCCAACGACGACGCGAGCCGCCGATGCCGGCGCCGCCGCCCCGAGTAACGATCCTGCACCCAGAGCGCAGGTCAGCAAGATGTTATGGATTTTCATCACGCTCTATTTTTAGCATTGTTGAGGCGGAAACGCTCGTTAGTAATGATTAGACGCTTCTTCGAAAAAGATGAGAGAGCAATCGAGCAGCAGTTGCAGTCGTTGCCCTTGCGTGAACAGTAAATCGGCTTGATCGGCGAACGCCTCACGCTTGGTGCGAAAATGGTGCTCCGGAAGAACTCGATGCCATGACAGGGAGGCGGTTGATTCTCTAACGGACGTCTAACGTATTGTACTCGAAAACGCTAAAACCCGTACAAGAAAAACAGGATGCCTCAACCTTCAGCAGCTCACGCTCCTGGATAGAGGATAAAGACCAGACCTTTGTGGGCCAGCGGCGGTCGCGCGCCTCAGCTGCCGAGTCGCATCGGCGTTACCGAGAAACGCCACACGTATAGCGCTGCGAATAATACGCTTTTGTAGGAGAACGCGATAAGTCCGATCGTGCTCGAGGCATCTCCAGATAGTATCTTGGGGAAGGGAACAGATTGCGCTTGCCAAACACGGGATAATCTTATTACACGCAAAACATGGCAGCGCGTCGATGCAGAGCTGCGGCGCCGGAAAGACGAGTGGGATGACGCCGGGAAAAATGGCACGACACGCCCTTTGCCGGATTACCGTCATTTCGAGATTGATCTCGCAACCACGAAGCCGAACTGAAACGTGTTTGCAATTACGGGAATAACCGGTCGAGTCGGGGGCGGCGTCGCCCGTGAACTGCTCGATGCAGGGTTGCCCGTTCGCGCTGTTGTCCGTAACCCCGCAAAGGGCGCCGAATGGGTAGCGCGTGGTTGCGAGGTCACGATCGCGGAGCTCAACGACGTGGACGCGCTGACTCCAGCGTTCG
>JBARKF010000180.1:0-5276 GCA_049800655.1 Candidatus Cybelea sp.
CTTTACGGATCCGTTGTTTGGACGGCTCAAGCGAGCCGGGTGCGAATTCAGCGATCGAGCTGCTGCCATCGTTAACAACATAAAGCCAGCCTTGCTCGTTGACGGTTACGTCCACCGGGTCGTCTAGAGCCGAATTCGCCTCTCATCCTTCAAGGCTCGGCTAACCCGCCGCGATCCACGCCGGGCTGCGCAGCCGAAAGGCTTCTAAGCCGCTAAGCCACTGCTAAAACGCGATGCGGCCTCGCGGGTGCGGCGAGGGCGCGCGGCCGTGGGGCGGTGATCAAGCCTTACCCAGGCGACTCCGAGAAATCGGGTGAACTTCGATTGGCCAAAGTTTCGCCTGTCATGCTGCGTTCCGCCGCCGACCGACTCAACGACCTAATCGAACGAGGCGCCTAAGCAAACGAGGGCTGCCCCGCTGATTAGTCCGGGTTGGTCCGGGTCGAACGCCATTTTGTACTGGGCCTGGTAGGAATCGAACCTACGCGCAACCACTTATGAGCCGGCCGCTCTACCGCTGAGCTACAGGCCCCGGCGGTTGCCGATATTCAAGACGCCGAGTGAGGCAGCCCCAATGAGGCATCTTGCGTTCTTCGAAAATGGAGTGTATACTCTCCATAAAAGGACCACGCCGAAATGACCGTTCTAGCCTATCCCGAAACCCGTTACTCCGTCCCAGAGCTCGTCGACATCACGTCTGACGACGAGCGTAAGCGGCTTGGGCCATCGGCGCTGAAAGCCTTCTTCAACATCGTCAAGTTGTGGCGTCTGCGCGACGAGGATGCGATGCGGCTCCTCGGCGGGATGGCCAGCAGCACCTATTATGCGATGAAAAAATCGCCGCGGCGCGTGCTCGATTCCGACACTATGCTGCGTATTTCGTATCTGATAGGCATCTTCAAGGCACTCAACATCTTACACAGCAAAGCGCTCGCCGATCGCTGGGTCTCGCTCGCGAATCGCAATCCGATGTTTCACGGCAGTACTCCGCTGGAATTCATGATTCGCGGCGGCATTCCGGCGATCCAACTCGTTCGCCGGCTCCTCGACGCCCGCCGTGGCGGCATCTAAACGATTTCCGCCCACGGCGCTCGTCCGCCGTCACGAAACGCATCGCTTCATCGCGTCGAAGTACGGCGAGAGCGTGCTGGCGCGCATCGCCGACTCGGCAAAGCATCTCAACGATATCTTTAAGCTCGACATCGCTACGAACGAACGCACGCTCGTTGAAGGTGGGATATCGAGTGGCATCGATACGCACGAGCTTGTCTTCGGCGTGCCGTACCACCACATCGTCAACGCGGCGTTCGCCCATCCGCATCCGCTTGGCAGCCGCTTCAATGGTCCCGATCGCGGTGCGTGGTACTGCGGTTTCAAGATCGAGACGTCGATAGCCGAAGTCGCGTTCCACAAAACGATCGACCTGCTCGAAATCGGCGTTCTGGAAGACGCTGTCACCTACGACGACTACACGGCGGACTTCAGTGCCGAATTCCACGATATGCGCGGGGTCAAGCGATTCGCGAAGTACCTCGACCCGGAGAGCTACGTTGAATCGCAGCGCCTCGCTGAGGAACTGTTGGCGATCGGCTCCCTCGGAATCGTCTATCCGAGCGTCCGGAATCGTGGAGGAACGTGTATCGCGTGTTTTCGTCCCGTGCTCGTCATGAACGTTACGAAGGTCGCGACGTATCGATTCGTCTGGAGCGGCGAAACGGCACCCGTCGTTACGCTCGCCTAGATCAAGCTGCGGCGCTAGCGTGATGCTGCGGGATACGCAGGTGTCTCGTCGAGGAACCGCTAGCGACGGGAATCAAACGATGAAATGCGTTAGTCGTTTTTTGCGCGGTCCGCAAGTCACGGAGCTCGTTGCCGCGGTGGCGCTTGCCCCATGCCATTGAGCAGCCTAGGCCGGGGCAGCTGATCGCCAATTCTTACGATCAAGAGCACGGAACGCGCAGGCATTGCCTGGGGCTCCGTTTTGAAAGGCCTTCCGATTTACATAGCGCCTTAGGTCTCGGCCTCGATCGCGGCGCCCGGGGAGGGGCCTCGGCGCGGGGCGGCGAGGCGGCTTGTGCGGCTTACTGCACTCCGCACAACGCTGCTTATGTTGATCTCCGGTCCAACCGATTGGCAGAGACCACTTGGTCGCCTTGCCAACTCGCGTCCATCCCATCCCGCGCAGAGAAGGCACTCAAGTGCGAGTTAATGAATCACACCCGCCCCTTGCTTCTTTAGCCAACTAAGGAAGTAATACGATCGTTTCTACTTCTAAGAGGAGCAAAACGTTAATATGAATTCGGCTGGTTTAGTGAAATACGCTGGTGCTCTAGTTGCACTCACGATGTGTGCGGCGTGCAGCGGCGGCTCGGAAGGCGCGCCGTCAACCGGTGCGCTCAACTACCAATACGTCGGTAAGGTGCTCTACGTGAACGGCAGGCCGGTCACGGCAGCGCGCCTGAACCCTGCGCCCCGTTATGCGGCGTTGGTTCCCGACCGGCATAAGAAGTCGAAAACCTTTGAGTACGTCTTCAACTACTACGACACGTACGCCAGCATCTTCGATTATCCAAAGAGCGTTAAGGAGATTGGGCAAATCGCTGGTGACGGCGGTCAAGGGTGCACGAACGTCCTCTACGGCTATGGGAAGAAGACCTTCTGGAACATCGGTGGTCAAAACCAGATTACGGAGTACAAGGTTCCCCACACGCCGATCAAGACGCTGTCTGTGAACTACTCCTTCCCGACGAGCTGCGCCATGGATGCCAGCGGCGATCTTGCCGTCGGAATCTTCTTTGAGGGAGGGCAGGGTGGCGGCGACGTCGTCATCTTCAAGAACGCTAGCGGCTCGCCCATCGTTTACACCACGCCCTTGGCCGCTGAGTACTTCGACGGCTACGATAACCAGGGCAACCTCTTCGCGGACGGCTTGAACGGTGGTAGTGCCTTCGAGCTCGTCGAGCTTCCGAAGGGCAGCAGCAAGTTCGAAGCGATCACCACGAGCAACGCGGTGCGGTTCCCTGGCTCCGTGCAGTGGGACGGCAAGTACGTCACCGTCTTCGATCAGGAGACGAATGAATTCTATCAGTACACGATCAGCGGAACGAAAGCAACGTTGAAGAACACGATATCGCTCTCGGGTTCCGGCGACTGCGCGCAGACCTGGAACGTTGGGAGCCTTGTCTATTGCGGGGATGCGGGCACCAACGGCGGCGAGGTTTTCAAGTACCCAGCCGGCGGCTCACCGGTTGCGGTCTTCACGGGCAGTTTCGACACGCCGCTCGGCGTGGTCGCAGCGAAGAAATAACAAAAGGAGCAAAACATTAATATGAATTCGGCTGGTTTAGTGAAATACGCCAGTTCGCTGGTTGCAGTTACGATATGCGCGGCGTGCAGCGGCGGCTCGGCGGGCGCGCCGTCAACCGGTGGGCTCAACTACCAATACGTCGGTAAGGTGCTCTACGTGAACGGCAGGCCGGTCACAGCAGCGCGCCTGAACCCTGCGCCCCGTTACGCGGCGTTGGTTCCCGACCGGCATGCGAAGGCGAAAACCTTTGAGTACGTCTTCAATTACTACGAGACGTACGCCAGCATCTTCGATTATCCAAAGAGCGTTAAGGAGATCGGACAAATCGCTGGTGACGGTGGTCAAGGGTGTACGAACGTCCTCTACGGCTATGGGAAGAAGACCTTCTGGAACGTCGGCGGTCAAAACCAGATTACGGAGTACAAGGTTCCCCACACGCCGATCAAGACGCTGTCTGTCGCCTACTCTTTTCCGACGAGCTGCGCCATGAATAGCAGCGGCGACCTTGCAGTCGGGATCTTCTTTGAGTCGGGGAAGGGCGGCGGCGACGTCCTCATCTTCAAGAACGCGAGCGGCTCACCCATCGTTTACAGCACGCCCTTGTCCGCTGAGTTTTTCGACGGTTACGACAACAAGGGGAACCTCTTCGCGGACGGCTTTACCGCTAGCGGCGCCTTCGGGCTCGCCGAGCTCCCCAAGGGCAGCAGTAAGTTCAAAGCGATCGCCACGAGCAACACGGTGCAGTTCCCTGGCTCCGTGCAGTGGGATGGCAAGTACGTCACGGTCTTCGATCAGCTGACGAATGAATTCTATCGGTACACGATCAGCGGAACGACGGCAACCTTGAAGAACACCATATCACTCTCGGGTTCCAGCGACTGCGCGCAGACCTGGAACGTAGGGAGCCTCGTCTACTGCGGAGACGCAGGTACCAACGGCGGCGAGGTTTTCAAGTACCCGGCCGGTGGTTCAGCGCTTGCGGTCTTCACGGGCAGTTTCGACTCACCGCTCGGCGTGGTAGCAGCCGAGAAATAACCCGCGCTATGAAGAGCACCGGTGTATTCAAATGCGCCGGTGCTCTCGTGGCTCTCGCGATATGCGAGGGCGACTATCGTAGAGGCTCACCTCACCGGATAACGTCATTCGCCCGATCTGCGCTCGGTCGGACAAAGCCTCGGTGTACCACAGAGCCTGATCGGGTCCCACACAGCGGCCGAGGTCCGAACCCTTCATTGATGGTGTCGCTCCGCACCGCTGGCTAAGTCCCAACACTCGCGCCAAGTGGCTGGCTGATAGCGTGGAATGGCGTAAAGGGCCCGGCGTAATCGACGATCGACTATCCTATGAAATAACCTTCTGGCTGATGGAAGGATCGTCCACATGCGCCGTAATCTTGGGAACATTTGCGATAACGATAAAAGGGCAGACCATTAAGCGAACCGGGCTGCTTACGTTCACTTTTTCTAAGGGTGAACACCGGGTGGAAAAGCGGCGCGCAAGCCTGGGCACGGACGTCATAGGAACATCTGCTTAAACGCGGGTCTTCGCGGTACGACTTTTAAGGCGGTGGTTTACTCCGGTAAACTCGAACACCGAACCTTAGTGAACGAGCTGGGTGCTCGCGGCGTCGGCGAGATCGGGCTTGCGGGAGTGGCATCGGCCATCGCGTCCGCCGTCTATCACGCGACTGGCGTGCGCGTGCGCACGTTACCCATCGAGATCGAGAAGTTACTCTAAGGAAAAGAGGCTCTGTGATCGTACACGTTTGATGCAAGAGCCTCAGAAAACCATCTGTAAAGACCGGACGATAATTGGCGAAATCTCATCGCGTCGACTGCCGCGCGGTTCCCGGCGCCGTTGGAGTGCCCGCCGAGGAGGTGGCCAGAATATGGCCAAAAAAGCCTAACCGGAGCACTCGATATTGTAAGATCAGCACACATTGAAAGGATATGTGCGGATGAAGCGTTTC
>JBARKF010000181.1:0-2366 GCA_049800655.1 Candidatus Cybelea sp.
AGAGAAACCGAGAAGGGCCGGCGGTTGCGACCGCCGGCTCTTTTCATTTTTTAACTACGTCGCAAATGACCGCGCTATCGAGCGCATCGAGATTCGGCAGTATCCGCGCGGCGAGCGCGAGCGCGGCTGCATCCGGCGGAAAGTCGCGGTTGGGAATCGCGACCACGGCGATTCGCGCGCCGTGCGCCGAGCGAATGCCGTTGGCCGAATCTTCGACGGCAGCCGTGCGCCAAGGCTCGGCGCCGAGCAGTTCGAGGGCACAGAGATAGACGTCGGGCGCGGGCTTGCCGCGCGCAACTTCGTCGGCCGAGACGACGACGGCAAAAAGCGCGTCCCAGCCAGTTGCCGCGAGCACGGTTTGTGAGCCGCTGCACGACTGCGGTGACGACGCGCTCGGCGATTTGTTCCGGCGCGAGCGCCACGCCGAGCTCGTCGTGCATATAGCGCGCCCACTCCGACGTGCGCATGCCGATCATCGCCGCCGCCGCGTCCGGCCGCCATCGACCGCCGTTTGTCGTAACGAACTCGCGACGCACGTCGCGCCAGATCTGCTCGCTTTCGATCAGCGTTCCGTCGAGGTCGAAGATGACGTCAGCTTTCATGCCGATCGCAAACGTTCTCGCGCATCAGGGACTCTTCGTCGCCGCCATCTTCGGCTACTTGATTAACTTCATCGGCGACGTCGTGATCGCGTGGGCGTCAATTCCCTTTACGGCCCCGGTGTTACTGGAGGATCGGCGGCGACACCAAACGCGCTGTTGAGATCCGCGTGCAGTCGAGCAGGTAAGACGCGTCCGAATCCGTTGCGCGCAACTTCGCCCACGACATTGTCATCGTCGCCGCCAACGTAGAGACGCCGGTTTTGCGCGAGGGTGAGCTGGCCTAAGTCGAACGTCGTGGTTATAAGCACTTTGTGGCGCAGCTTATACGTCTTGGGCGCGTAGATGAAGACTTTGTTGAAATTATAATCGCAGACCTCGATGTCACCCGTCGGGCCGACGATGACGCCGTACGGATCGATCAGATCCTTCTGTCCGAACTCTTTGGATGGCTTGGTAGCGCCCGGTGGATAAACGGCGATGAATGCTTCGGTGGTGGTCTGCTCACCGACGTAGAGGTTTCCTTGGGAGTCGACGGCGACGCCATAGGGGATCAATCCACTGAGCACCCTCGACGGCGTAGAGCTTCCAGCAGGAAACTCGACGACGCTGCCTTCGTAACCGCCCTCCTCGTTGGAAACCCAAACGTTACCCTTCGAATCGACTGCGACTGCAGCGGGCACGGTGAGATCTTGCATCAGCGTCCGCGATGGCGTCGAGCTGCCCGGCGGATACATGGTCACGTCAGGAGGGTAGTGGCTGTCATTCGTCACGTACAAGTTACCGGTCGAGTCAATAGCCATGCCCTGGGGAGTGCTAAGGCCGCTCGTGATCGACCCGATCGGCGACGGGTTGGCGCCTTTGGCCGGAAAAATCCAGACGGTGTTCGCGTAAGCGTCGGCGACGTATATGTAGTCGTGCGCTGGTGTAGCCAGCGGTCGCCCGTGAACGCGAGCGAACGTACCGGTCTGCGTCGCGGAGGGTGCGATCGCCGAAGAGCCGGCTGCGGAACAGCCCACAACGGCAAAGAGGGCGCCAACTGCAGCCGCCCAAAGCGGCGGAGAGTATTTCATTGTCGAATCTCCTCAACCTGACGAGTCGTTTATCGGCAATGGTAGCGGCGCTCCACGGGCGCCGCAAGCGTAATTACCTAGGAGCACGAGCGATGATTGCGGGCCGGCTACTGGAAGCAGACATCCTATATCAAACCGGCGCGCTGCGCACGGCATCGGCGTGTCTCGCGTCGCTGGCCCGCGAGACGTCACGGCCGGATGCCAGGCTGGCTTCGCTCAGCCGGCTGACAGAGATTGCCTGTGACCTCGGAGAGCTTGCGGATGCTCGCCGGCTCGTGGCCGAAATGGAGCGCGTCGAACGGGCCGCCACCCCGCTTACCATCGCCGATCGCGCCGAACTCAACTATGCCCGGGCGCGCTCCGCGGTTTCCGCGCGCGACGCCATGCTGCTGCAACGGGGCGCGCGCCAAGCGCTTCACTTTGCAAACCAATCACCGGGCAGCGAGCGCACCTGGTCGTTGGCCATAAGGATCAACGCATATCTTGCCGTCGACCGCTATCACCGCCGCGATCTCGCCGGGGCCGGCATCGCCGCGCAAGCCGCAATCGGCGCAATGGAGAAAACCCCCGGCGCGCTGCCGTATATCAAGACGCACGCGTTGACCACGCGTGCGGTGATCGATCTGCACGATCCGAATCGCTCGCATCTCGCGCTACGCGAAAACGTCGAGGCACTAACGCTCGCGTTATTGAA
>JBARKF010000182.1:0-21313 GCA_049800655.1 Candidatus Cybelea sp.
TTTACGCTGCCCATTATAGCCTAGCCCAATCCCCTTTATGAGAGGCCATCAGGGCTTTCACAGGATTCTTACCCCTAAATCAGCGCTCGCTAACTCGATCTTCATCAACCTCTCACATCACATTTTATTCATCGCGGGCACGTCTTGCGTTCATCGTGCCTTGATACGCTTGGCCCATGTACGACGTTGGCGACTCCCTCCGCGAAGCGTTCGTGGATGCTCGCAATCGCTTGCAAGAGGATCAAGCTCGCGTGGCGCGGGCTAACGCGGGGCAGGCTCCAGGCCGCGGCGCCGATGCCGCGATGGCAGCGACCGCGCAAGCGGCGATCTTTACCGAGGCTTTGCTCGCGGCCGAACGCGCTCGCTTCGCCGAGATCAAGTCGGTGGCGAAATGACGATCGAGTTGCTCGACGCTGCGGCCAGCGCGATGGATGCACAGCGCGCGGCGCTCGACGTTGCGGCGCGCAACGTTGCCGCCGCCGAGGCAGCCGGTCCGAATGGTGAGTACGCCCGAACGATTCCTTCCTTTGCGGTCGTGGATTCCGACGATGGCGACGTTCGAGTCATTTTCACGGGCACGCGAACGGAAAGCGGCCGAAATGTCGATATTCTCACCGAGATGATCGCGGTCATGAATGCTTCGCGAGCCTACGAGAGCGACGCGTCGATCTTCGACGTCGGCAAAACGCTGGCTGAGAAGACGATCGATTTGGAGCGGGCGTGAGAGTCGAGCCGTTAATTCCAGACCTCCCTGTCGCGGCGGCGACGAACCCGGGCGACGCCGCGGCGTTCGCCCGCGCTCTCGACGGACTTGGCGACACGCTGATTGGAGCGAACCGAGCCGAGGATGCGTTCGCCTATGGCGCGGGAACCCTGCAAGAGGCCGTCTACGAGCGAGCGCAAGCGGACGTAGCACTCGCGGTGGCGACTTCGAGCGCCCAGCGCATTGCTGCGGCCGTACAATCAGTATTGAACATGCAGGTCTAGCGGAGTCGTAGTGCAGGCGATTTCGCATCTGCTCGCCAGGTGGAACGCCTTACCGCGAGCGCTACGACTCATCGCAAGCGCAGGTGCGCTTATTTTTGCCATCGGCGTCATCACGACGGCGCTCTTGGTGCATCCCGCTCGGACGCCGCTCTTCCCGACACCGCTCCATCCCGAACAACTCGCGGAAGTCGAAGAGCGTTTGGCAGCGTGGAACGTTGCGTTCATACCAACCGCAGACAACGTCATCGTCGACGCCGGACGCCGGAACGACCTGCTGCTGCGGCTCTCGCTCGCCGGTGCTCCGCATCCGCATCTTTCAAGCACGGGAGAGGCGTTGGCGAGCATCGGCGTCTTAACCCCGCAAGCGGTCGTCGAGGCGCAAACGCGGGCTGGGCTTGCCGGCGACATCGAAGCGGGACTGCGGGGCATCGATGGCGTCGACGATGCGCGGGTGATCGTTGTGCCTTCCAAAGGGCCGGAGTTTGCCGATCAGTCCTCGCAAGCCGCCAGCGCGAGCGTGCGGCTGCGGCTTCGCGCTAGGACCACGCTTACCCGCGCGACCGTTGACGGCGTTCGCGCTTTCGTCGCCGCAAGCGTGCCCGGGCTCGAGCCGGCCCGCGTGACGATTCTCGACGATCGCGGCGTTGCGCTCGGCGACGATACCGCAAACGGCGACGACGCCGCTTTTTTGCAGCAGACGCTGCAATCGGCGCTCGATGCGGCATTTGGGGCGGGATCGACGATCGTTCGCGTCCGCGCGGAGTACGACGCCGGGCAAACCACCGAACGGGACGTACGACGAGCGCCGGTCGGTGCGCAAGCCATCGAACGCATGCGACGCAGCGAGAGCTACGACGGTGCGGGCAAGCGCTATCGTCATCTTGAAGAGGGCGAAGGCCGGGGCAGCGAGACCCAGGAGCGCATCGCGCAGGTTCCTCCCGGCGTTCTCAAACGACTCTCTGCAGCGGTCTTTATCGATCGAGGTCGCGCGCTCGATCTGCCGAAGGTGCGCGAACTTGCGAGCGCGGCACTCGGCTACGATGCTCGCCGCGGCGATACGTTGGCCGTCGAGTCGGTCGAATTTCACCACGAAGCCGTCGCTCGAAAGGACGCGTGGTGGCTGATCTATGGCACGATCGTTCCGCTTGCGCCGTCCCTCGTCATCGCCATCGGCATCGTTTTCGGCGTGAGGCTCGCGATGCCGCCGCTCGCATCGATCGCGCAATCGCTGATCGATCGAGCTCTTGTGGATCGAACTTCGAAGGCCGTTGCCGGCTATGCGCCGGCTCGCGTCCGCAGCCTTCTCGAAGAGGAGCCGCCGCATTCGGCAGCCGCGATCATCAGCGCGCTCCCGGCGGTGACCGCGACGGCCGTGCTCGAGCTCTATCCGCCGCACGAACGTGAGGAGATCGTGCGACGCATGCAACGGCGCCATTCGCCGCTACTCGACGACCCACACGAGTTGTTGCGCCGCCATGTCGGATGAATTCGTTCCACTCGCGACCTACTTGCGGCCGACGGCGGCCTTTCCGATCTTGGAGGCTTCGCCGGCCCGCGCCAACGAGACGTCTGACGTACCTTGCGTCCGAACCGAGAGTGATGACGCGATTCGAGCTGCGCGGCTCTTTCGGGCTGCATTAGCCGACGCGCTCGATGTCGCGGTGCAAAGACTCGTGCGAACGATCGCTCGTGACGTCTTAGCGCGCGAACTAGCGCTCAATCGGGCCGACGTCGCCGGTATCGTCACCAACGCTCTCGATCGCCAAGCCGGCGAGAGAGTGCTTTCGATTCGCGCGCATCCAACGGATTTGGCCGCGCTCGCCTCCGTCGGACTCGAACGCATAGCCGACGATACGCTAGCGCCCGGCGATATTCTGATGATGCTTCATAGCGGTACGATCGACCTGAGACTCAACGCGCGTTTAGAGGCGGCGATCGGCGCGGTCGTTCCGTGAGCACCAGTCGCGCGCTTTCGCTAGGAACGTGTGCGCTCGGGCGCGCGATCGACGCTTGCGGTCTGCCGCTCGATGGCGGGCCGCGGCTGCAGGGCAGGAGCGTGGGCGTCGCGTTACGGCCGCCACAACCCTATGAGCGCGAGCCGATCACGCAGCCGCTTTGGACCGGGATCCGCGTCGTCGACGGCCTGCTGACGATCGGCCGAGGAGCCCGCGTGGGTATTTTCGGTGCGCCCGGCGCCGGGAAGACGACGCTGCTCGAGTCGATGGTTAGCGGTTGCGCCGTCGATGCGGTGGTCGTGGCGCTTGTCGGTGAACGCGGACGCGAAGCGCAGCGCTGGATCGAATGGCGGAACGAGCGAACCACGATCGTCTGCGCGACCGGCGATCGTTCCGCACGCGAAAGGCTACTAGCCGCGCATGTCGCGGTAGCACACGCCGGCGCATTACGCGAACGGGGACTCGACGTGCTGCTCGTGCTTGACAGCTTAGCTCGCGTCGCTGCCGCATTGCGCGAAATCGGCGTTGCAGCCGGCGAGAGCACGGGCCGAGGAGGCTATCCTCCCAGCGTCTTTGCCGAACTGGCAAAACTCGTCGAAGTGGCGGGCGCGCTCCACGATGGTTCGATGACGCTGATCGCGACGGTGATCCACGACGGCGACGACCGCGATCCCGTCAGTGAAGCGGTGCGCTCGTTGTTGGACGGTCATATCGTGCTCTCGGCGCGACTAGCGGAAGGTGGACGTTTTCCAGCCGTTGACGTCCTCGCCAGTACCAGCCGAACCATGGAGTCGGTTACGGATGAATCGCATCGGCAGGCGGCACAAACGCTACGCCAAGCCCTTGCGTCTCTCAATCGCATCGAGGATGCGCGTTCGCTTGGCATCGTTCCGGCTGACGGAGCCGTGCGTGCCGCGATTGCAGTCGAAGATCGCCTTGAAATGTTTCTGCGACAGCGTGCGCGACGTTCGGATCCGCGTACGACGTTGTCGGAGCTGGCCGAGATCGCGGCGCTCCTTCAACCGTAATGCGCATCCTTCAAGAGATTGCCGCGGTTACCCAACGGATTGCCGAGATTGAGGTGGGGCCGAGGCTCGTTACCGCTGAATTCGAGCGGCTAGTCGGCGCGAGGCGCAACGAGGCGCGCGAGAGCCGGCCGCCAGCCGGGCCGATATCGCGCTCGACGATCGATCGGTATATCGATGAAAGCGCGGCTGCCAGCGGGATCGATCCGGCCCTGCTCGCAGCCATTATCTCGAACGAATCGGGATTCAACCCAAATGCGACGTCGGGTGCCGGGGCGCGTGGGCTGATGCAACTCATGCCGCAAACCGCTGCAAGCCTCGGTGTGACCGACGCGTACGATCCGGAGCAGAATGTCCGGGCCGGTGCACGCTATCTGCGCGCAATGCTCGATCGCTTCGGCACGCTGCAGCTCGCGGTGGCAGCCTATAACGCCGGACCCGCGGCCGTGGAACGATATGGTGGCGTCCCTCCCTACCTGGAGACGCGAGCCTACGTGCGCAATGTTTTGGCGCGCTATCGCGAGCTTGGACTAAAAGCATCCGTCAAAGTTAGTAAATCGGTAAGTTGGCGATGAGTACCGGGTCACGACTCCCTGGGAAGATCGTGGGATGATGACGGAGCAACTCGAGGTCAGCATTCTCGCGGCGCCCTTGGCAGCGATCGACCGGCGCGCGCTCTCCCAAGCTTGGTACACGGCGTTACAGCACGCGCCGCGCTCTCGAACGACGCCGGCAACGGTACGCGCCCCGGTGGGCGCGCCCGCGCTTCTTCGTGCGCGCGACGGTGTGGCGGTAACCTCCGGCGGTAGGGCACCGTCGCGCCTTGTACGTCTGCTTAACGGTAAATCGGCGCGAGGCACATTCGGCGGCGACGGAATCGGCACGCACGTTCGATGCCGCCTTCGTTCGCAGCTCGCGCAACGGATCGAGCGCGCTTTTTCCGATTCGCGTGGAGGGTTGCGGCGGGCAACGTTTTCGCTTGGTCGTGGTAATGTCCGCGTGCACGTCATTCTGCAAACCAAGGGCGAGAAAACGGTCCTGCTCGCACTCTGTCCGCCTGAGGTTCGCACGATCGTTGCGCGTGCGCTCACCGAAGTTCGGTTCGCGCTAGCAGCGCGCGGCATCGGCCTTGAGGTGCAGGCGAGAGAGGTCCGTCGATGTTCTTGAGCTCGAGCTTGAGCCTGGCTCTCGATCGCATCGCCGAACGTGTTGCCGACGTTCGGCGAGCCTACACGCCCGGCGCCGTTCCCGCACGTGACGACGTCGCGACGGCATCGGCGACTTCTATATTCACCCTCGACCCGCTTGCGGTCGCGCCGCCCGAGGGTGCGTACTTCGTCGTGGACGAGCAAGGGCAGCGGGTCTACTCGCGTGACGGCTCCCTTTCGCTGCGCGACGGCGCGCTCGTCGACGGCGGCGGCAGGCCGATTTGTGGCGTGACCGCGCGGGATGCCGCGTTGCACGAACTGCGGGTCGACCCAGTCGACGAAGCCCTCGGCCGAGTGAGCGATGCCGCGATCGAGAGGGACGGCACCCTCGTCTATCGTCGAGCAACGGTCGATCCGCGGAGCGGAGCGCGCGAATCGCAGCGCGTCGTCGTCGGTCGCATCGCGCTGGCGCGTTTTCCCGCGGGCACGCGGCTCGAATCGAGCGACGGCAGCCACATGGTACCACCCAGTGGAACCTCGGCGCAGTTCGGCTTACCCTCCGACGGGAGATTCGGCGCGCTCGCGCCGATGCAACGCGAACGCAGCCGCGTCGATGTTGATGAAAGCCTCGCGCGTCTTAAGGACGCCTTTCTTGCGTTCGAAGCGTTGCAAGCGGCCGAGGCCGCAAAGGGTCGCCTCGGCAAGACGGCGATGGACCTTCTCAAATGAAACGCGTTCGGGCGATCCGCTTCGACGCGCGCGCTTCGCTGCCAACGAGCGCCGCATGCGTGGTTGCCAACGGCGTACGCGAAACGTTGACCTCGCTCTTCGGCACGCCGGCCTCGGTGCGAAATTGCGAACCAATGATTCCGCCTGCACATACCTGGCCCGTCATCGTGCGCAACGCCACGCTCTATCGCGTCCGGGGCAGCGTCGCCGACGCCGCACTCGTGCTGCGCGCGACCGATGCGATTGCGATCGCCTCAACCATCTTCGGCGAATCGCCGGGTGCCGCTTCAACGGCCCGGGAGCTTTCGAGGATCGAGCGAGACGTCATCGATCGCACGGCGACCGCAATCGCCGCTAACTTCGGCGCCGTTTGCGGGGCGCGTGAAGGACACAACGTCGAACGCGTGGGGACGATCGGAGGTTTCGTCACCTACTTCGAGCTGCTGCTCGAAGAGCCGGTGGCGGCAAGCGTCGGCATTGCGCTTTCGCGCGATCCGGCGCCGGAGCCGCTCGTTCGCCTCGAGCTCGGGCACCTCGCAGGCGTCGGCGTCGTGGTATTCGCATCGGTTGCAATCGGTCCGGTCGAGGCCGGTGCGATAGCCCGTCTCGCACCCGGTTCGGTGTTGTCCGTGCCGCGATCCCAGCTCAGCCGATGTGCGTTAACGGCGACTGGGAGGCCGCTGGCGCTGGGCCACTGCGGCGTTCGCAACGGGCGGTTCGCGCTGCAAGTCGACTCGCCGCGCGACGGGCGAAGTGCGGCGGCCCGGTGATGGAAAGCGTCCTCATGCAGATTCCGCTTCAGCTGACCGTTGAGCTGGGCAGCTGCAAGCTGTCGGTCGCGGAAATTCTTCGGCTTGGCACCGGCTCGATCGTCGAACTCGATCGAAGCGCGAATCAGCCGGTCGATCTTTTGGTGAACGATCGGCCGATTGCGCGCGGCGAGATCGTTGCGATCGAAGAGAATTTTGGAGTGCGCATCATCGAGCTGCTCGCCTAGGGCAACGAGTGCCGACGGATCTGCTGGCTCTCCCGGGGCGCGGGCATGCAACGGTGCCGCTCGAGCTTCTGATCGCGCTCACGACGCTTTCGCTCGTGCCGCTGCTGCTCGTGATGTGTACGTCGTTCGTTCGGATCATCGTCGTGCTATCGCTCGTGCGCTCCGCCATCGGAGCGTCGGCGTTACCGCCCAACGCGGTGTTGACCGGTTTGGCGCTCGTCTTAACGCTCGTCGTCATGGCACCAACCGGGGAACGAATTCGGCACGATGCGATCGATCCGTATTCGCGTGGCGCGCTCACGCCGTCGCAGGCATTCACCCGCGCGCTCGGGCCACTGCGCTCCTTTATGCTGCGTCAAACTCGGGCCGCGGATGTAGCACTTTTTGAACGAATCGGCCGCCGGCCGATCGAACCGGTCCAGCGTGCGCCAATTACCGTGCTGGTTCCGGCCTTCGTCGTCGGCGAGTTGCGCAGCGCGTTTGCGATCGGCTTCGCCCTCTACTTGCCCTTCGTCGCGATCGACTTAGCGGTGGCGGCGATGCTGATGGGCCTCGGCATGATGATGCTGAGTCCGCCGGTCGTTTCGCTGCCGGTGAAGCTGCTGCTCTTTGTGATGGTCGACGGCTGGGCGCTCCTCTGCGGAGGCGTTGCCGCAAGCTTCCGATAAGAGGTGCCACTCATGCGCATCAGCGACGCGCTTGCGAGCCAGCGCCCATTCTTCTCATTTGAGTTCTTTCCGCCCAAAGACGACGAGGGCTCGCGGCGGCTTTTAGCCACGATCGAGGCGCTGCAGGCGTTGCGGCCGGCCTTTGTTTCCATCACGTACGGCGCCGGCGGCTCGACTCGGGCACGCACCGTTGCCCTCGCAAAGGAGATTCAACAACAAATCGGCCTGACCGTGGTCGCGCACATTACCTGCATCGGGGCAACGCGCGCCGACCTGCGCGCGCTCTTCGACGACCTCGCTCGCGCCGGTATCGAGAACGTGCTCGCGTTGCGTGGCGATCCGCCCACCGGGGCGCCGTTCGAAGCGGTACCCGGGGGCTTCGCCCACGCCACCGACCTGATTGCCATGCTGCGCCGGAACTACGGCTTCTGCATCGGCGCGGCGTGTTATCCGGAAAAACATCCCGAGGCATCTTCGATGGAAGCAGATCTACGACACTTGAAGCTCAAAGCCGATGCCGGCGCGGACTTTCTCGTCTCGCAACTCTTTTTCGACAACGCGCATTACTTCGAGTTCGAACGCCGCGCGCGCGACGCCGGAATCGATCTGCCGATGCTTCCGGGCCTGATGCCGATTACCAACTTTGCGCAGATCGAACGCTTTGTCGCGATGTGCGGTGCAACCATTCCCCCGAAGCTGCGGGTGGAGATGGAATCGCGCAAGGGCGACATCAAGGCGGTCGAGGATCTCGGGGTTGCCTACGCGTCGATGCAAGCGCTCGGACTGCTTCAGGCCGGCGTGCCCGGCATCCACTTTTATACGCTCAATCGCTCGCCGGCAACGCGGGCAATCGTCTCTTCATTGCTGGCGGCAAGCGCGTGGCGACCCGCCTTCATAACGGCGCGGTAACCATCCGGCAACGACGCAGCGCTACCGTTGAGGCATGGACGTCCTCGACGGATTATTGCACGATGCGCTGCTGACGACCGCGACGATCGCATTGCCCATGCTTGCGGTGGCGGCCCTGATCGGCACCATCATTGCGGTATTGCAGGCCGCGACGCAGGTGCAGGAAGCGACGCTGACGTTGCTGCCCAAAATCGTTGCGGTTGGTTTGATGGTTGCCGTTTTTGGTGAGCCGGCGATGTGGCTGCTCGAAGGACTTTTCGCCCGCGCGCTGGCCGCAATTCCGCTGCTCGTGGGCGGATCGTGACGGGCCTGCTCGTCTTTGCGCGCTGCGCGGGCTTCGTCTTTCGCGCGCCCGGGTTCTCGCATCCAAGCGTGCCTTCCGCGCTGCGCGCCGGGCTTGCCTTGGCGCTGGCGCTGGTCATCGCACCGGCCCTACCTCAAACACCGGAGCGCGCGAATGCCGCGTTCGTGCTCGCGCTGATGACGGAGTTTTTGCTCGGCAGCGCGATCGGGATGACGGCATCGTTGATTTACGATGGCGCTTACGCGGGGGGTCGCGTCGTGGACGACTACGTCGGCGTAAAGGCGATTGCCCCGAGCCTCCAGCTGGTAGCGCCGAGCGGCTTTGGCCGGGTCTGGTCGCTGGCGTTTACGGGAGGCTTCTTTCTTTTTGGTGCCTATCGCCCAGCGTTGCTCGGGTTTGCGGAGAGTTTCGATCGCATCGCGCCCGGAGCTCCGCTTGATCCACGGGGCTGGACGGCGTATGCGGCCGCGTTCTCCGCGACAATCGTTCTGGTGGCGCTGCAAGTGGCGGCGCCGGCGGTCGCGCTGGCCTTCGTCGTTCAAATTGCTCTCGGCGCGCTTTCGCGAGTCGTGCCGCGATTCGGCAGCTTTACGCTCGCATTTCCGCTGGCATTCGCCGCGGCGCTCATCGCGACGGTGCTTTCGGTGCCGCTTGCGGCCGAACACGTACCGGTACCGATTCTCTCGATTCCATGAGCGATGCGTCCGAGAGGCCGTTTGAAGCGACGCCGCGACGACTTGCAAAGGCGAGAAGTGAAGGCAACATCGCCCGATCCAGCGAGCTCGGCGCGAACCTGTCCTTTGCAGCCGGCGCGCTCTGCGTCGTTGCGATCGCACCCCTCTTTAACGGTCTTGCGGGCGGCGCGATTGCAACGGCTGCGGCGGGTTTTGCAACCACGCACGCGAGCGCCGCGATCCTCGCGGTCGCATGCGCGCCCATCGCCGCCGCCGCGGCGACCGGCGTCGTCGCGAGCCTCGTGCAGAATGCAGGCGTCGTCG
Organism: Candidatus Cybelea sp.; assembly: GCA_049800655.1. Classification (GTDB taxonomy): domain Bacteria; phylum Vulcanimicrobiota; class Vulcanimicrobiia; order Vulcanimicrobiales; family Vulcanimicrobiaceae; genus Cybelea. The sequence goes on from JBARKF010000182.1 coordinate 9,721, forward strand.
CCGTTCCCGTTGCGCCGAAGATCGAGCGACTCAATCCGCTCGAGGGATTCAAGCGCATCCTCTCGCGAGAGACGTTCGCGCACTCGTTACGGGCGACGGCCGCGTTTATCTGCGCGCTCACGGCAATCTTTCCAACCCTCGCATGGAGCGCCGCATCACTTCTGCGCGCGGACCACCCATTGGTGGCCGCGGCCGACGCGTGGACCTCCGCGCGCGAGGTCGCGACCGCCGCGGTCGGCGTCGGCTTATGCTTTTCGCTGGCCGAGTACGGCGCGGCGCGTAGCGCTTGGCTCCGTAAACTGCGCATGAGCCTCGACGACCGGAAACGCGAGGCAAAGGAGGAGGAGGGCGATGCGGTCGTACGCGGACGCCGGCGCGCCCTGCATCGAGCGCTGCTCCGCAGCGGCATCGAGCAAACCAAAGAGGCAACGTTCGTGGTGGCCAATCCAACACACGTTGCGGTCGCGTTGGAGTACCGGCCCCCCGCGATTGCGGTGCCGCGCGTTCTCGTTCGTGCAATCGACGCGGGGGCGCAGCGAGTTCGACGGATTGCCGAGACTCGCGGCATTCCGGTCGTCGAAAATCCTTTGCTCGCGCGCGCGCTCTATCACGACGGGCGCGAAGGCGAGCCGATTCCGCACGCGCACTACGTCGCCGTCGCGGAGGTGGTTGCGGCGCTGCTACGCTTGAAAGAGATTGGTGCGAGTGAGCTCGCATAAACGAGCGGTTTATGCCTTTGCGGCGATGCTGTTGGCGGTCGTTGGAATCCTGATCGTACCGCTGCCTCCGGTGCTTCTCGACCTGCTACTCGGCATCAATGTTTTCGGATCAGCCCTCGTCTTGCTGCTCTCGGTCACCGTCGACGATCCGCTCGAGTTTTCGGCGTTCGCACCGGCGCTGCTGGTCGCGACCCTCTTCCGTCTCTCACTTGACGTTTCCGCAACTCGATTGATTCTCACCTCGGGCGCGACGCCGGGAGCGGTCGGAGCCATCATTCCGGCGTTCGGAGCTTTCGTCGTCCACGGAAACTTGATCGTCGGCATGATCGTCTTTTCGATACTCGTGACGATCCAATTCGTCGTGATTGCCAGCGGTTCGCAGCGCGTGGCCGAGGTTGCGGCTCGCTTCACGCTCGACGCGATGCCGGGCAAGCAGATGGCGATCGACGCCGACGTTCACGCCGGGCTCCTCGACGCCGAGGGGGCGCGGCGAAAACGCGAGCTGGTACAGCGCGAAGCGGATTTTTACGGAGCGATGGACGGCGCCGGAAAATTCGTCAAGGGAGATGCGGTCGCGGCGCTCGTCATCGTCGCACTCAATCTCGCCGGCGGGGTGGTGGTGGGAGTAGCATACGATGCGCTCTCGCCGCTCGCTGCGCTCAACACCTTTGCACTGCTCTCGATCGGCAACGCGCTCGTCACCACGCTGCCGGCATTTCTCATCTCCACCGCAATGGGAATGATGGTGACGCGCGTCGCGTCGGACGGCGCCTTGGGAGCCGATCTGGCGGCGCAACTCTTTGCGCGTCCCGACGTGCTGCGCAGCGCCGGCGGCCTACTGCTCGCACTTGCCTTCGTTCCGGCGCTGCCGCGCCCGCTCTTCCTGGTTCTCGGAACGAGCGCGTTTGCGATCGCGCAAGCAGTGCAGCGCCATCGCAAACGCCAAGAGATCGAAGCAATCGACACGCGCGACCGCGTTAAACGCAATGCCATGCGCCGGCCGGAGCTGGCGCTCGCGCTCGTCGGGGTCGACGCGATTGCGATCGAGATCGGCGCCGATCTCGCACAGCTGCTCGCGCCGCCGCTCTCCGAGGCCTTGCTCGATCGCATCGGCGAGGTGCGTCGCGCGCTGGCCGCCGACATCGGGGTGGTGCTCCCCGGCGTTCGCCTTCGGGACGATCTCGCGCGCAATCCGAAGACGTACGGCATTCGCGTGCGCGATCGCTTATCGGGCACCGGTCGCCTCGAGCTCGAGCGATTGCTGGCGGTCGCCGACGAGTCCATCCTCGCCGGCTTACACGCGCAAATCGAGCGCGAGCCGGTCTACGGGTTACCTGCCGCATGGATCGCCGTCGAAGTGCGCGAGCGCGCCGTTAATGCCGGCGCCCTGGTATTCGATCCGATTTCGGTGCTCGGTTCGCATCTGGCCGAAATCGCGCGAACGCACGCGTCGGAACTCGTTGGGCGCCAAGAGTTGCAGGCGCTGCTCGAACATTTGCGCTCTACGGTGCCGGCCCTGGTGAAGGAGATCGGTGGCGACGCGTTACCCGTCGGCACGCTGCATCGCGCGTTTACGCTACTGCTCCGCGAGGGCGCGTGGCCACGCGATCCGGTGACCGTTCTCGAGGCGATGCTCGAGGCCGGTTCGCGCGATCCCGGCGAGCTCGCTGAAGCCGCGAGGCACGCGATCGTTCCCGATCTGCTGCGCCGTCGCGGCGTTGGGCAACTCGAGCCGGCGATTATTGAGCCCGGCTTTGAGACGAAACTCATCGGGGCTTGGTGCAGGTACGGAAGCGATGCGCTCGAGCCGGCGACGGCGCTGGCGCTGCGCGCGCAGGTCGAACGGTACGCCGCGCACACGCCGCGCGATCGGGCGGCGCTCGTCTGTACCGCGGCGTTGCGGCCGGTGCTTGCCGATTTCTTGATACGATCCGGCGTTCGGCTGAGCGTCTATGCATATGGGGAGATTCCCAACGAGATAGCGTTGGCGCCGACCGAGGTCATCGCGGACACCGAACCGAACGCGCTCGTTTCATGAAACTGGCGACGCTCGATTGGATCATCGTCGTCGTTTCCTTAGGTGTGAGCTTCATCCCGGCGATCGTGTTCGCGCGGCGCGCGGGGCAGAACATCACCGAGTTCTTCGCCGCCGGACGGCAGGCGCCGTGGTGGCTGATCGGCATCTCGCTCGTCGCGACGACCTTCTCGACCGACACGCCGAACCTGGTTACGAATTTCGTGCGCGACGGCGGTGTCGCCGAGAACTGGCTCTGGTGGTCGTTCCTGCTGACCGGCATGGCGACGGTCTTTTTCTACGCGCGTCTTTGGCGGCGTTCGCGCGTGCTCACCGATCTCGAGTTCTACGAGTTGCGCTATGCCGGGCGCGCCGCATCGTTCGTGCGCGGTTTTCGCGCGATCTACCTCGGCCTCTTCTTCAACTGCTGGATCATCGCGACGGTCAACCTCGCGCTCGTGAAGATCGCGAGCGTGCTCTTCGGCTGGCCGCGCGGCGAGACGCTCGCGATCTCGGTGGTGGTTCCGATCATCTTCGCCGCAACCGCCGGGCTGTGGGGCGTCATGGTCACCGATTTGATTCAGTTCTGCATCACCATGACCTCGGCGTTTGCGGCGGCCTACTTTGCGATCCACGCGCCGGGCGTCGGCGGCTTACACGGCCTCATCGCGCACGTCTCGCTGCATCACGCGCACGCGCTCTCGATTCTGCCCGACTTTCACAACTGGCAGACGGCACTCGGTATCTTCGTGGTTCCGCTCACGGTCCTGTGGTGGTCGGTCTGGTATCCCGGCGCGGAGCCGGGCGGCGGCAGCTACGTCGCGCAGCGCATGCTCGCCGCACGCAGCGAGTCCGACGCCCTTTTCGGCACGTTCGTTTTTCAAGTGATGCACTACGCGTTGCGGCCCTGGCCATGGATCGTCGTCGCGCTCGCATCAACCGTGGTCTATCCCTCGCTGCACGACATCCAGCTGCGCTTTCCCACCGTCGCACCGAGCCTCATCGGTAACGACATCGCCTATCCCGCGATGCTGGTCTTTCTGCCGGTGGGGTTTGCCGGATTTATGGTTGCCGGCATCTTCGCCGCGTATCGCTCGACGATCGAGACGCACCTCAACTGGGGCACCTCCTACCTCGTCCACGATTTCTATCAGCGTTTCATTCGCCCCGGCGCGAGCCAGCGCGAGCTGGTCTTCGCGGGACGTCTCGTCACCGCGCTCCTTATGGGCCTCGGCGTGCTCTTCACGCTCTTTCTCGACAACGCCAAGAACGCGTTCACGCTCTTGCTCTCGATCGGCGCGGGCACCGGTTTGATCTATCTCTTGCGCTGGTTCTGGTGGCGCATCAACGCCTGGAGCGAGGTGAGCGCGATGCTCGCATCCTTCGTCGTTTCGCTGACGTTCTTCGTCGCTGCGAAGTTGGGCCACGCGGTCGACGTCACGACGGTGCTCTTGACGACGATCGCCGTCACAACGGTCGTCTGGGTCGCGGTGACCTATTGCACGCCGCCGGTCGATGCCGGCGTGCTCCGCACGTTCTACGAGAAAGTCCGGCCGGCCGGCCCGGGCTGGAGCGCGGTGCGGCAGGCGAGCGGGCTTCCCCCCTCGCCGGATTCGCTCTCGCTTGCCCTGCTCGGCTGGGTCCTCGGCCTCGCCTCGGTCTACGGCGCGCTCTTCGCCGTAGGGGGTTTCGTCTACGGCCGGCCACTGGAAGGAACGCTTTGGAGTGCCGTCGCCGCCGCGGCGGTCGCCGGGCTGGTCATCGCGGGGCGCCATCTTTGGTCGCCGGCGGCAGGCCCGGCGGCCGCCGAAGGCTAAACTCGTGCGGCTTTAATGAACTGGAAGAAACTGAAGGCGCCGTTCAAGGCGCTCGTCATCGTCGCGGTTTGCGCCATTTCGATCTGGTCGATCATCCCCATTTCGAAGACCATTCACCTTGGTCTCGACTTGCAGGGTGGTGCGCGCCTCTTGCTGCAGCTCTCGCCGACGGCTGAGGTCCCGACGATCACGACGCAGATTCAGGCTCAGACTCGCGAAGTCATCGATCGGCGCATCAACGCCCTGGGCGTGGCGGAGCCGTCGATCAGCAACGTCGGCAGCGATCGGATTCTCGTCGAGCTTCCGAACGTGAAGAACCCCGATGAGGCGGAGAGGCTGCTCAAGCAGGCCGCAGTGCTCGAGTATAAGATCGTCCCCTTCGACGTGATGCAGAAGGCCGATGCGGCCGTCGCGCTGCTTGCGCAGCCGAACGTCCCAGCGAAGGACCGCGCTGCGGCGGAACTCTACGTTTCGAAGACCGCCTACGAAAAGAGCGGCGACGTCGTCTATTCGGGCAAAGACTTGAAGTCGGCGCAGGCGAGTTATGATACGGCGAGTCGTCCCGACATCGTCTTCCAGACGAAAGACCCGTCGAGGTTCGGCAAGCTCACCTCGGCGAATCTGCAGAAGCCGCTCGGCATTTTCTTGGATCATCGCTACCTCTCGGCGCCGATCATCCAGGGCGCGATCTACGACAACGGCCAGATCACCGGCACCTTCACCGAAGAGCAGACGGTCACGCTGGCCAACGAGCTCAACGCCGGCGCGCTCCCGGTCAACATCAGCATCATCGAGAAGGAGACGATCGGTCCGACGCTCGGCAAGATCGACCTCGTTCAGTCGATGCGCGCGGCCGCGCTCGGGCTGGGCTTGGTGCTCATCTTCATGATCGCGGTGTACCGGCTCCCGGGCCTGCTCGCCGACTTCGCGCTGGCCGTCTACGTGCTCGTGATGATGGGGATCCTCGCACTCTCGCATGCGACGCTCACGCTGCCGGGCATCGCCGGCTTCGTGCTCTCGATCGGCATGGCGGTAGACGCCAACGTCTTGATCTTCGAGCGCATCAAAGAGGAGCTTTGGAACGGCAAGACGATGCGCGCCGCGGTGCGGGTCGGCTTCCAGCGCGCGTTCTCGGCCGTCTTCGATAGCCACTTCACCACGATCGTCGGCGCCGGCGTCCTCTACATGCTCGGCACCGGCACGGTAAAGGGCTTCGCCTTCACACTCTTCTGGGGGACCGTCGTCTCACTCGTCACCGCCGTTTTCGTCACGCGGTTCTTCGTCGACGTGCTCGTCGACAACAACGTCTTAACCGAGCCCGAGTGGTATGGCGTGAAGCGCGACGACGTCGGCATCTTCGCGAAGGGCGCCGCCGCGGAGGCGGGAGCGTAAGCAATGCTCTTCCGGCGCTTAAACTGGAATATCGTCGGGTGGTTCCGCATCGTCTCGTGGATCTCGTACCTCGTGATCGCGCTCGGCATCGGCGCCATGGTTTACCACGGCTTTGCGGGCGGCAACGGCTTCCACGCCAACCGGATGTTGCGGCTCGGCCTCTCGTTCACCGGCGGTACCGATATCTCGGTGAAGTTCACGCAGCCGACGACCGCGGATAAGGTCAAGGCCGCGCTCGCCGGCCTCGGCATGACCGAGGAGTCGGTCACCACCGCCGGTACGGACGGCATGCGCTTCGTGATTCAAACACAGACCGCGTACGCCAACGATTCGGCGCCGGTTTGGAATGCGCTCAACACCGTCGCGCCGGTCGATCGCGCGGCCTCGCAGATCACCGCCGTCGGCCCTTCGCTCGGCCGCGAATACTTGACCAAGGCGCTCTGGGCGCTAGTGATCGCGCTGAGCATCCAGTTCATCTACATCGCCTTCCGGTTCGGCTGGAACTACATCTTTGGGTTGGTCACCGTCATCGCGCTGGTCCGCGACGCGTTGATGATGATCGGCATCTACGCGCTGGCCGACAGGCGCGCTGACGACGCCTTCCTGGCGGCGGTGCTGACGGTCATCGGCTACTCGGTCATGGACACGATCGTCATCCTCGATCGAATTCGCGAGAACACCAAGCTGATGGCGGGGGCGGCGTACGATACGATCGTCAACGAATCGATCAAGCAGACGATGACCCGTTCGTTCAACACCCTCGCGACGGTCGTCATCACGCTCGTCGCGCTGCTCGCGCTCGGCGGCGACAGCCTGAAGAACTTTGCCTTCGCGCTGCTCGTCGGCATCTTATCGGGCGGATACCACTCGATCTTTTTCTCGGCGCCGCTGGTGCTCGTCTTCCGCAAGCGCCAGCTCGAAGCCGCGGCCAAACGGCGCCGTGCCGGCCTCAGCGCCGATCGCACGGTGACGGGCCGCTCGCGCTCGGAATCGACGGCCTTACAGAGCCGCAGCGGCGTCGCCCGTGAAGACATCGTCGCCGCGCGACGCGAGCGTCGCGCAAAAGCGAAAGCGGCTCGCAGCACGACGGCGGTCGCGCCGCAGCGTTATCGGAAGAAGCGCGCGGAGAGTAGCGGAACGGTTGCCGTCGAGGAGCCCTACGCCGGTGAAGAGATGATCGATCCGCTCGACGCGCAGCAGGCCGGCCTACACGACGCGGCCATGGAGCAAGGCCACGAAGAGATCGCGCTCAACCTCGACGACTTCGATTCCTCGACCGGCTCAGAAGAAGCCAAAGAATAGGGCCCTCCCGGCCCCCACGCCGTCGGAGCGCGCCTTCGAAGCGGCGCTGCGCGCCTTTGATGCTCCGACACGTTTAGGTCCGACGAATTTAGGTCCAAGCGAAGCGGCCGCGTTCGTCGAGCGCGTCTTCGCCAAGAGCGACGAGTATCTCCGCGACTCGTATTCGACGATCGCCGATGCGCCGCGATTTCACACCAAGATCGCGGGCGTTTCCTTCGAAGGGCGGCAAGACACGATCGCGGGATTGCGCGCCGGCGCGTCGCTCGAGCTATCTCGCCAGCCCGAGAATCCGCACGATCGAAACGCGATCGGGGTCCATTACGGCAACCTTCAAATTGGGTTCTTGAACAAACGCTTGGCCGCGCATATCGCGCCGCTGATCGATGCCGGCGCGCGCTACCGCGCCCGCATCGCCTCGCTGACCGGTCCTTCGACAAGCTCAGCACAAGGTGCCGACGAAAAGAAATTTCGCGGGGTCAATATTTTCGTCGAGCGCGAGGTTGATTCGACTCCGCTTGGACAGGGTCAGCGTCGCCCGGGACAGGTTCCGTCGAGTGAGTTGGATGACGAGGCGGCGACGGCCGAGCTGGTGCGTTCGGCGTTGATCGGGAGCTCGCAGCCACACGAGGCGCAGCGTGACGTGCTCGACCGCGTGGGCGCAGGAAAGAACGCGCTCGCGGTGATGGGCACCGGTCGCGGAAAGTCGTTCTGCTTTCAGTTCGCCGCCGCGATGCGTGCCTTTACGGGGGGCGGCCGGACCTTGGTCGTCTATCCGCTGCGCGCGCTGGCGAACGATCAATGCGAAGCGCTGCGGCGAACGCTCGACCCCCTCGGGCTGCGTCTTTTTCGCGCCAACGGTTCGATATCTAACGAGGAGCGTGAAGAGCTCTTCGACGCGCTGCGGGATGGCGCGTGGGACGTCGTGCTCGCCACCCCGGAGTTTCTCGAGTTTCATCGCGACGCGCTGCGCGCGAGCGCGCCGTCATTCGTCGTCGTCGACGAGGCGCATCACCTCCACGAATCGCGCCACCGGCCCGCCTACTCGCGCCTGGCGGCCACGATCGCCGCGCTCGGCAATCCACAGGTGCTGGCGCTGACGGCGACCGCGCGCGACGAGGCGTTTCGCCGGATCGTCGAGGAGTTGCACATCGAAGCGTGGGTGATCGATCCAACCGTGCGCGAGAACCTGCGCGTCGCCGACGCGCGCGGAACGCGCGATAAGATCGCGTATCTCATCGAGCTTTTCGGCGGCGCGGCGCGGGAGCGACCGGAGAAGGGGATCGTCTACTGCAACTCGCGCACCGAAGCGGTGAAGGTTGCGAGGCGTTTACGCCGCGAGCTCGACGACCGCGTGCTCTTCTATCATGCCAAGATACCCAATGCCGACCGGCTCGAAGTGGAGCGGCTCTTTCGCGAGGGCCAGCTGCGCGTCGTCGTTGCGACCTCTGCGTTCGGCGAAGGCATCGACTTGCCCGACGTCGCCGACGTCGTGCTCTACCATCTGAACTTCGATTTCGCCGAATTCAACCAGCAAGCGGGACGGGCGGGCCGTGACGGCGCGCCCGCGCGCATCCATCTGCTCTACGGCGAAGCGGACCGGGCGCTCAACGAATGGCTGATCGACGTGGATGCCCCGACGATCGAGCGGCTCCGCGAGCTCTATCGCGGGATGAGAAGCCTAGCGACAAACGGCGTCGTTCGAAGCGGCGATGCCGACATCGCCGCGCTGCTGGATATCGAGCGGGTGCGCGATCGCACGGTCACGGCGGCGTTGCGCATCTTTCGCGATTCGGGCCTCGTCGAGGTCGACGAAGACGATGACGGGCGCTGCATTCGCTTCCTGCCGGTCAGCGGACGCGTGGATATGCAGTCGAACGAGCGTTACGCCGAAGGCGAGGCGACGCGCGACGCCTTCGCGCGATTCGCGGAGGTCGCGCTCAACTCGCCGGCGGCGACGCTCGAGCGCATCATCAATCGCCCCATTTATCCGTCGAGCGTTCCGCTGCGCCGCTAGCCGGCGTCTCGTTGGGGCTTTTGGCCGGCGCTTTCCCGAGTGTCCTGCGGGATACTAGGGGAGCGATATCCTTGGAGGTTCTCGAGATGCTTTTGCAGCGGGCTGCGTCGTTATTGGTTCTCGTCGGTACGCTCACCGTGAGCGGTTGTAGTGGCAACGGCCCGGCCGTGCCCACGAGTCCGGCGACCGCGTTTAATGCCACTTCGCGCGCTGCCGGCGCATCGGGAGATGGCCACGGAGGCTGGTGGATGCTGCCGCGCGCCAAGAACGAAGACCTCGTGTACGCGTCGGACATGAATCGACACAAAGTCTTCGTGCTGTCGCTGCATGGCAAGCTGGTCGGGACGTTCTCATTTTCAAAGGAGCCGTGGGGACTCTGCTCCGATCGCGGGGGCGACGTCTTTATGACCCGGAGCACGGATGATGGAAGGTACGGGGTCGTGACGGAGTTTGCCCACGGCAGCACGGCGCCGATCGCCGAGCTAAAGCTTTCCTACGGCGCGAGCGCTTGTGCGATCGATCCAATTACCGGCGACGTCGCCGTGAGCGGCGGCCACAGCCGCGGTCCCGTTGTGATCGCTGTCTACTCACCGACGCTTGCGGGTCCGCCGCTCCGCAGAATTGCCGCAGATACGCTGGAGCGAAGCATCTACGTTACCTACGACGACAACGGCAATCTCTATTACTCGACCGTTTCGTACTCGTATGGAAACCGAATATACGAGCTCAAGAAGAAGAGCGTCGCCCCCACGCTCATCGAAAATCTGACGCCGAGAGAAGCTTCGGGCTCTCCCGCCGGATGGCGAAGCAATCACTTGGTGTTTGCCGCCGGAGGCGGCGACAACTCGATCGAGCACATCGGCATCGCAGGAAGCGACGGTCGCGTCACGCGGCTTACGAGTCTCGAGGGAACCGAAATGGACTTTGGCGGCAACCAATTCTGCGTCGACGGCTCCGTCGTGGCGGCGCCGTTCTCGATCGTGAAGAATGGACACGGTCGCAACAGGGTTGGAATCTGGGCCGATCCCAGCGGCAGGCGAATCGCAACGTTCGGCGGTTTCGGTGCGCGCTTTCTCGAGGGCATAACGATAAGCCGCGTTCCCACGCAGCGCTAGCTGCCTGCCGCAGCCTCGCGGCTTGACATGTGACCGTTTAGTCACATATAATCGCGTAACGTGGACGAGGTGTTCAGAGCGTTAGCCGACCCCAGCCGGCGCCATCTCCTCGACGTACTTTACCGACGCGACGGACGAACGCTGACCGCACTGTGCGCCGAGCTCGATATGACGCGTTTTGGTACGATGAAACATCTGCGCGTGTTGGAAGACGCCGGGCTGATCACCACCCGCCGCGAGGGCCGGGAGAAGATGCACTTTCTCAATCCGATCCCGTTGCAGATGATCTACGATCGCTGGGTCAGCAAATACTCGGCCCGCATCGCGCGCGAACTCACCACCCTCAAGCGTACCCTTGAAAGGAAATGATATGACGGATTCGAGTCTCCTTGTGCCCGGTGCCGACGAAGCATATCGCCGCTCGCGCGAACGCCTGCGTGAGGCCGAGATCGATCTGCGCGACCGGATCGAGGCCGTTGCGGCGATGCGGCGCAACCTGCCGCCGGGGCCGGTCGTCCCCGACTACACGTTCGTCGAGAACGGCAAGCACGTGCGTCTATCGGAGCTTTTCACCGAAGACAAGCCGTACTTAATCCTTTACCATCTCATGTACTGGGCCAAGGACGACGATTTCTGCCCGATGTGTTCGATGTGGATCGACGGCTTCAACGCAATCGCTCCGCACGTCACGCAGCGCGCGAACTTCGCCATCGCTTCCCGAGCACCGTTCGACCGGCTGCGATCCTGGGGTGCGAACCGCGGATGGAATCGACTGCGGCTGCTCTCGGACGATGGTTCGTCTTTTGCGCGCGATATCGACGCCGAAGATGCCGAGGGTAACCCCGACTCGACGGTCACAATCTTCGCGAAAGACGGCGATCGCGTGCGCCACATTTATACCGCGCACCCCATGCTGGAAGACCGCGAGCGCGGGATCGACTTGCTCTCTCCCGTTTGGCATCTCTACGATCTCCTGCCGTCCGGCCGCGGCGACTGGTACCCCACGAACGATGCCTTCGATGCCTCGCTGCGGGCCCTCGTTGGCCACGCGTAACGGCGATGCCGCAACCGTTGCGCCACGTTTATCAACTCTACATTCGCACGACGCCCGAGCAGTTATGGCAAGCGATTACCGATCCCGGACTAACCAAGCTCTACTTCTACGGAAGCGCGATCGAGTCGACGTTGAAACCCGGCGGACCGCTCAACCGCCGGCGCGC
>JBARKF010000183.1:0-2278 GCA_049800655.1 Candidatus Cybelea sp.
AATGACAAGGCGCGCGTTACTGCCGGTTGTAGGTGATGCCGATCCTCTCCGGCGCAGGACTGCAACCACCCAGGATCGCTATTGATCGCAAGGGCGACGTCGCAGCAACGAGCGTCGGTGCGGCTAGCGGGGCTAGCGTTTGGTTTGGAGGCTCGATGCAAGTTTTCTAAAGGTGATACGCGCAGCCGAACTGTTTTCCTAATGTCGAAACTCTTCTTGAGTGTGGGCAACCCCGTCCGAGCGCCCCAAGCTTTCTGCTGGTAAGAACGCCGCCAAAGCTGACATTCGAAGACTATAGCCCATCGTCGCCTTCCACTCATCGTCCATCGCTTCATAGCACTCGCAAGCCGCTGACTCAAGACCGGCACGGTTGTGGATTTTAATATGTCCGCGCGAATACGAAATGAAACCCGCCGTTTGCAACTCCGCTTCAGCCAACGCGACGCTAGCACGTCGTACGCCGAGCATCTGTCCGAGGAACTCCTGGGTTAGCAGCAGCACGCCACCGTCTACGCGATCGTGCGCCATTAGGAGCCATCGCGCACAGCGCTCGGTTGTTGGATGTAAAGCATTGCAAGCGCTGAGTCGGCCCGAAGCCATTAACACGGCTTGGGCATAGCGTAAGGCGAACGCTTTAAGCTCAGGCACGCTTTCGAGAGCCGCGCGAAAAACTTCAATTGGAATACACATTGCGCTATCGGGTATTTGGACGATGCTGCGCTGGTTAACGCTAGCTTGCCCAAGTACAATCGCTAATCCGGTCATGCCCTCACGCCCGATAATTCCGACTTCCGCCGTATCGCCGTTTGACATGTCGAGAACTACTGAGACAACGCTATTGACCGGAAACAGCACTCGATCCGAGGCCGTCTGGTCATCGTTGACCAGCTCACTATGCTTTAGCGATACGCTCACGAACGGCGGGCTCAGCGCTTTAATGGCGCGCTCCGAGAGATGGTCTAAGAACAAATTGCCCGTGGGATGGCGCGATAGAATCGGCTCTCGCATCGAGATACTCGTCCCTGCCGGTGCATAGAATCCCGGCGGCTGAGCGGTTACTCGATGAGGGTCGGGCCAGAGGTCTATGAGAGACCGGCCAACCGGCGCAAATGACGCTACGAGATGCGGTCGAGGAAGGACCCTTCTGTGCCATTGACCGCTTCTCCCCGAAGATAGGGCGAGAATCGGAAGCTATATGCACGAAATGGTGCATTAGGGGCGCGTGCCGGCATCTGATGCTCCCCAGCATTCAGCGTTATGCCAAATTTCGTACAGAAGACCCCCTCCTCCGCATCTATCTTAATAAGAATAAAGCGTGACTTGGAGGGGTATGCGCGTGAAGAATGGGTGGAGCTCCGGCACCGTGGTCATGGTCTTCAACGGGGAGTACGACATCGCATCGAGGCACCAGGTCCGTACGGCCTTTGACGCCGTATCGGAAGCGCCACGCGTCGCTTTAGATTTTAGCGACGTAACGTATATCGACTCAACAATTATTCACGAACTACTGCGACTGCACAACGCTCGTGCGGCCGGCGACCTGGAACGCGAGACGGTTGTGATGCGTAACAGCAACCTTCTAAGGGTCTTTGAGATATTGAACCTGGCATCGGTCTTTCGCGTTGTCGAAAGTTTGGACGAAGCCATCGGCAAAAATGGAGAAGACGTCACCGTGCAGTACGCATCTGCGTTCAACGGTGCAACCCACGGCAACGGTGCCGTCACAGGCTCAAGTACCTCGAACGGAGACTTCTTGAAGGCATCTTTTCCGACGCCGAGCACTTCGGTTCGACGGCGACCTTGAGGGATGCCGATAACGCGGCGGCTACGATAACCAAGAGCGCGCGGTTCGTGCGCAGCGCCGCCGAAGTCGATCGGCTGTTGAGCGTTTAGCTCGTTACGCTCACCGGACGAGCCCCAGTTTTTGCAAATGTTGGCCCCTTTTGCACGTACAGTGGCGCGCACGGAGGCGTTCCGGCACTATCAGAGGACAGGGGGCCTCGTCGCTAGCCAAGCGCACCCCGCAATCGAGGAGGAACAACATGCCGAACGTCTTTTTTTGCTCTTCGACCATGGCTTTGCGGTCGCACTTCGTCCTCGCATTTCTCGCGCTAGCCGCGTCGGGATGCGGCTCCGCCGGCGGCGCGACGAACATTACCCCGCCGAACGCACGTGCGGCCGTGAACCAGCTCGCGAACGCACGCGGCGAGAACCCCCTCGGCCCGGTTCTAACGACGTCGGACGGTGGGCAAGTCTTCGAGTTCGACATCGATCAGCA
>JBARKF010000184.1:0-1584 GCA_049800655.1 Candidatus Cybelea sp.
ATGCGCCGCAAGGCGTCGCGATAGTTAATGAGCGACGCTGTCGGCGTGGCCTTCGTCTTGTCGTTGAATCGCGCGGCGGCGGCATCGATAAAGAGGCGGTCTTCCGCGGAAGCGTTGCCTTCGAGCGCCTTCGCGCGCACGATCGCATAGCGAGCCTGATTGTTGCGGTCATCAGTCGCCGGAACATTTAAATCTGGTGCGTCGCTCAGCGCGATGCCCCACCACGCCATCGCCATCTGCGGATCGAGATCCGCTGCGGTATAGAATTCGTGGTTGGCTGCTTCTGGGTTGTACGCATAATAATCCAGCAGGCCGCGGTCGAACGCCGCTTGGGCAGCCGCATTGGAAGAAACGGCATGGTGGATGACCGGCGCCGGCTGAGGGGTCGCGGCCCCTTCCTGCTGCGCGATAGCAGCTGTCGGCAAGCAGAGCAAAAAAGCGAGCAATAGGCCGGTCTTCATTTAAGAGGCCCCCTTTCTTGCCTGGAGCGTTTCTTTTAGGGCTGAGCCCTCCCTTCATTCGCGCCGCTCGTGGAAGGGCGGCATGGGCACTTTCGGCGTAGAGTCTTGCGATGATACGCGTTCGGCGGGCGCTGTGCGTGCAATTCACTTTCGCTCTGACATTGCGTCAATTCGCGCCCGTCGCCGTTGCTCTGCCGTCCCCGGCTTCGACGATGCATGCAACGACGGCTCGCGGTGCATCGTTTGCGGTCGCGACGGATCACTACTTGGCGTCGCAAACTGGCGCCCGCGTGCTGCGCGACGGCGGAACCGCGGTCGATGCCGCAATTGCGATCGCATACGCACTGGCGGTGACGTTTCCCGTCGCCGGGAACATCGGCGGCGGCGGCTTCATGCTGATCCATCTCAAGGACGGCAGCTCGCATTTCGTCGACTTCCGCGAAACCGCGCCCGCGGCGGCGTATGCGGATATGTACCTCGATGCTCGCGGCCAACCCGACTCCGACCGGAGCACGATCGGGCCGTTGTCGGCCGGCGTTCCAGGAACCGTAGCGGGCTTGGAATACGCTCGCGAGCACTTTGGTACGCTTTCCCGTGCCGCGCTAATCGCCCCGGCGATCGCGTACGCGCGGGGCTTCAGGATCGACGAGGCCGATGCACAACTGTTTGCAGACGAACGCGGCTGGCTCGCGCAATTTCCGTCGACGAAAGCCGTCTTTCTTCGCCACGGTAGGCCGTTGCGCGAAGGTCAGATATTGCGCCAGCCGGATCTCGAGCGAACCTTGCGCGCGATCTCTGAACGCGGGGTCGCCGGGTTCTACCGGGGCCCGGTGGCGCGTGCGCTCGTGGCTTCGGCCAAAGGCTCCGGCGGCGTCATCACGCTCGCCGATTTGGCGCGCTATCGCGCCGTTGAGCGCACGCCGCTGACATGCGTGCGCGGCGCCGATACGATCGTAACGTCACCGCCCCCGAGCTCGGGCGGCGTCGCCATCTGCGAAATTCTCGGCATCGTCGGTCCCGCGGACGGCGGTGGCTTGCGCGATGCGGCAAACGCGCATCTGGAGATCGAGGCCGAGCGGCGCGCGTTTGCCGATCGTAATACTGCCTTGGGCGATCCGGATTT
>JBARKF010000185.1:0-3642 GCA_049800655.1 Candidatus Cybelea sp.
GAGTACCACCGCCGTTGCGCGAACGGCCGGGACGGCGCCGAGTCCCGGACCCAGCGGCGGAGCATCGCCGGGCCCACGACCGGGAGCTGTTGCCAAGAATGCGCGCGCGCCCGAACGCCCGATCGAAATTCGTCCGACGCCGGCGCCCGAGACGCGCGTGACGCCGGCGCCGAAATCCCGTGCCAATCCAAACATCAACGCCAAGCTCCGCGCACTGCTGCCGAATAATCCCGTGAATCCGACCAGCAAATCGTACACGCCCACGTACTCGCTGCGCGGGAGACTCGAGCCGACGCCGCCGCCGGACGTTCTCGCCAAAACGAAGTACATCTACGAAGTGCACGGCACCGGCGGCGAACGTCTGGTTAAAATGTGGGTGATCGCAGCGCGAAAAGCGGGGATTACGACGATCTGCACCGGCTGGCTCGTACGTTATCCACAGGCCGAACGGGGCGGATATGCCGACGCGCCGGGTTCCGATAACGTGCAAAACAACGTGCATGCCGGTGCGGCCAACGGCACCCAGATTGCCATCGGAGGCGGCGGCCAGGGACATACGCCGCTCTCGCCGTTTGCCGCAGGCATCGCACCGATCGTCGACGGGATGCTCTCACAACCGTGCGACGGGCGGCTGCTGGTGCCATACGCACCGTCGGCCGTTTCGTCGCCGTAAGCTGGGAGGTTTCCCTCTTGTAATCCTACTTATATCGGACTAGAATTTTGGTGTGCTGAGTTAAGCAGCACACTTCGTCAATCGCGAAGGAGGGCGGTTGGAACCGCAAAATCCGCCGGGCTACCAAGCCCGCGAAGTACGCGCCAAATAGCGGGCCGCGGAAGCGCGCCCACAACGCAAGCCGGACGATTTCCGGCGGCGCGCCATCGCAAGATAGGTGAACAGAGCGAGGGGCCGCGCCCACGAGGGGTTGCGGCCCGTCGCAATTCTCAGGATGAGTGAAGCCTTACCGGCGCGAAGAGGGTTTCGAGATAGGAGGAGCGTGGGCAGGTCCCGCGCTTCGCTGCTTGTAGAGAGTACTACCCCCTGGTAACAACGATCATGAACAAAAGGGACGGCATGCGTCGTGGCGGCGCGGCTATCGCCGCGGCGTTCGAGCGCCAGCTTGATGCGCTCGCGCACGATGCACTCTTCGCCGGACTCGAGGTCGTCGCGCATCACGCTCGTCCGGTGCGCGGTGCCGTGGCATTGAGCGTCGCGATCGATCGCCCGGGCGGCGCCGACTTGTCGCTCTGCGAGCGTGTCGCCGCGCGGATTACGGCCAATCTGGCCGGTATCGACGCCCCGTACACGCTCGAGGTGGAGTCGGCTGGTTTGGAGCGGCCGCTCGTGCGCCCCGCAGATTACCAACGGTTTGCGGGCGAGCGAGCGCGGATCGTGACTTCGCTCACCGTGAACGGCGGGAAGACGCACCGCGGGATTCTGCGCGGTTTACGCGGCGAGACGGTGGTCGTCGAGACCGAGCAGGGCGAGCTGCTTCTGCCGACAGCGACCATCAGGGCGGCGAACCTTGAATACGATCCGCGTGCCGATCTACGGCGCGACAAGCTACAACGGAAACAGAAATATGGCAACGATAGAAAACACGGCAACTGAAGAGAAACTGATCGACGTTCTGCAGTCGATCGCGAAGGATCGCAACATCTCGTTCGAGATGCTGCTCGAGGCGCTCGAAGCAGCGCTGCTGACGGCGTATAAGCGTCATTTTGGGAGCGAGTCGAACGCGATCGTCATCGTCGATCGGCAGAGCGGCGCCTACCGCGTCTTCCACCGCCGCAACGTTGTGGAAGAGGTGCAGGATGCCAAGCTCGAGATTTCCGTCAAGGAGGCCGGCGCGCCGTACCAAATCGGCGACTTTTACGACCAAGAGGTGACTCCGAAAGATTTCGGACGAATCGCCGCGCAGACCGCCAAGCAAGTGATCGTTCAGCGCATCCGCGAAGCCGAGCGCGACACGGTCTACAACAAGTACGTACGGAAGCTGAACGACTTGGTTACCGGCACGGTGCAACGGTACGAACAGCGCAATATGTACATTACGCTTGAAGGACGCGACGAGGCCGTCATGTTCCTCGACGAGCAAGTTCCCGGCGAAGCATACCGTATCAACGACTTCATTCGCGCGTACGTGCTCGACGTCAAGAAATCGCCAAAAGGTCCTCAAGTGATGCTCTCGCGCGCGGCTGAAGGGCTGGTGCAGCGGCTGCTGGAGCTCGAGGTCCCCGAGATTGCCGACGGAACCGTCGAGATCATGGCGATCGCACGCGATCCGGGAAGCCGATCGAAGGTCGCGGTGAAGAGTAATCGTGCTGAAGTCGATCCGATTGGCGCCTGTCTCGGGCCGAAGTCCAGCCGGATTGCCAACGTCACCGACAATCTGCGTGGTGAGAAAGTCGACATCATTCGGTATGACGCTGCGCCGACGACATTCATCTCCAATGGGCTGGCGCCGGCTAAGGTGATTGGCGTGGAACTCTTCGAGGACGACGGTGTGGCCCTGGTGATCGTACCCGATTATCAGCTCTCGCTGGCTATCGGGCGCGAAGGACAGAACGTGCGTCTCGCGGCGCGGCTAACCGGTTGGCGCCTGGATATTGCGACCGAGAGTGAATCGGCTCAAGCTCGCGACCGCTATCTGGCCGAACGCGTCGACCGCGCGGCGGTAGAAGCGCCTCCGGCTGCGCCCGTCGAGGCCGCGGCGCCAGCCGAAGAGGAAGAGATCGACGCGGAGCTCATTCGGAAGCTCGAGGAGTTCCGTCGCGAGCGATTGGGGAAGGACGAGACATAGTCCCGATTCGCAGCTGCGTCGGCTGCCGCCGGCGCTTCGCGCAGGCCGAGTTGACGCGCTTCGTTCGAAGCTCAACGGGCTGGCGTCCGGACGCTCGCGGATCTCGGTGCAAGCAGCCCGGACGGGGCGTCTACCTCTGCTCGGCCGACTGTGTCGACCGTGCCGCTAAGAACAAACGCTTCCCGGGGCTTGGCGCGGCGGCGGCAGAATGTGGTTTAATAAAGAGCCTGTGCAAAAAGTGACGTCATGATATATCGCGACCGTTCCCTCCGATGAGGGCGAACCTTTGATTACCTAGCGGAGCCAAGCCGTCGGCTGGGGCTCCGCGCTCCAACTGATGGGACTCGGGCGCACTGCGCTCGAGAGTGAATTTGGCCGGAAAAGTAAGGATATTCGAGCTCGCCAAGGAGGTTGGGCTCACCTCGAAAGAGTTGACGACGCTCTTCAACGAGCGCCTGGGCGGCGTCTTCGAGGCAAAAAACCAACTCAGCGTCGTTCCCGATCAGATCGCCGATCTGGTCCGCAGCGTGCTATTGAAGTCAAGCCAGGAACCGCCCGCTAAGCCAAAGGAAAGCATAGCGACCGCCGTGCCCACGCCCAAGCCGGCACCGAAAGCGCCGGTACGTGAGGCTCGCCCGCAAGAGGCGCCCGTCCCGCGGCTTCGTCCGGTTATCGGCAACACGCCCCGTCCGGCCCCTGCCGTCCATGCACCTCCGGCGCCGGTACCGCAGCGAACCCCGGCACCATCGCCGGCACCGCCGCGCCAGCCGGTAGCACCGCCGCGACCGGCGGCTGAGTCCATTCCGCAGCTGCGGCCGGTTCCCACCGGCCAAGCCTCGGT
>JBARKF010000186.1:0-49811 GCA_049800655.1 Candidatus Cybelea sp.
CGCTGGCGCGCAACGTCGCCGAGCAGCCGGTTGAGAGCGGCGATGCGCTCGCCGATGCGGCGGCGATCGACCTCGAGTTTGGTTTCGCCGGGACCGCGCGTACCGATGCCGCCGCCGAGTCGCGACAGGTCGGCACCGACGCCGATCAGGTTGGACTGACGATAGCGCAGTTGCGCGAGCTCGACCTGGAGCTTTCCTTCGCGACTGCGCGCGTGGCGCGCGAAGACGTCGAGAATCAGCATTGTTCGGTCGACGATCGGCAGCGGAACGATGCGTTCCAAGTTCTTGCGCTGGCGCGGACGCAAATCGTTGAGTACCAAGAGCAGCGTCGCGCCTTCTTCTTCGGCGAGGTCGGCGATCTCCTGAGCCTTGCCGCTGCCGACGAGCGTCGCGGGATCGATCGCATCGCGGCGCTGCACGACGCGGTCGATGATCTGCGCACCGGCTGCTCGCGCGAGCGCCTCGAATTCGGCGAGCTCGGGCTCGAGCGTTTCGCGCGTCGCGCGCGTCTCCACCGCGACCAGGAGCGCGCGCTCCATTAGTGGCCTGACACGGCCAGCGGCGTCACGCGCTCGAGCAGCCAATGCAAGCCTTCGTTGTAGCTCGGTCCCGGACGTTCGATGACATCGGGATCGAAGAAGTAGACGCGGTCCAGCTGCACCGCGCGCAAGCTGCGCCACGGCTCGCGGTCGAGCACGCTTGCCAAATTCGTCGCCCGATCCGCGATCACCAGATCGGGTTGATGGCGTAGCAGCGCCTCGGCACTATATTCGCCGTAGGCGGCGTCGAGATCGTTTGCCGTGTTGACGGCGCCCGCAAGCGCGATCAATGTCGTGATATACGATCGATCCCCCGCGGTCCAAATCGGCGCCGCACCGAGCACCACGAAAACGCTCGGGTGGCGCGCATAGCGCGCCGTGGGTGCGTGAAGCTGTGCGGTTTCGCGCTGCAGGCGCGCGATCGCGGCGTCCGCCTCCCGACGGTGGCCGGTCAGCGATCCCATTTCGCGCAAGTTTGCAAATATGCTCGCGTAGCTATCGTCGGGGAGCAACACCACCGGAACGCGCGCGCGGCGAAGCGGTTCGACGAGACGCGACTGCGCGGGAATGCCGACGACGACGCTCGGCTTGAGCCTAAGGATTGCTTCTGCATCGACGCTGGTCGCATCCGCAATTCGCGGCAACGCCGCGGTGCGCGGCGCGTCGGTGTAGGCGGAAACCCCGACCAGTTGCGAAACCGCGCCGATCGCATAGAGATCGTCGGCAAACGACGGCACCAGCGTCACAACCCGTGAGCTCGTGTTCGACGGCGCCGTCTGCACATTCGCGGTCGAATGCGCGTTGCACGCGCCGAGCAGCAGCGTCAACGATGCCAAGCCGAAGTGGAGAGTACGGCGCACCTTCTGCGAGTACGCAAGAAGGAAGGCGGCGACCTTTGCGCAATCGCGATACCTACGTTTGCGCCGGAAGCCGGTGAGAGGCCGGCACGGTCGCGCCACTGTATGCGGGGAGCCGTCCGCCGCCACTGTCGCCGCGCGCGATGGGAAGGCACGGGCATTGGCAGCAATCCGCGAGTCAGGATACGGTCGCATGCGTTTTATTGCACGATCCGCCTCGCGCAAAGGAAAGGATTGCCATGCTTCTTACGATCGTTGCCGCGATCGTCGCGGCCTCTCCCTCACCATCGCCTTCGCCAACCGTCGGACCCCAAATCGCGCACGTCGTCACGAGCGATCGCACGCTCGAGTCCGCAGCGCGCACCGCGCGGACGACCTACGTGGTCACGGCTGCCCAAATCGCAACCAACGGCGACCGTACCGTCGCCGATGCCATCGAAGACGTTCCCGGCGTAAACGTCGTTCGCTACGGCGCCTTCGGCGCCGCGAGCACGGTCGGGATTCGTGGCAGCTCGTCGGAGCAAATCCTCGTCTTGGTAGACGGACTGCCGATGGCGGGCGGTCAGATCAACGACGTCAATCTCGCGCAGCTCCCGGTCAGCGGAATCGATCGCATCGAAATCGTCGAGGGGGGCGGCTCGACGCTCTACGGCTCCGGATCGATCGGCGGTGTGATCAACATCATCACCGCGGCCCAGCCCCCCTCCAGCACGGCAACGCTATCCACCGGATCCTTTAACGAACAGACGTATCTCTTTCAAACGCCGTATCTCACCTTTCAGCGCACGTACGCAACGAACGACTACTCGGTGGTCAACGCGCCGAACCGGCAGAATGCGCAAGCGGGTTTGACGGCCGTCAGCGCTCGCTACTCGCATTCGCTTGGGGCGTTCGACGTAACGCTCTCGGGCGATCTCGGGGATGCGCTCGCCGGCGCGCCCGGCGAGCTCGGATACTTCTCACCGACGAGCGAGCAGAGCAACGTCAATCGCAACCTGCGCTTGAACGTCGAGCATCGCAGCCCGCACGCCACCGCCTCGCTCGAGCTCGGCGCGTCGTCCCAGGATCTGTCGTATACTTGCAACACGCCGGTCGACTCGAACTGTCCCAACTCCTTCTTCCCGACTCCTGCGCCGGGGGCGAGCTCGAATCCGCCCTACGCCCAGATGCTCTACGATCAACACTGGATGGCGAGCCTGCGTAACGTCGTCGGCGACGATCGCGCGCGGCTCGTTTACGGCATCGACCTCATGCGCGGTATCGCGCGCATCGACCCAGGAACCGGCGGCGGATCGCCGTCGGCCGCGGACAACGCGCCGATATTCGACGTTTACGCGCAAACCGCAGCCTACGTGCAATCGCAGTGGTTCGGCGCCGGCGGACAACAACTTTATGTTGGTCTGCGCGGCGAACGTGACGGCGGTGTCGGCGGCGCCTACTCCCCTTCACTTGGCGGCATTCTGCCGCTCGTAGACGGCCTGGCGCTCAAGCTCAATGCCGCAACCGCCTTTCGCGCGCCGATGGCGGAGGAGTTGTACTATCCTGGATTTTCGAATCCCAATCTCGCGCCCGAACGCACGCGCGTCGGTGACGCAACGCTCGTTGACTCGTCGCTCTGGGGCGGCGTCAGCTTCGGCTGGTTCACGACGAGCGGCTCGAACCTGATCGTCTCGCCGCCGCCGCAATACATTCCGGAGAACGTGGGGCACGCATCGATCCAAGGCCTCTCGCTGCAAGTCGCGTCGCCATTGTCGCGCGGCTTGAATGCAACGCTGGGCCTTACGAATCTCTACCGCGCGCAAGATCTCGATACAAACACGCGACTGCCCGGCCGCGGGCCGGTCTTCGCGGTCACTCTAGCGTTGCGGTATCTCCCGAGCGCGAGCAGCCACTTCGACGGATTGCGCATCGATGCGACGACGCAGGGCCCGCAAGAGAGCGTCGATCCGTTCCTTTCGCCGATCTACGCTGTCTATCAACCGGCGACGTTTACCACTCTCAACGGTTCGATCGGCTATCGAATCACGCCCCGGCTTGTCTTCACGTTGCGCGGTTACAATCTCGGAAACGACCGCTACGCGCTCTACGCGGGATACCCGATGCCTGGACGTTCCTTTGGCATCGAGGTGCGCAGCCGCTGAGCGGTCTCGTCAAGCTTCTCTGCCTCCTCGCGTTCGCGCTGGCCGCCGGCGCGGCGAGCCTGCTCGTCGGCGCAACGCCGATCTCGATCGGGCAGATCGCGGGTCAGCTCGCTCATCCGAACGAACCGGGCGTCCTCAACGCGATCGTTTGGCAGCTGCGCCTGCCTCGCGTCTGCATTGGAGCGACCGTCGGCGCCTCGCTCGCACTCTGCGGCGCGATCTTGCAGGGGATGCTCCGCAATCCGCTCGTCGATCCATATCTCACCGGCGTCAGCGCGGCGGCGGCGGCAGCGATCGCAATCGCGGCACTGGCAGGTGCGGCGACCTCGATCACTCCTTTCGCCGGCTTCCTCGCGGGTTTCGGAGCCGCGGTCCTCGTCGCGGCGCTCGCGCGCCGGGGCGGCGGCATCGACCCCAATCGTCTCATTCTCGCGGGCGTCTCGCTCTCGACGCTTTTCGCGGCGATCGTGACGCTCGCAATCGTGCGCGCTCGATCGAGCGATTATGCAAGCACCGTCCTCGCCTGGCTTGCCGGCTCGATGGCCGGCCGCAGCTGGCACGATCTCGCCGTCGCCGCACCGTACGTGATCGTCGGAACGCTCCTGGCGTTCGCTTCGATCTCGCCGCTCAACGCGTTGCGAGTCGGCGAGCAGCGCGCTCGCGCTGTCGGCGTTGACGTCGATCGGGCGCAATGGGTAATTCTTGCCGCTGCGTCGCTGCTCGCGGCGAGCAGCGTGGTTCTAGCGGGGCTGGTCGGTTTCATCGGACTCATCGTTCCGCACGTGGCGCGCCGCGTCGTCGGTTCTGACGCGCGCCTGCTGCTCCCGGCAAGCGCCGCGATCGGCGCGGCACTCTGCATGCTCGCCGATGCGGTCTGCCGGCGAATCGTCGCCCCCGCCGAACTGCCCATCGGCGTCTTGCTCGCATTCATCGGCGTACCTACCTTTCTCTACCTCTATCTTCGTCCGGGGGCGCCTGCGGGCCGAGGCACTGCCGGATGATCGAGCTGCGCGACGTTGCGCTCCGAATCGGTGGACATCCACTCTTGACCGGAATCGACGCTCGCATCGGAACCGGCGAGTTCGTCGCGGTTCTCGGTCCGAACGGCGTCGGAAAAACCACCCTGCTTCGCGCGATTGCCGGCTTGCACAAACCCAGCGCCGGAACGATCTTCATCGACGGTATCTCGAACGCCGAACTACGGCCGTTCGAGCGCGCGCGGCGCGTCGCGTTCGTCACCGGAGACGAAGCGGTCTTCGAAGCGCTTAGCGTGGCGGAAGTCGTCGCGACCGGCCGCATTCCATACCATCGTTGGTGGCAGTGGCGGGCCGGCGACGACGACGAACGCGCGATCGCCGCGGCGCTCGCGTCGGTGCGCCTCGATCCGTTTGCGCAACGTCTTTTCTCCACCCTGAGCGCGGGCGAGCGCCAGCGCGTTTGGATTGCGCTCGGGCTCGCGCAGGAGACACCGATCCTTCTTCTCGACGAACCGACGAGTCATTTAGACGTTCGCGTCGCGCACGAGATTCTCGAATTGCTACACGGACTCGCACGCGCCGGCAAAACGATCGTCTGCGCGCTGCACGACGTCAACGAAGCGGCCGCGTATGCCGACCGGATCGCGATGCTCGGCGAGCGGCGCCTGCTGGAGTTCGCGCGACCCGACGACTTGCTCACCGGATCTGCCCTGGAACGCGTGTATGGGATTCGAATGGAGCGCGTGCGGACCGCGAGCGGCCGGCTTCGCGCCTTCGTCCTAGGCGGTGACCGCTGACGAACAGGCCACTAGTGGTGCGTCTTCCGAACGTCCGAACCGAGCACCCAGCGGATGACTCCGCGGTGTTGACCGCTGGTGATCGTGACGCCGACCGCATCGTCGGGCGAGTGAAAGAGCGGCGAAACGACGTAGTTCTGTACGCACGATAGCACGTCGGCGTGCGTGCCGGGCGCGACCAGGATCGCGTGCGGCAGCATTGCCTGGGCTTCGTCGAACGAGGCCGAGTAGTATTCGCGCAATCGCGGGCGCGAATCCCAAATCAAGACGGAGGGGTCGTCGGTGGTGCTGTAGAGCACGACGTGAGCGCCGCGATGCACTTTGCAGTCGGCCGAAGCGAAGCCGGCGCCAGCGAGCCAGAGCACCATCAAGGCCAACAGCGCCTTACGCATCCGGCTCTCCATCGAGCACCCGAATCGCGAGAATCGCGAGATCGTCGCGCAGCCGTCTGCCGCCACGCTCCTTAACGTACGCGACCAGCTCGTCGGCGAGTTGCTGCGCGTGCGGGCCGGCGCGAGCAATTACCTCCATCGCGCCGTCGCCGAGCAACTCTCCGGCTCGATTGCGGACTTCGGTGAGACCGTCCGTCGCGAGCACCAGCGTATCGCCGGGGGAAAGCTCGACCGTTTCGTTAGAAAACGGCTCCTCCATCACGCCGAGCACGGGGCCGGTCAC
Source organism: Candidatus Cybelea sp. (assembly GCA_049800655.1). Lineage (GTDB taxonomy): Bacteria > Vulcanimicrobiota > Vulcanimicrobiia > Vulcanimicrobiales > Vulcanimicrobiaceae > Cybelea. Next base: position 5,987 of record JBARKF010000186.1, read on the forward strand.
GGGCAACTGGCGCACCCCGTCATGACTTCGCACGTAGGTGCAATCGTGTCCGGCGCTACCATACTGCAAGCGCAGCGTCGACGTATCGAGCACCCCGACGAACATGGAAACGAAGAGATACGGATTCCCGACCGCTTTAGAGAAGGCGAGATTGAACTCGGAAAGGATCTCCGCCGGCTCGCTTTGCCGCAGCGCGATCGCGCGAATCATGAACTTGATGAACGCCGTCAGCACCGCTGCGTCGACGCCTTTGCCGCTCACGTCGGCGATCAAGACCAAGGCTTGCGTGCTCGAAAGACGGTAAACGTCGAAGACGTCGCCGCCGACCGCCATATGATCGGTTGCGGAGAGGTATGCGCTCCCGACTTCGCAGTGGGGCAGCGGCACCGATTCGCTACGAAACGCCCGCTGCAAAATCTCGGTAACGGTTCGCTCCTGTTCGAGCGCTCGGTTGGCACGCGAACGATATGCATTGAAAAGAATCGCCAGCGACCCGAAGACGAGGAGCCAAAAGGCCCGCCAGTAAGAAGTTCGGTCGAGCTGCTGCTGCGTGCTGTGAACCAGGGAGGCGTTGGTGGCCGCGAGCGCCTCACGTATCGCGGCGACCGTTCGCGTTTCGTAATCGGAGAAGAGTTTGTTTCGCTTATCGAGCTCGACCAGCCGGTTCCGCGGATTGCGCAAGAGCGGCGCAGCGACCTCGTTACGCCACTCGGATTGCAGCCGGCCGTAGTCGCCCAGCAGCTGCGACGGACCGTACAGCTGCTGCGCGGCTAACGTTCTGCGAATTGCGTCCTCCGTCGCGGCGTAACCCGCCGCGGCTTGACGGTACTGGCCAACGTAGAACTCGTCGCGCGTCAACGAGTAGCCTCGCAGCGAGTTTTCTTCGTCGATCTGCAGACGCAGCAACTCCTCGAGCTGGATCTGCGATTGCTGAATCTCCGCCTGGCGCGCGAACGTATTGGCGATTTGGCTACGGGTTTCAAACGTCGCCTGAACGGCGAAAGCGAGCGTCAACAGGAGAAACGCCGTCATTAACAGCGCCCCGCTGACGCGTGCGAGCGGTGCGTTCTTCACAAAGGCGTCAGGAAAGCGCAGTCGAAGAACGACGGGCTGTGCGCGTCCAGGTGAATCCCACGATTTTCAAATCCTACGACGTCCGCGGGGTTTATCCGTCCGAGCTCAGCGATGAAGTGGCATATGCCATCGGACGCTGCTTCGTCCCGTTGCTCTCCCGGCGACCTCTGGGCAAGGAATGCGCAACCGTCGCCGTGGGCCGAGATATGCGCCCTTCGGGGCAAAAACTCTCCGCCGCGTTTGCTCGTGGAGCGACGGAAGCCGGAGCCGACGTCGTCGACATCGGGATGGTTTCCACCGATGCGCTCTATTTTGCCGTGGGAGCGTTCGAGCTGGACGGCGGCGTCATGATCACGGCTTCGCATAATCCAGCCGAGTACAACGGCATGAAGTTCACTCGGGCGCAAGCCGAAGCGATCTCGCTCGATACCGGCTTAGCGACGATCCACGAACGCTTGATCTCAGAGGAACTTCCTCCCAAGAGCGACGCAACCGGCACCATCACGCATCGCGACGTTCTCGACGATTTCGCGCAGCACTGCCTCGGCTTCGTGGATCGCGGCGCCATCAAACCCTTTCGGATCGCCGTCGATGCGGGAAACGGCATGGCCGGGGAGACAATCCCCCACGTCTTCAAGAGCTTGCCTTGCGAGATACTGCCGCTCTATTTCGAGCTCGACGGAAGTTTTCCGAACCATCCGGCGAGTCCGATCGAGCCGGAGAATATGCTCGACTTACAGGCGATGGTCCGAAAGCACACATGCGACCTCGGCGTCGCCTTTGACGGCGATGCCGATCGAATGTTCATCGTCGACGAGAAGGGCGACTTGATCGACGGCAGCACCGTAACCGCCTTAGTCGCGCTCAATACGCTCAAAAAGCATCCCGGGGCTAAAATTCTTTATAACTTGATTTGCAGCCGGAGCCTCCCGGAGCTGATTGCCAACGCCGGCGGGATCCCGCTTCGCTCGAAGGTGGGTCATTCGATCATTAAAGCCGTGATGCGCGAGGAAGACATCGTTTTCGGCGGCGAGCACAGCGGGCATTTTTACTTTCGCGATAACTGGTATGCCGATTCGGGAATGATTGCGTTGCTTCAATGCCTCGAGCTTTTCAGCCAAGCGGGAAGACCGGTCAGCGAGGTGATCGCGCCAATCGACACGCGCGTTCGTTCCGGCGAGATCAACAGCAAAGTAGCCGACGCCTCGACGAAGCTTCGCCAAATCGAGGAGTATTTTTCAAGCGCGCAGATCGACCGTCTCGACGGCGTGACGGTCTCCTACCCGGAGTGGTGGATGAGCGTGCGTCCGTCGAACACCGAACCGCTCCTCCGGCTGAACGTCGAGGGCGAAACCAAGGCGCTGATGGAAGCGCATCGTGATAAAGCCTTAGCACTGATTCGGAGCTAGAGAGCCATGGCAATGCTCCTTGGACCTGCTTTCATCGCCGTCGGTGACGGGACGTCGACGTTCGGCCGCTTAGCCGTCGAGAACGGCCGCATTTCCGGCGTGCTTCCAGCCGACGGACCGTCGGAGTACCCGCTGCCCGCGGGCAGCACGATCGCCCCGGGATTAATCGACGTCCACACCAACGGCAGCGCCGAGTATCTCTTCAACCGCGATCAAGGCAATGCCGTCGGCATTACCGGCGCTTGCTACGCGCGTAACGGCGCGACGGGTTTCGTCGCGAGCGTGATGACCGCGCCGTGGGAGTCGATGTTGCACGCCGCGTGGGAGGTCGCCGAAGCGGCGAACCAGCTGGAGGAGGATCTTCCCACGGGTGCGCGTTGCCTGGGGATTCATTTTGAAGGCCCGTTCCTCAATCCGAAGTTTCGGCGCGTTCACCGTAACGAATGGCTGCTCTCTGCAAGCGAAGCGCACGCGCAAGAGATGGTCGACGCATGCAGAGGTGCTTGCCTGTTGGTCACGATGGCGCCGGAGATCGATGGGGCCAGCGACGCGTTGCGGGTCTTTCTCGAAAACGGCGTCGTCTGCTCAGCAGGACATACCAGCGCGCGCTATCGCGAAGGTATGCTTGCAATCGGTTTAGGCTTTCGCTCGCTCACCCATGCGTTCAACGGCATGCCCCCGCTCGATCATCGCGATCCATCGATTTTGGCCGCCTTCATCCAAGACCGGCGGACGCTCGTGCAAGTCATCTGCGACGGTATTCACGTTTCACCGGTGATGATCGACATTCTGCACCGCACGCTTGGCGATCGCGTCGTGTTGGTCACCGACCACATGCCCGCCGCCGATCCCGGCTATCACATCGAAGGCGGCGTGATGCGAGCTGCCGACGGTACGATCGCCGGCAGCGCGTTATTCATCGACGAGGCGCTGCGCAACTACATGTCGTACGCACAGATCCCGTTCGCGCAAGCAATCGTGGCCGCGACCCACGCGCCGGCGCGGTTGATCCGCCACGACGGCGAGATGGGGCGCATCACGCGCGGCGCTCGCGCCGATCTCTCGTTTTGGGATAAGGAGTATCAAGTCGTCGCCACCATGGTGGGCGGCCGCTTCGTCTACAACCGCCTCGAGGTCGCGGTTTAGCTTCGTTTAACGCCGCAGCGTGTTGCCGCGCGCGGCGGGGCAGAGGTTCCGTGAGCGAGGCGTCGCGACTTTTTCGGGCGGCCACGGATGGCGCTTCAAAACTTCGTTAGCCGCCTGCGCGAAGCGCAGTCCTGAGCGAGCGCAGCGAGTCGAAGGGGCGCGAGCAGGAGCGGCACATGGATGTGCCGCGACGAGCGTCCGAGCGATGGAACCTCTGCCCCGCCGTGCGCGGCAACACACCGCGGCGTTAAAGGCCGCTAGGGCACGACGGCGAGTTGCTCGTCCGAGTCGGAGATTGCCGTGCGTTGTGCGGCGGAGCGCAGCATTACGGTTGCGGCGTAGATGACGACGATGACCACTAGCCATCGCACCGCCGCGAGCGGCAGCGACTTGACGATGTATGCGGCGATAAGCACGCCCGGAATGCCTCCGAGCGTCAACCCAAGCGCCGCGCGCATCGAGAAGGCGCCAAAGCGAATGAACCGCAAGCTCGCGACGGGCATCAGAAACGCACACGCCCCCATCATGATTGGGAAGGCCGCAATGGGGTTCATACCCAACAGGCTCACCAGGATCATGCACGGGGCGTAGAAGCCAATCCCGATCGTCATCAGCGCACCCAAAAAGAAACTCACCACGATGGCGATTGCAAGGCGCATACCTTCGAGTCCCAGCGCCGTACCGGTTAGCCCGAACTGGCTTCCCTTGAGGTTGCTCAGGGTGAAGAGCACCGCGGCCGCTAATAGCGCCGCTCCCATGCCGATCTGAACGTAGCGCCGAGGTAAGCGGGCGACGAGGCCGGCCCCAAGCCATGCGCCGATGACGGCCGCGAGGATCATGAGCAGCAGTGTGCGCGGCTCGACAGCGATGATGCCGATAAAGATCGCCGCTTCGACGACCGTCGGCAGCGCGTGTCCGACGTTCAATGTTCCCGGTATCTTTTCGTCGGGCACGAAACGAAGGAACTTGAAGAGCGAGGTCGTCGTCGCGAACGAGCCGATGCCGAGCGTATCGAAAAAATTCGTGACGAAGCCGATCCCGATGGCGATCGCCCCGGCGATCGGTTCGGGCATGACCGGCCAGTGCTGCGGCAACGCGCGAGCTAAAGCGACGATCAGCATCAACGCGACGATCAACAGACCGATGAAGAGAAGGGTATGCACGGTCACTGCTGCAGTCGGTACGCCCATAACGCGCGGCGGCCTGCAACGAAAAGCGTATTTCCGTCGAGCGCGAGACCGTGCCCGTAGAGCTCGGAGGCGATCGGCAAGGTGCCAAGGCGAGCGCCGTCGCGCAGACCGGCGCTTCGTAGATCCCGCCCGTTCGAACGCGCCATAGCACCGCGCCGTCACCGGCGCGCAGCACTACCAGCTCGCCGCTCTGCGGATTATGAAAGAGCGGCACCACGATCGTCGTGCCGGCCGCGCCAGAGAATCCTCCCATCGCGCTCGTCGAGCATGTAGTATCGCGAGTTCTTCAACACGAGGCCGACGGCCGGAGTCCGCGGCCTTTCACGCGCAAATCCCTGAAAACGCTTCGTAGGCTCCCGCGCGGCAACTCCCGCTGACCGCGTACGCAACGCTCCGAGCGCCGCGTGCCAGCGCACGTGTCCGTCACGCTCGTCAAGAGCAAGCACGTCGCCGAGCGTGGTCCCCTCGTAGACGATACCCGCTGCGGCGCTCGGAATGCCGAGCATCCAGCCGTCCTCGGCGTGCGTCCAGAGGTGAACGAACGCCACGGCGATCAGCAGCGGCGCCAAAAGCTAGTGTGCTGACATTAGGTGGCGGCGAGCTCGCGCTGCGCCGCAGCGTTGAAGTATGTGGCCTTCGGGTGGTGCATCACGATCGCTGCAGTCGACTGTTCGGGGACGATTTGGAAGCCCTGCGTCAGCGTTACGCCGATGTTCGCGGTCGCGTCGAGCAGACGGAAGACGATTTCGTGCTGCTCCAGATCGGGGCAGGCGCCATAGCCCCACGAGTAACGCTTCCCGCGATCGGCGGCAAGGCCCAGCTCGCGCCGGATCCGGCGGTGCGTCCACTCCGCAAGCGCTTCAGCCGCTTGCACCGAGAAACCATGCAAGAAATACGATTCGCTGTAATCGCTGGAGGCTTGCAAGGCGTCGACCCGGCGCGCGGCTTCGCTCCCTGCGGTGACGATTTGGAGCGCCACCACGTCGCGCTCGCCGTTTCGTCCGGGCTCACGCAAATAATCCGCGAGCGAGAGATGCTCGCCGCCGGCCTGTCGCGGAAACGTCATTCGCGCGATCTCGCGGAGCGGATCGCTCGGATCGTAGAAAATGACGTCGTCTCCCACGCCCGCGGCCGGGAAGTAGCCGTAAACGACCCGAGGATATAAGAGACCGCCGCGCAGCGCCTCGGCCTGATAGCGCTGCAGTCGAGGCTCGAACTCCTCGGCGACGAGTCGCTCGAAGGCGCTGCCTTTGGTATTCGCGCCGCCCCACGAAAGCCGGAAGAGGCTGCGCAAATCGAAGCTGCTCCAAACCTCATTTAGATCGATCGACGATTCCCCAAGCGTTCGCGCGCCCCAAAACGGCGGGACCGGTATATCGGCCGGCTGCGACTTCACCGCCGAGCGGGCGGGCGACGCGCTGGGGGCGGCGGCATTTCGGCGCCGCTCTTGGTGCGCCAGCGCCTCCGTTTTCGCGCGCGCGAGCAGGTCGCGCCGACGCTGTGGATCGCTCGTCAACGCGTCCACCAGGTCGAGTCCTTCGAAGGCATCTTTGGCATAGAAGAGACCGGGCTCGAAGAAGCGCTTCCCCTCGTCGAGCAGCGCGATCCGACGGCCGAAATCGCGGTTGATCGCGGCGCCGCCGACGATCACGGGAAAATCGAGTCCGCGCGCGTCCTGTTCGGCGACGCAAATCGGCATCTGCTTGCTGGTCGAGACGAGCAGCGCGGAGAGACCGATCGCGTCGGCGCGAACTTCGACCGCCTTTTCAAGGATGGTGTTCATCGGGACTTGCTTACCGAGATCGTGGACGGTGTAGCCGTTGTTGGCGAGAATCGTGTGAACCAAGTTTTTGCCGATGTCGTGCACGTCGCCGAATACGGTCGCCAGCACGACGGTGCCTTTGGTTTCGCCGGCGCGGCGCTCGAGGAACTGTTCGAGATGCGCGACCGCCTTCTTCATCACCTCGGCACATTGCAGAACGAATGGCAGAATGAGCTCGCCGCGACCGAAACGATCGCCGACGTCTTTCATCGCCGGCAAAAGAATCGCATTGAGCACTTCCACCGGCGTGTAGCGCTGCAGCGCCTCGTCGATCTTGGCCTCGATGCCGTCTTTGCGGCGCCGCAGGATCGCCTGATGGATGCGCTCCTCGATGGGCGCATCCTCACCCGATCCTTCGACGTCGCTCGCCGCCGCCGGGACGGCAACGTTCGATTCGAAGTGTTCGATGAGACGCGTAAGCGCGTCGGGACGCCGGTTGAAGACTAGGTCGTCGCAGAGCTCGCGAACGGCGGTCTCGATCTCGAAGTACGGAACGATCTCCTTTGCGTGGACCAGCGCGCAATCGAGACCGGCCTCGACGCAGTGATGGAGAAAGACCGAGTTGAGCGCCGCGCGCGTCTCGGGTTTGAGCCCGAAGGAAACGTTTGAGATGCCCAGCGACGTCAGGACGCCCGGCAACTCCCGTTTGATGCTCGCAACCCCTTCGATCGTCTCGACGGCAGAGGTCAGAAACTCCGCCTCGCCGGTGGCGAGCGTAAAAGTCAGCGCATCGAAAATCAACGCGCCGGGCGGAAGACCGTATTCACCGACGACGATCTCGTAGATGCGGCGCGCGACCTCCACTTTCCGCGCCGCGGTCTTGGCCATTCCGCTCTCGTCGATGGTGAGCGCGACGACCGCAGCGCCATGCTCCAGCGCCAGCGGCAAGATCGAATCGATCTTAGCTCGTCCCGATTCGAGATGAACGGAGTTGAGAATTGCCCGACCGGGATAGTTTTGCAGCGCGACCTCCATCACTTTCGGCTCGGTCGAGTCGATCGCGAGCGGCGCCTCAATCGCTTGCGCGAGCCGGCGGACAAGCTGGCGCATTTGTTCGTCTTCGTCGGGGCGTTCGGTCAGCGCGCAGCAGACGTCGAGTAGATGCGCCCCACCTTCAACCTGCTCGCGGGCGACCAGCACGATCTCGTCGTAGCGGTCGTCTAAGAGCAGACGCTTGATCTTGCGCGAGCCTTGCGCGTTGATGCGTTCGCCCACGATCAACGGACGCGGCTGCTGTTCGAGCGCAATCGCGGTGATGGCGGAAGCGGCTTCTTCACCGCGTTCGACGATGCGGCGCGGCCTGCGTGGCGCCGCGGCGACGGCATCGCGCAGCGCGGTGATGTGCGCGGGCGTCGTCCCACAACAGCCCCCGACGACGTTGACCCCGAAATCCGCAACGAAGGCGGAGAGCTCGCCGGCAAACTCTTGCGGACCTTCAGGATAGATGGTCTCTCCTTGGGGTCCCATCAACGGCAGACCCGCGTTCGGAACGACGCTGACGAAGCAGCGCGCATTCTCGCAGAGATAACGGATCGAATCGCGCATCTGCGAAGGCCCCGTGGAGCAGTTGAGTCCGACGACGTCAACGTGCAGGGCATCGAGCGTCGCGCAAACTGCGCGAATATCGGTACCCAAAAGCATGCGGCCTTCGGTAATGAGGGTCGGCTGCGCCTGAATTGGCACCTGTCGCATCCCGCGCGCGAACTCGCGCCGAATTCCCGCAATCGCAGCCTTGAGCTCGAGCAGATCCTGCATCGTCTCGAGCAGCAAGAGATCCGAACCGCCGTCGACGAGTGCGCGCGCCTGCTCGGCATAAAGATCGCGCAGCTGCTCGTAAGTGACGTTCGAGAGGCTCGGATCCGAGGAAGAGATCAGCATGCCCGTCGGGCCCATCGAGCCGGCGACGAAACGCGGGTGCTCCGGAGTCGAAAGCTCGTCGCAGGCCTCGCGCGCCAGCGAAGCCGCGCGCAGGTTGATCTCGCGCGTCCGCTCGCCGAGCCCGTATTCGTCGAGCTTCAATCGCGACGCGGTAAACGTATCGGTTTCGACGACGTCGGCACCGGCGGCGAGGTAAGATTCGTGAATGGCCCGGACGAGCTCAGGTCGCGTCAACACGAGCGCTTCGTTACATCCGCGGTACGGCGCGCCGCCGAAGTCATCGTCGGAAAGATCGAGCGCCATAAGCTGCGTACCCATGGCGCCGTCGAAGATCAAGACTCGCTCGGCGAGCAGTCGCAAATACTCAGATGACAATTTCACTCGTTTCTTCGAGGGCAACGCGCCGGGAGACGCGGACCTCCCCGACGATGCGCCCGGCCCGATTATACACTTTCGGGGACGCAAATCGAGCAAGCTTCGCGAGTTGCTCCCCGTCGAGGATACCAAGCCGGTGCAGCACGGCCATCGTCGAGGGCCCGCGCGCTCGCGGGCTGCCGTCGAGCACCTTCGACACGTAACCGCATCCTTGCGTCACTGCGCCGACGCCGTGGACGCCCTCGGCGCCGGCTTTCGAAACGACATTGCCGTCGCCCGCGAGCATGAGCTCCGTATCGAGCTGACCGGTGCCGGCAACGTACAACGGATGGGCCAACATCGCATCGCGCACCGTCCGCAGCGCCGCGGCGTCCGTGGAGCGCACCCCGCGCGAAGTCGCAAGCCGCGCGAACGAAAGAGCGGCCCGGCGCAGGCTGGTCGCATAGACCGGGATGCCGCAGCCGTCGATACCGATCGGCCAGGTTGCGGCGTCGTCGTCGGAGAGCCGCGCGCAAAAGTCGAGGATGTAGCGCTGCGCCGGGTTCGTCACGCTCAAGTACGTCGGCGTGTCCGCACCGAGCACTTTGCAGAGCGCAAGGATGCCCGCATGCTTTCCCGAGCAGTTGTTATGCAGGACCGTGGGCTGCCGCCCCTCTCGGCGCAGCGTCTCGGCCGCATTCTCGTCGTATGGCCAATGGATTCCGCACTGCAGCGCCGATGCGTCCATGCCGATTTTATCCAAGATCGAAGTGACTGCCTCGACGTGAATCGGCTCGCCCGAGTGCGAAGCGGCGATGACCGCAATCTCGCGCGATGAGAAACCAAAACGCTCCGCAGCCCCCGCTTCGACGATTGCAGCAGCGATGAACGGTTTCGCCGCCGAGCGCAGATAGACCGGAGCGTCGATATCTCCCGCGTCATAGAACACCCGGCCCCCCGCATCGATCGCACAGGCAGCTACGTGGTGCGCGGATTCAACGAGATCGGCTCTCGTTACCTCGACGCGAAGGGGAAGCGATTCGCTCAAACCAGTGCGGGTTCGACGATCGTCGCTTCCTGCTCGCTAAAGACCGGATTGCTCAGATAACGCTCGCCCGTATCGCAGGCGAACGTCACGATCATCTTACCCCGCGACTGGGGACGCGACGCGACCTGCAGCGCAGCCCAAACGTTCGCTCCGCTCGAGATGCCGACGAGCATGCCCTCCTCGCGGGCCAGCCGTCGTGCCATCGCAATAGCGTCGGCATCGGTGACGCGTATCACTTCATCGTAGATTTGCGTGTTGAGCACCTTCGGTACAAATCCGGTGCCCGTGCCTTGAATCTTGTGGGGGCCTGGTTTCCCGCCGGAGAGCACCGGCGATGCGTCCGGCTCGACCGCAACGATCGTCACGCCGGGTTTGCGCGCTTTGAGAACCTCGCCTACGCCGGTGATCGTCCCGCCGGTTCCGATCGCGGAGACGACCGCATCGACCGCGCCGTCGGTGTCGCGCCAAATCTCCTCGGCCGTCGTCCGTCGGTGGATCTCCGGATTCGCCGGATTCTCGAACTGCTGCGGCATGAAATACTTACCGGGGGCAGCGGCCAAAATTTCGTTTGCACGCCGTATCGCGCCAGGCATCCCCTCGACCCCCGGCGTCAGCACCACTTGCGCCCCATAAGCCTTGAGCAAGTTGCGACGCTCGATCGTCATCGTGTCGGGCATCACCAAAATCAACGGATAGCCCTTTGCGGCGGCGACGAACGCGAGCGCGATCCCCGTGTTCCCGCTCGTCGGCTCGAGGATGGTCATTCCAGGAAGAAGGCGACCGTCGCGTTCACCCGCCTCGATCATCGAGACGCCGATGCGATCTTTCACCGAACCGGCCGGATTGAACGATTCCATCTTTACGAGCAGCGTCGCGGGGAGGTCCTTACCCAAGCGGGGGAGCTTCACCAGCGGAGTATTGCCAAACGTATCGGCAAGATTTTCATAGATGCGTGCCATGGTACCGTGCTTAACCCCCGCTGCGAATCGAACGTTTCACGGGCGGGCCTTCCTCGAAAACCGGGGTATTTCCCGGCAAAAAGGAAGCCTTTAAAGCAAGAAGCTCGTACCCAGTAGGATGCGTCGCTACTACCTCGCCGCTGGATCGGCATGTGCGCTCGCGGCCATCTCGCTCGGGGCGCCGCTGCGGCCCGCGGGCGCGGCCAACGAGCCGACGATCGATGCCGCACTCGATGCAATCGCGGCGTATGCACCGCAAGCAATGCGCGAGCAAAGAACTCCGGGACTCTCGATCGCGATTACGGATCGCACGGCCACGCTTCGCATCATGACGTTTGGATACGCGAACCGTGAGACGCAGACGCCGGTGACGGCGCAGACCAGCTTCGCGATCGGTTCGATCACGAAATCGATGACCGCGCTCGCACTCCTTCAGCTCAAAGATGCCGGCCGTATCGACCTCAACGCGCCGGTGCAACGCTACTTGCCTTGGTTCTCGATTAACTCGGCCGGACGGCCGATTCTGGTTCATCAACTGCTCTCGCATACGGCGGGGCTGCCCGACGATTATGCGTCCGAGGTTGGTTACCGGTTCGACATCGTCGCGCTGCGCGGCGCCAAGACGATCTTTCCGCCCGGCACCGCATGGTCGTATTCGAACGACGGCTACGCCGCCTTAGGCGCGATTCTCGCTCGCGTTGAGGGACGTTCGTGGGCCGACGCACTGCAGGCGCGGGTCTTCGCGCCGATCGGCATGGTCAATAGCTCCGCCGTCTTTACACCGGCAACGATGGAAGGCGCTGCGGTCGGCTATCAGTTTCGAGACAACGACCGACCGCCGCCGCTCAACCCGCCGCTCGTCCCATCGCCGCCTATGGATTTCGTTGACCCAGCCGGCTCGGTGCTCTCGACCCCGGAGGACATGGCACGATACATGCGCGTTTACCTCAACGGTGGCGCAACGGCAAGCGGCGTGCCGCTGATCGCTCCGGCAACGTTCGCGGCGATGACGCGGCCCGATCTGCTCGCCGGCGGAAAGCCTGCCGGATCGGCCGGGATCGAGTTGCGCGAAGCACCGGCCTTCTATAGAGCGTACGGATACGGTCTCTCGATCTTCGACGACGGGGGCGATCGCGTGATCGGGCACACTGGAGGAATTTCCGGCTACACGGCCTGCATGCAGATGAACCTCACGCGCGGGTTTGGCGTTGTCGCGTTCGCGAATCTCGTAGAAGCGCCGCTGCACCCATGCGCGATCGTGCTCTACGCAATGCGCGTGTTGCGCGCGCAGAGCCTCGGTCAGAGTCTGCCGACACCCAAGCCGGCGCCCGATCTAGCCCAGGTCGATCGTGCCGCCGACTATGCCGGCACGTATACGGCGACCGACGGCGGCGCAATCAAAGTCGTCAATCGCGGGGATCGCCTACAACTCATCGATGGGAGCGAAACCGTAGCGCTCTATCCGCGCGGGCCCGATCTCTTCTGGGTTGACGATCCGAAGTTTGCAACATTTCTGCTGCGCTTTGGACGCGACCGCAACGGGAAGGTGATCGAGATGACGTACGGGTCGCGCTGGTACGCAAACGAGCAATACGTGGGACCGCGTCACTTTTTATATCCATCGTCCTGGAACGCGCTGGCGGGTCGCTATGAGAACACGTATTTCGGCGAGCCGGCCATCACGCGCGTCGTGATCGTCAAGAACCGGCTCACGCTGGACGGCACTGATGCGCTCAAGCCGCTTCCAAACGGCACATTTGCGCTCGGCGATTCAATCGTGCGATTTGATTCGTACGCCGGCTCAGAACCCCAGCGCCTGAGCATCGACGACATGCAGCTCTACCGCGTCGAACTACCCTAAGACCCCCCGTGTCGTCCTGAGCGGAGCGGAGCACGAAGTGCGAAGCGTAGTCGAAGGGCGAACGGTCAGCTACCGATATCCCAGAGTAAGCCGAGATCTTTTTTTGCGAAGGAACGGAACGCGATGAGCGTTTCGGTGCTAAGGATCCCTTCGAGCGCGGCGACGCGCTCGGTGACGAGGTCGTTGAGCTCTTCGTGCTGCCGGACGCGCGCGACGGCGATCAGATCGAACGGGCCGGCAACGGAATAGACCTCGGCGATCCCTTCGACGGCGAGCAGGTCCTCGGCAAGCGTGCGCAGCCGGGGGCGTTCGACGTTCATCAGGATGAAGGCCGTGACCATATCAGGCAACGCTCGAGCGGGAAACGAGTTGGCCGCAGCGCTCGCAGGAGCTTTTCATTTCGAGGTCTGTATATGCTCCCAATCGTAACGACCCCTGGCGCGGAGGGCGATGCATTGAAAGCGTTGGTAGTCGAGCACCTGGGAGACGCCGGTTCGCTGAAAGAGATTCCCGTGCCGAAGCCCGGACCGCACGAAGTCCTCGTTCGGGTCACGGCCGCGGGAGTCAATCCGATCGATTGGAAGCAACGCAGTCGGCCCGAGACGAAGTTCCCGTTGGTCGTCGGTCGAGATTTTGCGGGCGTCGTTAGCGAACCCGGCGGCCGCGTGGCGAATTACCGTGAAGGCGAACGCCTCTTCGGGATTGCCCGCGACCACGGCGCTTATGCCGAATACACGCTTGTTTCCGACGACGACCGCTCGCAACCCATCGCCAAGATTCCCGAAGATGTCGGCGATGCCGACGCCGCCGCGCTGCCGACGGCCGGTCTGACCGCGCTCGCCTCGCTCGAAGCCTTACAGGTTGCGAAAGGCGCTACGCTCTTGGTGCTCGGCGCAACCGGCGGCGTCGGAGGATTCGCGGTGCAGATCGCGCGCGACCGTGGCGCGCGCGTCATCGGCACGGCGCGCGCTTCGAGCGAAGCCTTCGCACGTTCACTCGGCGTCGACGAGTTCGTTGCTTACGATCGTCAGAATGTCGTTGAGGCGGTGAAGTCCTCGCACCCCTCCGGTGTGGACGCGGTGCTCGACCTCGTCGACGACGACAACGCGATCAAGGATCTGGCTGCGGTGATTCGTCCCGGTGGCCGCGTCGTTTCGACGATCGGCGCAGTGGATGAGAACTGGTTCGCACAACGCAAAATCGCTGCCGAGAATGTCCATGTGCTGGATTCGCCGCTGTGGTCGCACGCCGGATTACGCATGCTGCTCGAACTCTTAGAACAAGGCCGCCTCAAGGTCGCGATCGCCGGAGAGCGCCCACTCAGCGCAGCGGTCGCCGCTCTCGACGCGAGCCGAAGCGGCTCGGTCAACGGCAAACTCGTGATCACCGTGGAGTAGCGTCCGCGTTTTTCGGTTGGTTGCTTCGTTAGCTGAATGGCCGCTTGTGGCCGGCGAGCGATTCTTCTTATAATCGGGCATGATCTCTTCGGCTGCCGGTTCCGACACACCACCTAGAGCGTATTTTGGAGTTCTGCTGCGCCGGTGGCGCGCTGCTCGACGCATTAGCCAGTTGACGCTGGCGCTCGACGCCGATATCTCGACACGTCACCTGAGCTGCGTTGAGAGGGGCCGAGCACAGCCGAGCCGGGAAATGGTGCTGCGTCTCGCCGAGGCGTTGGAGATCCCATTACGCGAACGGAACACGCTGCTGCTGGCGGCGGGTTACGCAGCGCTCTATCGCCACACCAGTCTTGACGCACCGGAGATGGAGGCGGCGCGTCAAGCCATCGACCTTCTGCTAAACCAACTGGAGCCGTACCCCGCAATCGTCATCGACCGATATTGGGACACGCTGCGGATGAACTCCGGAATGCGGCAATTCCTGGCGCGCTTCCCCATCAGCGATTCCGTGAAGCCGCACAACGGAGTCCGATTCGTCTTTCATCCCAAGGGGCTCCGGCCATTCGTTGAAAATTGGGAGAGCGTCGCGGCACACATCATCGCGCGCGTCCATCGTGAGGTCTTCGCTAACCCGACCGACGAGACAATGAAGCGCTTTCTTGAGGAGTTGCTCAGTTATCCGGCGGTGCCCAGCCGCTGGCGCGTGCCGGATATTGACGATTCGCCTCCGCCATTCTTGACCATCAACTACAAGTGGAACAACTCCACGCTGCGCTGGTTTTCTACACATGCGACCTTCGGATCGCCGCAGGACGTTGCCCTGCAGGAAATGCGGATCGAAACCTTTTTCCCCGCCGATGAAGCCACGCGTGCTGCGCTCGATTGCCGGTCGACCGTACCATCCAGCTTTGCCCTCCCATGACCTCGGGGGTCATGGACAGCGGTTCTCCGTTCTCGGATACTGCAAGTGCAGTAAGACCGCTAAGGAGGCAATAAATTGAAAAAGGGCGTTTTCAGTCAGTCGTTCGCAGTGTTGTTGCTGTTCTCGGGTTTGGTATTGTGGGCGAGCCTTGGCATCCGGGGCGCGGCGGCAATGGGTAAAGGTGGTGATGCTCCGGTGCCATCAAAGGATCCGGCCGTTATCGCGGCTATAACAAAAGTCGAACTGGGTATGGGCGATGCGATGGTCGCCCGCGATATCGACAGGCTCAATCAGATCTTCGCCGACGATTGGGTAAATATCGGGACCTCCGGCAAAATTATCACGAAGCAGAAGGTTTTGCACGATTTTCAATCCGGCGAGGACAGACTCGTGTCATTCGAAACTGGGCCGATCGACGTGCAGGCGTACGGCGATGTTGCCGTGGCCCATGGCGGTGTCACCGAAAAGCGGATTCGGGACGGAAAAGACGACAGCGGTGAGTCGGTCTGGATGGATCTCCTCGAGAAGCGCGCAGGCAAATGGGTAGTCGTGCGCAGCGCAGCCGCGAGCGTGAAGTGAGGGAAGCAGCTTCCGGGCGCGTCGCAAGACGCGCCCGTTCTATTTGTTCTTAAATCGGGCGACGCGCTTTTCGTTGTAGGCGGCGAGGCCCTCTTTGGCATCCTCGCTCTTGAAGAGCAACGATTGCAGTTCGCGTTCGAGCGCGAGTGCGTCTTGGAGCGGCAGTTCGGCGCCGGTTTGGACGCTCCGCTTGATGTGTCCCACCGCCATCGGTGCCTTGTTCGGCGAACAGAACTGCTTGGCATAATC
This sequence comes from Candidatus Cybelea sp., assembly GCA_049800655.1. Classification (GTDB taxonomy): domain Bacteria; phylum Vulcanimicrobiota; class Vulcanimicrobiia; order Vulcanimicrobiales; family Vulcanimicrobiaceae; genus Cybelea. Next base: position 21,878 of record JBARKF010000186.1, read on the forward strand.
GGTGATCTGCTCGCGAAACTCTTGGGCGCTGCCCTCGAAAAGATCGTTGATCATGCCCCACTCGAGGGCTTGCTCGTAGCTGACGGTCTTTCCGGTCGTCATCATCTCGATCGCACGCGATTTGCCGATGAGGCGCGCGAGCCGTTGCGTTCCGCCCGTACCGGGCAAAACGCCGAGGGCGACCTCGGGAAGCCCGATCTTGCCCGCATCCTTGCGCGCGATGCGCAAGTCGGCCGCCATCGCGATCTCGAGTCCGCCGCCCACGCAGTGGCCGTTCAGCGCGGCAATCACGAGCTTCGGGGTCTGTTCGAACCGCTGCAGCGTTTCGTTGGAGTGCAGGCAGAACATATACTTGAACTCGGGCGTCACCGCATTGAGCATGCCGATGTTGGCTCCGGCGGAGAAGAACTTCTCGCCCTTTCCGGTGAGGACGATCACTTCAACGTCCGGGTCGAAACGCGCGTCCAGAATCGCATCGTCGAGCTGGCGCATCATCTCATGGGTATACGTGTTGGCCGGCGGGTCGTCCATCTCGACGAAGGCGACGTGGCCGTCCTTCCAATAGTTGATGACGCGCTTGCCATCGAACGCGCGAACCTCGCGCCCAAACGGCGTCTGTTGCGCCGCTCCATTAACCGTCGTACTCATGCCAGGTTCCCTTTCGGTGCGATCAAGTGGGGGCCCCACACGCTGTACGTGTGGTGGGCGCGCAGTCCGCAGGACGGAGCGCCTTTAAAAATCTGGGGTACCCAACTGGATCGCAAAACGATAACGTTCATGCCAGGTTTCCTTTCGGTGCGATCCAGTTGGGGTTTTTGAAAAGTTCTTTGAGTTTCACTTCGTCGTCGACGGTGGGAAGCACCGTGGGGGCGTAGGTCTCCCACTCCTGTTCCGTCAGCTTGCGTCCGTCGACCGTATAACGTGTTCCGGCGTAATCGCCGATCTTGCGATTGAAGCGCATGTCGGGAAGGAACAGCTTCGTTTCGCTTGCGTTGACCTCGTTGACGCGCGCCACCGTCGCAGCAGCCTCATCGCAGAACTGCTGACGCGCCCGCTCGTTGAGATGCTCCTTGTCGACGCCGGCCCCGGCCTTGTCTTCATCCACGCGACCTTTAATGCCCCAGGTGTACGCCCACTGCGCCGAACCCGAGTGATCGGTGCCGAAGAGATCGACCGAGCCCGAGAACCACTTGTTGTAGTATTTCTGCTGAATCTCGACGGGAATCACGCCCGCCTTCGCGATGCGGCGCAAACCGGTAATCCCGGTCCCCATGTGAAACGCTTCCTCGCGAAGCATCGGTCCCATCGATGCGGCAAGCGGTACAAAGCTCGAGTGCGAAAGCATCGTCAGTTGAAACTTGCCGTCACGATCCATGAAATTCGTGTACGCAAAGAAGTCCAGCCAATGCGTGACGTCGTCGTTGAAGGCGTTGAGCAGACGGTTCTTCTTGCCGAAGGCGCGGCGCTCGAGCATCTTCTGGGCTTCGATTTTGCCTTCGCTGCCGAAATGATCGACCATCAGATGACACATCTGATAACCGTGTCGCGTCTCCTCGACCATGATGCGGACGAGCGAGGCGAGATCGTATTCGCTCGGCGCGTTGTTAACCAGAAACCGCTGCTGCTCGTTTGAGGCAAACTCAGTGTCGCCCTGATAGACGACCATATTGAGGACGGCATCGCGCATCCGCTGATCGGGGATATCGCGGATCCGTTCCCAGCGCCGCTCTCCCTTGAAATCGCCGAAGTAGATCTCGGGGGTCGGCAGTTCACCATATTTTGCTTCGAAGTTGTACCCCGGCATGAAGCGGTCGACGAGCTCGCGGTCGAGGCCGATGTCGTGCCTCCACTCGTCGAGCATGACGATCCAGTCGTCAAAAGTAGAAATTCGGCTCATGTTTCGTCCTTTTGGAATATAACGGATTTCCGTCGCCCAGCGTGAATACCGTCATACTAAGACGCATGATGGGAGGGTGTCAAGCCTGAATCGCTCGCCAGAACAGCGGCAGAACGAGCGAACGGTCGCGCGGCCGATTTCCTTTATCTTTACCCTTTACGGCGACTTGGTGCATCGCAGCGCCGGCGACGGGTCGCTGTGGATCGGAGCGCTGATTCGATTAATGGCCTCGTTCGGCGTATCGGCCCCGGCGGTACGCCAAGCGGTTTCGCGCATGACTCGTCAGGGCTGGCTAGTCGCTCGGCGCCACGGCAATCGAGCATTCTACTCGGTGACCGAGCGGGGGCGTCGGCGGATCGAGGAGCTGAGCCCGCGCATCTACGGTCCGGTCGTCGAGTGGGACGGCCGCTGGCGCCTGCTCAGTTACGCGATCGGTGAAGCGCACCGTCAGCGGCGCGAGCGGCTCCGGAAAGAACTCAGCGCGCTGGGCTGGGCGCAGCTCTCGCCCTCTACCTGGATTTCACCCTCGGACACGCTGGTCGCGGCCCGCGAAGCAGCTCGAGCGACCGGCACGTTAGACGCCGTGAACATTTTCAGCAGCGAGTACCGCGGGCCGTTAAGCGATCGCGAGTTGCTCGAGCGGTGCTGGAACGTTGCCGACATTGCCTCCGCGTACCGAAGCTTTATCGAGCACTACGAGCCGCGTTGCGCGCGCGAGCGGGATCGAGGAAATCTCAGCGACGAAGCCGCCCTTATCGAGCGTCTCTGGCTGGTCCACGACTATCGGAAGTTCGCCTATATCGATCCAGGACTTCCGAGCGAACTCTTGCCGGCGCACTGGCCCGGAACCGCCGCCGCAGCGCTCTTTCGCGAATACTACGCCGCGCTCGACCGCAAATCACAACGCTACTTTCATCTTTGCGCGAGGGTTTGAAACGGGGCCTCGCGCTGGGGCGTCGAAGCGAGCCGCCCATGCCCAAACGCCTCTTGCTCGTTCTTGCCGTGGCCGCGCTTGCAATTGCGGCGTGCCATAGTTCCTCGACGACGCCTTCACCCTCTAGTAGCCCCGCCTCGCCGAAGCCGAACCCATCGGTTACCAAGGCAGCCGTCCTCGTCACGATTCTGGGGACGCCACAGCCGCACGTCCCGGTCCAAGAATCGACCCCGAAGGACACCTCGAGCCCGCGCCCGGGCACGCCGTTCGACACCGAGTACACGAACAAAAAAGGCGTCGCGCATTTCTTCCATCTAAAGCCGAGCCAAACGTACTGTTGGGTCGCGACCGTCGGAACGATTAAGCTCTCGACCTGCGCGGGCTGGCCAACCTGGCAAAGCAGCCAGGTCCTCTTAGGAACGTAGCCCTTCTTCGGATGACAAGGGTTATTCGTCGTCGTGGAGATGAAGGTGGGAGCCATCCTCCGCGTCCGACAGCACGTCGCGCGCCTCGGCAAGCACGGCGGTCGATAGCGGACGGTTGGGCGGATCCACCGTACCCTCCGCCGCCAGGAAGTCTACCTCGCTCCAATCCTCCCACGTCTCAAGCGGCTCACCGTCAACGGCCGCCGGAAATCGCACGCAAAAACCTTGATCGAGGTGTAGGCCGACAACGCTGACCTGCGTGCCACAGGGAAAGTACGTTCCGTCTTTCCAAAGCGTTCCATACGTGGTGCTGTAAAGGCCGCCGATCTTCAGCGGTTCATCCATATCGTTGCTATACCCCAAATGGGTCCATCGGTTTCTCACCGATATACGTCAGCACGCTCTTGGTCTCGGAGTAGAGCCGCATCGTCTCCATTCCGAGCTCGCGGCCGTATCCCGACTCTTTGTATCCTCCAAACGGAACGCCCGGAAAGACGGCGTACGGCGTGTTGATCGCCACCGAGCCGCAGCGGATCGCTCGCGCGACGCGGTTCGCGCGGCCGAGATTCGTCGACCAGACGCTTGCGGCAAGACCGTACTCGCTCGCATTGGCAAGCGCGATCGCTTCGGCTTCGTCGCCAAAGCGGACGAAGGTCGCGACCGGGCCGAAGATCTCCTCGCGCGCGATGGTGTGCGAACTCTCCGCAGCAAACGCCGTCGGGCTCCAGAACGTGCCCTCCGCAAATTCACCGGCGAGAACCGCCGGCTCGTTACCGAAGAGCGGCGTCGCGCCTTCGGCAACCGCGATCTCACAGTAGCGGCGGATTGTATCGTACTGTTCGCCCAGCGTGATCGCGCCGATCTGCGTCTTCGGATCTTCGGGATCGCCGACGCGCAATCGCTTCGCCTTCTCGGTAAAGCGCTCGATGAAGCGATCGTAAATGCCCGATTGCAAGAGAATCCGCGAGCGCGCTTCGCAACATTGGCCGGCATTGTAAAAGACGCCATAGAGTGCTCCGGCTACCGCGGCGTCGAGTTCGGCGTCGTCAAAGACGACCGACGGTGATTTGCCGCCGAGCTCCAACGTAACGCGTTTGAGTGTCTTTGCCGCGTTTGCCGCGACGCTCTTTCCGGTGGCTGTGGAACCCGTGAACGCAATCTTGTCGATGCTCGGGTGGTCCACCATCCACGCGCCGATTGCGCGCGTCGCCCCCGTAACGACGTTGAGCACGCCGTCCGGGACGCCGGCTTCCAGCGCGATCCTACCTAACTCAATCGCCGTGAGCGGCGTCACCGACGACGGCTTGAGAACGATCGTGCATCCGGCGGCGAGCGCCGGCGCAACCTTCCACGTCGCGAGCAGCAGCGGAAAGTTCCAGGGCACGATCGCTCCGACGACGCCGACCGGCTCGCGCACCGTATTTGCGAGGTAGGTTGGAATCGGCGGCGGCAGCGTTTCGCCGTAGTTCTTCGTCGCCGCGCCCGCGTAGAACTCAAACGTATCGACGATGGCGCTGAGCTCACCCTTGGCGGTGCTGATGGTCTTGCCGTTGTCGCGCACCTCAATGAGCGCGAGCTCTCCCGCCCGCTCGGCTATGCGCTGCGCGAGTTTATAAATGATTTTCGCGCGACGTGATGCCGCCATCGTCGGCCACTTTCCGGCATCGAAAGCTTGCCGCGCCGCGGTAACGGCCGCATCGACGTCCTCGTGCGTCGCATCGGCAACGGCGGCGATCTTCGTTCCGGTCGCCGGATTGAAATCGTCGTACGTGCCGCCATCCGAAGCGTCGCGCCACTGGCCGCCAACGAGCAGTTCCGTCTTTGTCATCGTCGAGGTGGTGCTCATCTGCGCGCCTTCTACTCCACGCGCTCGAATACCGTTGCGATACCCTGGCCGACGCCGATGCACATCGTCGCCAGACCGTAACGCCGGCGCCGGCGCGCAAGCTCGTGCAACAGCGTCGTTGCGATGCGCGCGCCGCTCGCTCCGAGCGGATGACCAAGCGCAATCGCCCCGCCATTGGGATTCACCGTCGCCGGGTCGATCTCGAGCTCGCGCACGCATGCGATGGCCTGGGCGGCAAAGGCTTCGTTGATTTCCACCACATCGAGCTCGGCGACGCCAACGCCCGCGAGCGCGAGCGCTTTCCGCGTCGCTGGAATCGGTCCGAGTCCCATCACGTCGGGCGCGACGCCGGACGCGGCGCACGCAACCACGCGCGCCAACGGCGCGAGTCCCAAACTCCGCGCGCGCTCCGCCTCACAGAGTAGCAGTGCCGCTGCACCATCGTTGATGCCCGACGAGTTGCCGGCAGTTACCGTGCCGCCGCTTTTGAAGATCGGTTCGAGCTTCGCCAGACCCTCGAGCGTCGTCTGCGGCCGAGGGTGCTCGTCGCCAGAGACATTCGTCTGGTTCCCTCGCGCGTCGGATACGTCGACGCTGACGATCTCCTCAATGAAAGCGCCTCGTTCGATCGCCTCCCTGCACTTCATCTGCGACTCGAAGGCAAAGCGGTCTTGCTCTTCGCGCGAGATTCCGTAGAGCTCGGCAACCTTCTCGGCGGTCTCACCCAGCGAGATGGTCCACTCGGGCGGCATCTTTGGATTGACCATGCGCCATCCCAGGACCGTATCGAAGAGCTGTTGTTTGCGACCGAATGGTGCCTCGCTCTTCGGCAAGACGAACGGTGCGCGCGTCATAGACTCGACGCCGCCGGCGACGACGACGTCGCACGCACCAAAGGCAATCGCTTGTGCCGCTGAATTGAGCGCCTGCAGACTCGAACCGCAGAGACGATTCACGGTAGCACCGGGAACCTCGACGGGCAATCCCGCGAGCAGAACGGCCATGCGCGCGACGTTGCGGTTATCTTCACCGCTCTGGTTGGCAGCGCCAAAATAGACGTCGTCGATAGCGGCAGGCGCAACGCCGGTGCGCTGCACGATTGCGCGCAGCGCAACTGCGGCCAGGTCGTCCGGACGGACGTTCGCAAGCCGCCCGCCATTGCGTCCGATCGGCGTGCGCACCGCATCGATCACCCAAACCTCGCGGTTCACTGCGGAACCTCGTCGGGTACCGGCTCTTCGGGGAGGTCAAGAAGCCAGAGCGAGCGATGCGGTGCAAACGCTTCGCCTTCGGCGTCGGCGAGACGCCCCAAGATACGTTTCACGCGCGCGCCGCCGATCTCGCGTCCCCACGCAATCGGCCCGATCGGATAGTTGGCGCCCAGACGCATCGCCGTATCCACATCCTCGGCCGACGCGACGTCCTCGCCGACGGCGACGACCGCCTCGTTCACGATCGAACCGACCGTTCTTCCGAGAAAGAGACCGGGCACGTCTTCGACCAAAATGCTTCCCTTTCCGAGCGTTGCGAAGAGTTCTTGTGCGAGCTCGAGGGCGTCGTCCGAAACCGACTCCGAGTCGACGATCTCCACCGTCCGCTGTCCTTCGAGCGAGGCCAGGATCCCATATCCGACCAAACGCTCGGGGTGTCGTAGACGCCGAGCGCACGCAGTGAGATCGGTCGCATACGCATCGACGAAGAAGACGGTTTCGCTTCCAAGCCGCGAGTCGAGCTCGGCAAGGATCTCACCGCGATCGTTCGCGCCGTCTCCGACGTCGATGACGACCGTCACGCCCGGCGAGAGGTCGTCAAGCAGATCGTCGCGTTCGACGCGCAGGACGTTGGCGTACCGGCGTTCGAGTGGCTCGACGAGCTCGTCGGCAACTCCGCCGAATCCCACAATAGCGACGAGCTCTTGCGTGTCGGGCTCGCCTTCCGGCGGCAACACCGTGGCATCGAATCGCTCGGCCTTCCCGTCGTGGTAGGTGTAGAACCCCGCGCCGCTCTTTCGCCCGAGCAACCCCTGCGCGACCATCTGACGCTGCAAGTCGACGGGCGCGAATCGCTCCAGCTCGGTGCGGGCGTAAATCGACTCAGTCGTCACGAGATTGATGTCGAGCCCGATTAAATCCATCAACTCAAAGGGACCCATTCGAAAGCCTGCCGCGCGCGCGAGCGCATCGAGCTCTTCGGCGGAGGCGACGCCGCGTTCCAGCGCGCGCAGCGCCTGAAGATAGTACGGTCGAGCGATGCGATTGACGATGAAGCCCGGCGTATCGGCCGCGAGCACCGGCGTTTTGCCGAAGCGTGCGGCGACGTCGTAGGCACGCGCCAGCGCCTCGTCGCCGGTCTGCGGCGCGCGCACGATTTCGACCAACTCCATCCTCGTCGCCGGATTGAAAAAATGCAGACCGACCACGCGCTCGGGGTGCGCGACGACGTCGGCGAGCTCCTCGACGCTCAGCGACGAGGTGTTCGTCGCAAGCAACGCGTCCGGCGCCAGCGCATTCGCCAGCGCAACGAAGACATCGCGCTTTAGCTCGAATCGCTCCGGAACGGCTTCGAGGGCAACAGCGGCATCGCTCTGTGACGGAATCGCATCGCTCCAGCGAATCCGCTCGACGGCCGACCGGTCGCCGATTCGCTGCGCCTCACGCTCGAGATATGCTGCGCCTCGCTCGCGCGCTTCGACTTGCGGCTCGGCGATCTCAACGGCGTATCCAGCTTGCGCGGCGACGAGGGCGATGCCCGCGCCCATCGTTCCGCCGCCGACTACCAACAAGCGCTCCATCTTTAGGGCTTTCGCAAAAGGAGCCGCAAACGCTTGCCCGATATCGTGCGGCATGGAGAAACCGCTATGGCGCCGCCGTGCGTCGAGTTACGTCGTCGATTCGCCCTACATGCGACTGCGCGCCGATGAAGTCGAGCTTCCCAACGGAACGATCGTACGCGATTACTACGTCCGCGAGTCGCGGGGATTCGTCACGATCTTTGCCCTTACCGGCGACGAGCGAGTTGTCTTGGTGCGGCAGTACCGCTACGGCACGGACGCGATTCACTTGGAGTTGCCCGCGGGAATGCTGCTCGACGACGAAACCCCGCGCGACTGCGCGCTGCGCGAGCTAGCCGAGGAGACCGGCTATCGGGTCGAGCGCTGCGATTTGCTCGGCGAATACTTTCCCGAACCGGTCCGCTCGCCCGCCCGCGCCTATATGTACGTCGGCCACGGGGCGCGAAACGTCGTCACCCCAAAACTCGACCCGACCGAGCACCTCGAAGTCGAACTCGCCTCAGTCGATAGCTTCCGCGCGATGCTGCGCGACGGAACGATCGATGCCGGTGCCTCGATCGCGGCCGGATACCGCGCGCTCGACTACCTAGGGAACCTCTCGTGAAACCTGGCCTGGCCCGGCGCGGTAGGTGGTGATATGCTCACGCTCTTTCTCAAGCTCACCGCGGTCGTCGCAATCGCGATCGTCGTCCTGGTCGTGGCCGCCTTCCTTTTGAAGATCGCGCTCGTAGCAGCGATCATTGCGGCAATCGCGATCGGCGGGCTCTTCCTCTATAATCTGATCCGCCGCCGCGCTAAGTTTCCGGCGATTCGCTAAGCCACGCCTGGAGCGCGCCGTCGACGCAGCTCGCCTCCTCCAGCATCGGTAGGTGGCCGCTTGCATTGCAAATGGCTAGCCGCCCGCGCGCAAAACGCTCGACGTCCGCGCGCGCTTCGGCGATCGGCAGGGTTCGATCGCTACCTCCCGTCACCATAAGCATCGGCACGCCGAGATCTTCGGCGATGTCGTCCGATGGCGCGCGCAGCGCCATCCCGCGCAGCGCCGCGGCCGCTCCCGCCGCACCGTTATGACGCGCGATTGCGTAAGCGCGCTCGACGATTTCCGGACGTCCGGCGAGCGTTTGGGCAGCGAGTAAGCGCGGCAGATACGCCTCGACAACCGGCTCGATGCTGCCCGCTCGATCCACGCGCGTCGCCAACTCGCGGCGCGCGGCCGCTTCTGCCGGCGTGTCGGCGCGCAGCCGGCTGGCGATCAAACCGAGTTGCTTCACGCGCTCGGTAAACATTCGCGCAAACGCGAGCGCGACGTATCCACCCATCGAGTGACCGATCACCGCCGCGCTTTCGATGCCGAGTGCATCGAGCAGTACGGCGATGTCGGCCGCAAGCCGCTCCATGAGGTACGGACCTTCGGGCACGCTTGACTTTCCCGCCCCGCGCAGGTCCGGGCTCAGCACGCAAAACTTCTGCGCGAGCGCGTTCGCTTGCGACTCCCAGATCGCACGCGTGAACGGAAATCCGTGGATCAATACGACAGCGCGCTCGTGTCCGCGGCCATCAATGCGTGCATCGATGCGTGCGCCGTCATCGGCGAAAACTTGCATTAACGCGCGTAATACTGTATAAGGTAGGCAACACCCCTGGTCGGTTGCTCGACCAGAGAAAGGACGACTCGTACCAACGATGGCAGTTCGAAAGAAAGCCGCTCGCAAGGCAATCGTGAAAAAACTGATTGTCGGAGCGTTGGTTCGCAAGGCGGTCCGCAAGCGAGTTCGACGAAAGATCGCTCGCAAAGTCATCCGCCGCGCGGTAGTTCGTAAGATAGTTCGTAAGAAAGTCCGTCGGAAGATTGCCCGCAAGGCAGTTCGCCGGAAAGTGGCCCGCAAGGTAGTTCGCCGGAAAGTGGCCCGCAAAGCGGTTCGCAAGAAGGCAGTTCGCAAGGCGGTTCGCCGGAAGGTGCGACGAAAGAAAGCCGCCGGTTAACCGACATACGAACGACTCCGCTCGACCAACGAGCGGAGTTATTTACGATCAGGCGAGCCGCATAGACTGCGGCTCGCTGTTTATTATAGCGTCCTGACGATGGGGCGAAGGAACCAAATCGCAAGGAAGAGCGCCGTGCAGATGGCGCCGGCGATCGCAAAGGTCGGGCGCAGCCCGAGACTCGAAGCAATCGCGCCATTGAGGAGCGCGCCCAACGGCACCACGCCGATCGCAATCATGGTGTAAATCGAGAGCGTGCGTCCACGCACGTCGTCGGGCGAGAGCACCTGTATCAGCGTATTCGTCGCACCCATGGATGCCAGGGTGCCGACGCCGATGACAAAGAGCAACGGTACCGCGACTCCCAGCGTTGGCACGAATCCCAGCGCGCAGACGCCCAAAGACATCAGCAGGCCAGATAGCAACCACAGGCGCGAACGCCGCTCGCGCTGCGCGAAGTACGCGGTGATGAGCGCGCCGGCAAAACCGCCGACGCCGATCGCCGAAACCGCCCAACCCAACCCCCGCGCGCCGGCATGCAAGACGTTCACCGTTAGCGCGGGGATCAGTTGGCTGTATGGACGGGTTAATAGCGACGTGACGAGCTGAGCCAGCACGATCCACCGCAGGGCCGGATGGCGGGCGATGAAGACGACCCCTTGCTGCATCGCGCGCAGCGTCGGCTCGCGATACGTCACGGATGGGGGCGACGGGCGCATCAGGATGACGGCGACCACAACCGCGAGGGTCGCGGCAGCGTTGAAATAAAAGGCGCCGGCGACGCCGATCCAAACGATGAGAAGACCGGCGAACGCCGGGCCGATCACCGCCGGCGCGTTGAAGGCGACGGAGTTGAGGCCGACGGCATTGCCGACGTACTCGCGATCGACGAGCAGCGGTACCCAGCTCTGACGCACCGGCGAATCGAATCCGTTTGCCGCGGAGTTCAGCGCCGATATCAGCACCAACGCCGGCATGGTCAGCCGGTGAACGGTCGCAAGCGACGCAAGCAGGAGCGCCGCGAACGCCATCGTGGTATTCGTAACGAAGAGCACCCGCCGGCGTGGAAGCTGATCGGCGACGACCCCGGCGAGCGGCGATAGGAGCAAGACGGGAATCGCGCGAGCCGCGCCCAGGATGCCGAGATCGAGCGCCGCTTGATGTTGCGAGCCGGCCATCTGCGCCACGTAGAATCCCATCGCCGTAAACTGCATCCACGTCCCGAGATTTGAAATGAGCAGGCCAAGCCAGAGCAGGCGGAAGTCCCGGTAACGCAGCGCCGTGAGAATTGACGGACGCGGTAAAAAACCTTTTTCCGTCACGCGCCCCACGCCCGCACGGCGGCAACGATCAGCGCGGTGCATTGGGATGCGTCGAGCCGCGAAGCGTCGAGGCAGATGTCGTAGTTGCGCGGATCGCCAAAGGTCAGATCGTACCGCTCGCGGATGTAAGCGGTGCGCGCGCGGTCGACGCGGTCTAACTCGGCCTCGGCGATTTCGCGCCGCACGCCGCTTGCCGTTGCCACCCGGTCGATTCGCCAGGCGCGGGGCGCGTAGATGAAGATTCGCAGGACGTCCTCACGCGCCCCAAGTATCACGGATGCGCCGCGACCGACAATCACGGCGTTGCCGCGAGCGGCGTACTCGCGGACCGCGTCCTGGGTCGCGCGAAAGAGTTCGTCGTCGAACGGCTTCGCCGCCGTTGCTAGCGCGAGCTCGGGCGTCGCGCGTTCGAGCCCGCTCAACAAGCGCTCACCCAGCGTTCGGGCCATATCCTCGTTCGCCTCGACGGCCTCCGGCGATACCTGCAACCGTTTTGCGACGACTACCGGCAGCTGCTGGTCGACGTATTCATAGCCGAGCGCTGCCGCTACCCGCGTCGCAACCGCGAGGGCTCCGGATCCGTACTCGTTCGAGACCGTTACGATCACCGGGGAAAGAGTACGGAGCGCCGAACGCTTCGGTCCTGCCGATTGTAGAAACGCGCGATCTGCGCAAGGTTTTTCGCAGCCGCAAGCGCACGCCGGGAGTCCTCGGCGCGCTGCGTTCGCTGTTCTCCACCGAATTCGAGGATCGGGTCGCCGTCGATGACGTCACCTTCGCGATCGAGCCGGGCGAGCTGGTTGGCTATATCGGCCCCAACGGCGCGGGGAAATCGACGACGATCAAGATGCTTACCGGCATCCTGGTTCCCACCTCGGGCGAGGTGCGCGTCGCCGGACTCACACCTTGGAAGCGGAGGAAGGAGAACGCGCGCAACATCGGGGTCGTCTTCGGGCAGCGCAGCCAGCTCTACTGGGATCTTCCTCTCGTCGAATCCTTCGAGCTCTTGCGCGCGATCTACGGGGTTTCCGCCGACGACTACCGCCGCAACCTGCGTGAGTTCGTCGAAATTCTCGAGATGGGCGACTTCATGCGCACGCCGGTACGCCAGCTATCGCTGGGCCAACGCATGCGCGGCGACTTCGCTGCGGCGCTGCTGCACGATCCTCCCATCGTTTATCTCGACGAACCGACGATCGGTCTCGACGTGGTCGCGAAGGAGGCGATTCGGGAGTTCATCGCACGCATCAACGCGCAACGCGGTGCAACCATCATCTTGACGACGCACGACTTGGCCGACGTCGAGCGCCTCTGCCGGCGCATCGTTCTCATCGACAAAGGAACGCTCATTTATGACGGCGACATCGAACGGATCAAGCGAAAGTACGGGCGGTTTCGCACGCTGATCGTCCGCTTCAGCGAACCGATCGCGCAGCCGCATCTCGACGGCGCGCAACTTACCGCGGTTGAAGATGATACCGCGCGCTTTCGGTTCGACCGGAATCTGCAACACGCCGATCTGCTGGTGCGACAAGCGAGTGAGCGCTATCGCGTCGAGGACGTCAGCTTAGAAGAGCCTGGCCTGGAGTCGATCATCCGGCGCATCTACGTCGAAGGGTACAACCGCCAATCGCAGGAGGACGCGTCATGATTCTTTCCAGCGGCGCGAAACGACCGAAAATCCATGCCACCGCCTACGTCGCGCCGACCGCGACGATCGCCGGAGAGGTCAGCATTGAGGCCGAGTGCGCGGTACTCCACGGTGCCGTCATCACCGCCGAAGGCGCGCCGGTCACGATCGGGGCCAACTGCGTGATCATGGAAAATGCGGTGCTCAAAGCCGGCGGTGGGAGCGCACTGCAGCGTCCGCTGAACATCGGCGAGCGCTGCATCGTCGGGCCGCATGCTTACGTGGTCGACGCGACGATCGGCAACGGCTGCACGCTCGGCGCGGGCGCAAAGATCTTCGGCGGCGCGGAGCTCGAAGAGGGTAAGAGCGTCGCCCCAAACGAGATCGTTGCGGGTGAGCGGCTACGCCCGGAAGGCGCGGAGACGTATGCCGCGTTCTTGCGAAAGACGCACGCGGGGGACTCGGTGGTCGAAGAGCACCGCAACGTCAAGCCCCCGCCGCGCCGTTCGGGCGAAGAGCCGCCGCAGACCCAGTCGACGCAGGTCGACAAAGTCGTCGACGTCATGATGCTGGAGCTCGAAGAGATGGAGCACCGGCGCCAACAAGCCATCAAGAAACAGAAGGGGAACTGATTCCGGCAGGCTTGCTTCCCTACATCGAGTTCGCGAAGAAGGCATTCGCGCGCGAAGCCACCTACCGGGTCGAGGTCTTAATGGAAGTCGCGTCGCTGGTGCTGCGCGTCTACATCCTGCGCGCGCTCTGGACGGCGCTCTACGCGCGCAACGCTGCGCCGATCAACCTTCCGTTGCACGCCATGATCACGTACGCGACGGTCGCGATGCTCATGTCGCTCATTTTAGAGGTTGACGGCACGCGCCTCATTCGCGAAAAAATCCGCGAAGGCACGATTGCAACCGACCTCATGAAGCCGATCAGCGTTCCGCTCTACTTCTTCAGCGACGGTTTGGGACAGACACTGCTCCACGCGCTGCTCGTCGTGCCCTCGCTTCTCTTTGCGCTGCTGCTCGTGCACATCGACGTGCCGCCTCCCGCGACGTTTGCAGCCTTTCTTCTCTCGTTTGCGGTGGGCTACGGCGTCAACTTCTTCTTGAACTTTCTGATGAATTGCATCGCGTTCTGGACGTTGGAAACGTTTGCGGCGCAGCTGATCGTACGCTGGACTTCCGACCTGCTTTCGGGTCAGATCATCCCGTTAACGCTCTTCCCCGGGATCCTCGGTCGCATCGTCTTCGCGCTTCCGTTCGCGGCAATCTATTCGACGCCGTTGCTGATCTACGTCGGCGTCATTCCGCCGGCGCAGTGGGCACCGAGCATCGCCATGCAACTAGCATGGCTCGCGCTCTTCGCCGCGGCCGCGTCCGTGGTTTGGCGCGCGGCCTCCAACCGAGTCGTCATTCAGGGAGGCTAGGTTCCTTAGCTCCGCGGGGTCAGGCTGCGCTGACGGCCCAGCAGCAGATGGTAGTAGAGCATGCCGCGGACTGGGCCGAGTTTATCCAAGAGCTCGGCTTGGTCGATGTGCGCATCACCGGAGACGAGCGCGAGCGAGCGCGCTACTCCGGAATCGCGTAGCGGAAAGGTGTCGAGGCGACCGAGCCCGCGGAGCAACACGACCGAGGCGCTCCAGGCGCCAATGCCGCGGATGGTACGAAGCCGCTCGGCAGCCTCGGGCGTCGGCAGTCGCTCCAAAGCGCATTCGTCGAGCGCGCCGTCGACGAGCGCCGCTGCCGCCGAACGAAGGTGCGCGATTTTGTTTCGCGAGATGCCGGCCTCGCGAAGCGCGCCCTCGTCGGCCGCCAGCCAACGTTCCGGCGGCGGAAAAGCCACGCAGCGAACCCCGTCCAGGGTAACCGAATCACCGAGTCGCTCGACCGCTCGGCGCATGATGGCGGCGGCCGCGTGAATCGAAATTTGCTGAAAAAGAATCGCGTGCGCGCAGGCTTCCCAGAGCGAGGGATAGCGTGGCGGCTTGAGGCCGCGCAGCGCTTTTGCAAGCGATGTCAGCCAAGCGATGCCCCGGCTGCGTGCGTACCACTCTTTCAAATCGACGTCGGTGCCGAGCATGCGCGCCACGACCGGCAACCAACGATCGGCATCGCGGCCGGTGGCTCGCAGCTCGATCGCGTTTGGACCATGCGCACGGATCGCTAACAGCGCGGGACTGGCCGCGCCGGCCAGCGCCCGATAGTAGACCCCGTCGGACGCGACGACGTCGACGGCGTTGCTCGCGAGGCGGCGCAGCGCGTCGACGGTGAGATCGAGCCGAAAAGGCAGACGAACGGGGAGCAGCTGCGCGGCACCGAAACGCTTCATGAATGTTGCGCGCCTACCGGGAATACTGGCGAATCAACTTTCTCACCTTGCTCGAGTATCGCGCCAACTTCGTGATGTGGTTTGTCTTCACGATCGTCTATCACGGCGTTGCCCTCGGCGCGCTCTGGGTAACGATGCGACAGTTTCCTTCGATGAACGGATGGAACTTCCGCGAAATGTTCTTCTTGTACGCGCTCTGGATGACCGGCCACGAGCTTCATAACACGTTCTTCTTCACCGTCGTGAGCGTTCCCGACTACGTGCGCGAAGGCCGGTTCGACCGTTTTCTCGTGCGCCCGCTCGATACGCTCTTTCAGGTGTTGACCGTACCGCAGCAGATCGTTCCCGACGGTCTGGTGCTGGCGACGATCACTTTGGCGTTTGCGAGCGTTGCGGCAAACGTGCGGGTCGACTGGATCTTCGTCATCTTCGTACCGCTCGTGGTCATCGGCGGCGCGCTGATCGATCTGGGTATATCCTTGGCCGTGGCGACCTGTTCGTTCTGGTTCATTCGCGTGGACACGATCCGCTGGGTCGTGATGTCGCTCGAGCAGGACTTCACCCGCTACCCGATCAGCATCTACTCGCGAGGCGTCCGAATCGTGCTGACGTACGTACTGCCCTTTGCCTTCATGAACTACTTCCCAGCCGCCTATTTCTTGCAAAAAGCGGATGCGGGGATGCACCTCAATCCCGCGATCGGCCTACTGACGCCCGCGATCGGTCTCGCATGGCTGGCCGCATCCTATGCTTTCTGGTTGACCGGATTGCGCCATTATCAAGGCACGGGATCGTGAACCGCGCCGCGTTCCTGAGTTCGGCCGGCGCGGCGCTCCTTGCGGCTCAGGCGAATGCCGCAGCCGGCGTGAACTCAAAAGTTCGCGCGATCGCGCGCGCGATGCCGGGCAGGATCGGCGTCTATGCGCGGACGCTCGCCCCAGGTCCGCCGTTGGCCGCCTACAACTCAACGTTGCACTTTCCGACGGCGTCGATCATCAAGGTCCTGATCATGACGACGGCCTACGCGATGGAAGAGGCGAAACCGGGAACGCTTTCGCGGAAAATTACTTTTCACAGCAGCGAGCTGATCGGCGGTTCCGACTTCATGGATCAAGCCGAAGATGGTCGGCGCTTTACCGTCGCGCAGCTCATCGTTCCGATGATTCAGGTGAGCGATAATACGGCCGCCAACATGCTCATCTCCTATTTCGGGACCGGCACGATCAACGCGATCGGTAAGCGCGCCGGATTGGAGCGCACGCGCCTGGCGCGGCACTTCATGGATTACACCGCAATCGTGCACCATCACGAGAACGTTTCGACGCCGGCGGATATGGGCCGTCTGCTCTACCTCATCGAGCTCGGTGCGCGCGAGGGAAGCCGCACGATCGTTTCTTCTAGGCACTGCCGCACAATGGTAGCGATCATGCTGGGACAGACCGACCGCGACGGCATCCCGGCCGCGCTGCCCCGCGGCACGCGCGTCGCGAATAAAACCGGCGAGATTCAAGGCACGCTCAACGATATCGCAATCGTCGAGCCCTATGGCGATTCGCCGTACGTTCTCGCGATCATGACCGCTGACGCCGCCGAGTATGACGCGTACCAGGCGATTCATGCCGTTACGCGCGCGACCTTCGCCGTCGCGTCGAAATCCTTCGATTAAACGAGCCGGAAGATCGTGCAGCCGTAGGCGGTAGCGTTGCTCAGCTTCGCGAGCTTGGCCGAGCGGCGCAGCCGCTTGAACCGCGCCTCTTGGGATTTTGCTGCGGAAAGGCTTGGCGGATGCCACCAAGCTAGCAACCGTATAGGGAGGCGGCCACGGGTATATTTGGCGCCTTGGCGCCGCCGGTGAACGGCGAGCCGCCGCGGCAAGTCGTTGGTCGCGCCGGTGTAGAGCGATCCGTCCCGGCAGGCCAAAACGTAGACTGCCGGTTTAGCCGCGCTGTCCTGAGGAAGAATCTCGTCGGTCACACTCCAATGAACGTTCTCCGCCTGAGTATCCCTCCGCTACCCCGCTTCGCCAGCACCGCCCGAAGTGCGTTTTCGAACTTTGCCGGCCTCCACCGGCTCGCGTCGCGCGATGCCGAGAATCTCGTCTTCGCCATCGGCGAAGCGATCGCCAACGCGATACAGCACGCGGAGACCCGTGAATCGATCGAGATCTGGGTGAGTATCGAAGGCGACGCGGTGGTGGCACGGGTCACCGATCGCGGCCGCGGCTTCGCCGCTCCGCCCGGTGGTCGCGTTGCGCTCCCCAGCGTCTATGCCGAGGAGGGGCGGGGTTTTGCCATCATGCAGCGGTGCACCGATTTTCTGGACGTCAGCACCAATCCCGGGTGCGGAACGGTGATAACGCTCGGCCGGTACCGGCGCGCTCGTCAGGAGGTTAAGCGGGTTTCGTAAAACGTTGCGGGCATGAACACGCTCGCCATCGCCGGTGCTCTGCTGCTGGCTGCGCTCGGCTCCGATCAACCCATGCCGGTGCTTTCACCGTACCCGCCAATCGCCACGCTGGTCGATGCGGTCCAGGCGGATCGCTTGATGACGGCCGTCGAGCAGCTCGTCGGTTTCGGCACGCGCAACGACTTCTCGGAGCGCAGCTCGTCCCGCACTCACGGAGTCTTCGGCGCGCGGGATTGGATCGCTGACCAATTTAGAACAATCGCGGCCACGACCGGCGGCCGCATGAGCGTTACCCTCGATACGTATCTCCAGCCGAAGACCGCGAAAACTCCGCGATCGGTGACCGAATCGAGTGTGGTGGCAACACTTCGCGGGAGCTCGCCGGGCCGCGTCTACGTGATGTCGAGTCATTTCGATGACTGCGACGGCCATTGCACCGACGGCGTTGGAACGGCTCCCGGCGCCGACGACAACGCTTCGAGTGTCGCGGCGGTCTTAGAAGCCGCGCGGGTAATGGCCGGCACCCACTTTCGCGGCACGATTATCTTCGCGTGTTTCGACGGCGAAGAGCTTGGTTTGTGGGGCTCGAATCACTTCGCCCACGAGCTTGCGGCGCAACGGGTACCGGTGCTCGCTGTTTTGAACGACGACATCATCGGCAACTCGACCGGCGGCGACGGAGCTTCGGAACCGAACGTCATCCGGGTCTTTAGCCAAGCGCTTCCCAACGGTACCGATATCGCGCGCGTCAATCTCGTCGGCTCGGAGAACGACTCGCCCTCGCGCGAGCTCTCGCGCTTCATCGCCGAAATGGTTCCGGTCTACCTCCCGAATTTTTCGGTACGTCAGATCTATCGTGCCGATCGCTTCTTGCGCGGCGGAGATCAAGAGTCGTTTCAAGACGCCGGCTACGCGGCCGCGATCCGCTTCGTCGAAGCTCACGAAAACTTTACGCACCAGCACCAAGACGTGCGCGTTGCCGATGGCGTGCAGTACGGCGACCTGCCGCAGTATATCGATAAGGAGTACTTACGCCGCGCGACGCAAGCCAACGTCGCCGCTCTTGCGGCGCTCGCGCTTGGGCCCGCGCCGCCGAGCGGCGCGCAGATGGTGTTGAAGCGGCTTGGCTATGACTCGACGCTGCGCTGGCAACCCGCTGCCGATGCGGTCTCCTACGAGATCGTCTGGCGGGCGACCGACGCGGCGCAGTGGCAACACTCGCGCGACGTCGGGAACGTAACCGAGGCAACGGTTCCGGTCTCGAAAGACGACGATATCTTGGGCGTGCGCAGCGTCGATTCCAGCGGCCTGCGCAGCCCCGCGATCTATCCGGTCGCCGCGCGCGAGTAGTTCAGCTCGGCGCGCGTCGAGCGGTCGACCGGCCAAATCGCTCGCAACAAGGCTTTGAATCGCGCGCGTTGCGCGATTGGACCGAACCACGGGAGGCTGCGCAACATCAGCAGCGCCGGCTCACGCTTGGCAAGCCCGCGTTCTAGATGGTCCAAGGCTTCCTCGAGACGCCCCAAGCCGACGGCGACCGTCGCGAGATTGAACCCCACCACGTACTCCGTTCGCGAGAGTTCTTGCAGCGTTTGATAAATCGCTTCGGCCCGCTCGCCGTCGCCACAGTCAGCGTAGGCGCGAGCGAGCAGCGGAAGGCGCAGTGCCAAGTCCTCCGCCCGGTCTTGCGGGAGAAGCAGCAGATCCGCCAGCGCTTCGGCGGGGTGACCGTTTAAGATGAATGCCTGCGCGCGATGACGTCGAGCGACCGAGAAGTCGGGGCCCGTTTCGATGAGATTTGAAAAGGCGTCGATCGCACGCGCGTACTCTCCCGTATGAAGAAATACCCGCGCGAGGAAGAGCTGCAACGTCGGCGAGGACGGCTCGACGAGCAACGCTCGCTGTATCTCGCGTAGCGGCTTGTCGCCGGAACCTTTGCACATGTAGAACCAGGCAGCGCTCGTATACACCGAGGTCGACTTCGGATTCAAGCAAATGGCGGTCTCGATCTCTCGCTCGGCTTCGGTCCAATTCCAATCGCAAAAGAGCAAGATGTTGCTGAGCGCCGCGCGCGCCTCGGCGGACGCTGGGTCGATCTCCAAGGCACGCACGATCGCTGCCTTGGCTTTGGGAAACGTATAGGAGCTCGGCGCATACCAATATTCCGCCATCATCGCGTGCGCTCGAGCAAGCCCGATGAGCGCCGGCACGTGGTTGCCGTCCACGCGCAGTGCCGCCTGAAACTGTTCGATGGCCGCCGTCAGTCCGCTGGCCGTGCGTTTCTCGAGCAAATAGGAGCCGCGACAGTAGTGATGCAGCGTCTCGGGTGCGCTGCTCAAGAGGTGGTCGGCCACCTCGTCGATCGAACTCCTCACCGCGACCGTTCCCGGCGCTGCCACGCTCACCGGGGCGACGAAACGATATCCTTTGCCGCGAACCGTCATGACGTACGCGCGATCCCGGGCGCGTTCGTCGAGCAATTGTCGCAGCATGTACATATGCTGCGAGAGATTGCCGTCGCTGACGGCGGTATCCGGCCAGACGCGCGAAGCGATCGTTTCTTTGTCGATCACGTCGCCATTGGCGTGAATCAGGAGGACAAGAAGTTGCGAGAGGCGCGCGGGCAACGGCACCACGGAAGTGCCCTGCGAGAGCAAGCCTCGTGCCGGGTCAAACCGAAACGATCCGAACGCGTAGATCGGTGAAAGCTTCCACTCGCCTTGCGTGCCTAATTGATAGCCCATCATCTATTCTCAAGTGCTCGATGAGCGCTTGTTGTGACTTGAGCCGGTATCGGAGCCGTTCCAGCGCTACGCTCCAGGGGAGACGCGCGATGGCGCTGACGGCAAGAGCCAGCATCTCGGAAACCGGTTCCAAATAATTCGACGGGCATAGCGAAACTTCGAGCGCGGGCATCGGTGCGGTGCCGAGTGCGCCTGCAACGACATCTGCTAGCAGCTTACAAACGACCGCTCGTCGTGCCGTATCGTCGCGCAGCATTTGGGGGACCACGACGCAGAGCCGCTCGTAGAGCACGTCGCTCAATGCATCACCCAAGCCGCCCGAGCCGGAATACGATTTGCGAAGGAAGAGTCCCGTTGCGGCGACGCGATCGAGCGTCGGCAAGAGTTGGGCGATCGCGTTCGCCCGCCAGTGGTTCGATGCGTAAATGTATCCACGTTCTTCGGCCGCCGCCGTCAGAACCGCCGCGCAGCGCGCGGCCACTTCACGATAGCCATGGGTTGCGGCGAGGTCGTACGTTGCGAGCGCCAGACGTTCGCCCTCGCGCCACTCGCCGCGTACTACGAGGTGCCGCGAACGCTCGCTCTCCATCGCGCAGCGCTCCCACGAACTCCGCGGCAATGCGCCGGTGTCGGGCGGATCCCACGGCTCCGACCGATCGAGGCGGATTTTCGAGAGCAAGGCGAGGGCGGAGAAGCGCGCGCGGACATCTTGCGTGATCGCGATACCCGCGAGCGCGCACGCCTCGGCCTCTTCGAGATTACCGTCGAGCAGCGCGAGCTTGGCTCGCACCACGTGCCGCGCCGTCTCGGAGAGGATGTGGAAATGATCGAGTGTTTCGCCGATATGCCCCAACCGCAGATTCGCATCGGCACGACAATCCCACGCAAAAGAACGAGCGTCGTTCGTCGGTGCCAGTCGCAGCAGATTGCCCGCGATGCAGCGCATTTCGAGGGAGTTGCCGCGTGCCTGCGCGTCCCGAAAAGCTTCCCGCTCCCGCGCGAAACGCCAGTCGGCTTCGGGTGGACGGTGCTGCCGCACTACCGGCTGGGCCAGCAGCGGCGCATCGGCGATCCGGCGCACGCGGCGCGCAATGCGCGCCACCGCCTCAGCCCGAAGACGTTGAAAATGGCGTCGCGACAGGCCACGCTTGCGCGCCAGTTGGCCGTTCGTCCCGCTCCGCCTGAAATCGGCATCGAGAATTGCCCCTCGCAAACTCGTTCCGTTCGGCTCGTCATCCGGCAACGTGCTGCAAACGATCCGCTCCAGCGCGGCGACCGGATTCGACTCGCCCGTGGCAAGACAGAGGGAGTGCATGATCGGCAACGACGCGAGCGCTCCCGGCTTATGCGCGCGATGCAACAGCGCGATGATTTGGCGCTCCATCCCACGCTGTAACCCGCATTCGCGCTCGCTCGATAACGGCTGCTGCAACGCCATACAAGTAGAATAAGCCAACGCGCCGCGGCGTGTCTTTAGGTAATCACAAAGCCGGCGGCACAACGCGCCGGTCTTTTTGTGAGATTTCTTGAACTCTTGAGTTTCATTGATGCGAAACTGCGCGTTAGCGCGCTTTGCTCAATGAGAATCAAAAGGGTGCACTCTCGGCGCCTTCTAAGCTCGCTTCACGCGCGTGTTTCAAACGCGCCCGTCAAACTCGGAGCTTTTTATCGAAGGGAATTGAAAATGAAACCGCTACGAACGCTTCGCGTCGCGAGCGCGGCGGTTATGCTCCTGGCAATCTTCCTGTCCCAGGAAACGTGGACACTGGCGGGAGTCACCGGGAACGTAACCGGAATCGTTCGCGACACTACCGGAGCGCCGCTGGCCGGAGTGACCGTCGAGGCCGTCGCGCCGTCGCAGAAAGCGACGACGACGACCGACGCTACCGGACACTTCGTTCTGCTCTCGCTCGCTCCCGATACCTACACGGTTAGCCTGACGAAAGCGGGCTTCCAGAGCACCTCGTTCCCCGGCGTCTCGGTCTTCGCCGATCAGACCCAACAGCTGACGTACACGATGACCAAGGCCCTGAGGGTCATCGCGCGGGTAACCTCGCAGGCCGGGGCGTCACTAGTGAAGTCCGGCGTCGGCGGCGATCTCTATAGCGTCAATTCGGCGCAGGCCGCAGCGGCCTCCGCACTCGGCGGCGGCGGCAACCTCAACAGTGCGTACTCCGCGATGGCTTCGGTGCCGGGCATCCAGGTTTCCCAGGGTGGCATGGGGATGTCGTTTAACGCATCGTACGTACGGGGTCAGAACTTTTACTACACTGGATACGAATACGACGGCATTCCCGTCAACCGCGCCTTCGACAACTACAACGCCTCGACCGAATCCACCGTGGGCCTGCAAGAGCTGCAAGTCTACACCGGCGGTGGTCCGTCGACCATCGCCTCATCGGGTACGGCCGGCTTCATCAACCAGGTCATCAAGACGGGTACCTTTCCCGGATTCGCCACCGCGAATCTCGGGATCGGGACGCCGCAGTTTTATCACCAGGCGTCGGTCGAGATCGGCGGATCGACGCCGGATCGCACCTTCAGCTATTACGTCGGCTTGTTGGGATACAATCAAGCGTTTCGCTTCTTCGACAACAGTTTCGGCGCGGGCTATATGACGCCGGGGGGTATCTTTTCTGGCAACACCGACGGCGCGTTCATCGGCTACGGCCTCCTGAGCGGCCAGGTTTACGATACCTGCCCGACCTGCGTCTTCGGAACCGGTCAAGGCGTCAAGTCGATCTGCCCGCTCGTCGGCGCCAAGTTCAGCTTTCCCGATCAGGGATGCTGGCAGTTCTACAACGGGGTGATCGGTAATCCAGACCAGATTGCCGACCGCGAAAACGTGATCAACCTGCACATGGGCATTCCCAAGCGAAGCGGTTTGCGCGACGACGTTCAATTGCTCTGGAGCGGATCGTCGTTAACGAACTACTTTATCCAAAGTCCGAACGATCTCGGTCCCGGGTATCAGCAGGCCGTCTACTCGGCGTACGGCACGAAGTACGCAGCGCCGACGTGCGGTCCCGAAACGATCGCGCCTGGTTTGTCTGTAAACGGATGCACGGGAACTGGGCAGATCGTCTCGTTCCTGCAGCCGAACCAGTTCTACTTGCAGCAGCACGCCGGGCTGCCGCCGGGCCCATATACATGCCCCAGCGCGACATTGGGAACGCTCCCATGCGCTCCCACCTACTTCGCGTACGCCGACGGCGTCGCATACAACACGGCATTCGGCGCGCCGATCGCGACCGGCGCAACCAGCATCAAGCCGCCCAGCCCGTACTACGCGCCGGCGACGCCGTCGCATCCGTTCGACGGCCCGCTTCCGCTTTTCGACAACTCGCTAACGACGATCCGCAACGATACCGGCGTTACCAAACTACAGTACACCTACGCGTTGAGCCAGTCGGCATATCTGCGCGCCTATGGCTATACGTTTTATTCGGACTGGATGCAAGTAAACCCGATCATCGGAAGCACCGGAAACGGCATTCCTACCACGGGTGCATCGGCTCAGTACCAACTCATGACCCATACGTCGGGTGGGGCGCTCGACTTTCAAGATCAGATCAACGATCAAAATCTCATATCGCTCGACGGCAACTACACCACCGCCGGCGTGGTTCGCTTCAATAATTCCAACGCGCTCGGCGTCGATTCGCAAATCGGCTATATGTCGCACGGTGCCGGCGGATACACCTGCTACGGGCAAGCACTGAGCGGACCCCACACGGGTTCTTACGGTTATACCGTTCCGTGCCTCAGCAGCAGCTTCTACGCGGTGAACTTTACGACCGGCTCGGGCGTCAACTGCGCGAAGACGTTTAGCTCGAACTGCATCCTCAATCCCACATGGACGAGCGTCGCTACCGCAGGACCGGCTTGCCCGGCCAGCACGGCGGGGTGTGCCGGCGGGTTCGCTGCGTCGGGAACGCCGGCTGCCAAGGCCCACGCGACGTGGGATAGCATCTGGCAAGGCAACGCGGCAGGCTCTTATAACACCGTCAGGCCGGTGTTCACAAACGCATCGCTGTCCGATCAATTCCGGCCGAACGACAGGGTGCTCATCAACGCGTCGATCCGCTATGACGACTTCACGTACGACTTACCCGATTCGCTCACCGCGGCCGACGCCTTCTATGCGAATATGACGGCAAACTATACCTGCGTTCAAGCCTCAACGAACCGAGTCCTTACGCAGCTGCTGCTTCCGGGCCAACCTCCGCCGGCTCAAGCGCAATATGTGGTCGGCGACTGCAACACCGCCGCGACGGTGCTTAAGGCAGGCGGCACCGGATGGGTGCATCCTAACGGCAGGGTGCAAAACGGCGTTCGGGCGCCGAACTTCACGGCAACGTCGCCAAATTCGTACACGCTGACCTATTGGGAGCCGCGCCTCTCGGCAACGTTCACCGCCAATCCCGACACCGTCTTCCGAATCTCGGCCGGCCGCTTTACGCAACCGCCGATCTCCGCTTCGGTCCAGTATCTCGGCGCCAACGGCGACGACCGGTCGGTCTGGAACAACACGATGGGTCTTGGGTTCTACTCGCCCTTCCATCCGATCCCGGGAATCTCATCGGGCCAGTACGACCTTTCGTGGGAGCAGCACTTCAAGGGCACGGACATGAGCCTCAAGCTCACGCCGTTCTTCACGTGGGTCACCAACTGGCAGCAGCAGACGTTCATCGGCGCCAATTTCGCGACCCAGGTTCCGGTGGGGGTCAACCGCAACGAGGGTGTCGAGTTCCAGTTCAACAAGGGCGACTTCACGCGAAACGGCCTATCGGGTCAGTTTGCCATTACGTACACGAATTCCAAGATCATGTTCCAGAATGTGCCGCTGATCACCGGTGGTATCGTGCCCAATCAGATCGACACGCTCAACCAAGCTATTGCGCAATATAACGCGCTCACGAAGGGGGGCGGCGGAAGCCCTTGCTACCAGGCCAATACGCCCGTCTCGTGCTCCACGCCCAACGGCAAGGTGCTCGCGGGTTACGATACCATCCTCAACCCCTATTACAACGCACCCAAGCAGGGTCTGCTCGACCCGGGCGGCTGGTACAATCCGTACTCTACGGCACTGGCTCCAAGCCTCAACGGCACCTTGGCGAGCTACATCTCGCCGTGGGTCGCCGCGCTGATCGTGAACTGGCGACACGACAAGCTCGCGATCACGCCGAGTTTCTCGTTTCAGTCGGGCGGATATTACGGCAGCCCGCTCGACGTCAACGGCGTCGATCCGCGTTCATGCGTGCTCAACTCAGCCGCAACCAACATCACCAAAGTCTCACCGAAGACCAATCCGCTGCAGTGCAACTATCTCTTCGCGTCCGCTCCCGGCGAAGGTCCGCTAGGGTACTTGTACATTCCCAATCCGCAAACAGGGCGATTCGCGTTCGGCAACATGGAGCAACCCAACTCGATCGTCGGCAATCTTCAACTGACCTACGACCTGAGCCCGAAGATTCGGTTGACGGTCCTCGGTGCGAGTCTGCTTCGCGAGTGCTTCGGAGGGACGTCGGCACCTTGGACGGCGGCCTATCCCCCAGGCTACGTGGTTTGCGGATATGCGCCGGCGGCCGGCACGCTGAACAGCACGCTCTATCCCTCGAACTTCTACAACGGCACCGGCTTCAACGACTTCAAGGCGAACGGCGTACGCGTGCCGCCCGCATTTCAGCAAAGCTATATCCCCGGCGTTGGGAACAACGGTGCGATCGGCGGTCAAGCACCTCCGATCAATCTCTACTTCAACGCACAGTTCAAAATATAGGAACTAGCAGGGTACGTGGGGCGGCCTCCGAGGAAAGCGGGGGCCGCCTCCTCGTCACCGTACCTTCTCAATCGGCGTTATGACGAACAGGATAAGGCGGTCGCTCTACGTTACGGGCTTGGCGCTCTTGGCGATTTGTAGCGGTGTGTGGTTTTCCGCCGGACGCGCGCACGCACAAGACGTGGCGCAGATCCGTAGTTTCGATGGCGGCACGGGCTGGCTCAACAGCGCTCCGCTCGATCCTTCGGCTTTGCGCGGAAAGGTCGTGCTCGTTGATTTCTGGGAATATACCTGTATCAACTGTCTACGGACGCTGCCATATCTGCGCGAGTGGCATCGTCGCTACGCCGACCACGGCTTGGTGATCGTTGGCGTGCACACGCCGGAGTTCGACTTCTCCGGGCAGCGCGCGAACGTCGCGGCAGCAGCTAAACGGCTCGACGTATCCTGGCCGATCGTTCTCGACGACCACTTCGCTATCTGGAAACGGTACGGCAACAACGTGTGGCCACACGAATATCTTTTCGATCAGACGGGGCGTTTGGTCGAAAGCTTCATCGGTGAGGGCGGTTACCCGCAAACCGAGGCAAAGATCCAAGCGCTGCTCAAGTCTGCCAATCCTCACGCTACCTTTCCACCGGTCATGGCCCTGCTGCCGCAAGACAGCTACGACAAGCCCGGCGCCGTCTGTTACCCGCACACGGACGAGCTGCTGGTCGGACGTCAGCCGATCGCGGACGCAGCAAACGGCAACCCCGCACAAGACAACGACTACGCCGATAACACGTCGAAGGCGCAAGATGGCGCCGTTTATCTTCAGGGTTACTGGCGTCTCTCTCCGGAAGCGGCGATTTCGGGTGAGAGCGGCGGCTATTTCAGGCTGCGCTATCACGCGATCCAGCTCGTCGCGGTACTCAAGCCCGAGAACGGCGGCGCGATTCACGTCGACGTGCTGCAGGACGGGCATCCCGTCGCGCGGAGCGATGCCGGCAAGGACCTTCGCTACGATACGCGCGGCGATTCGTACGTCGCGGTGGATGCTCCGCGCGCCTACGACCTCGTCATGAACGCTCAATACGGTCAGCACGAGATACGGCTCATGCCGAAAAGCGACGGTTTGGGCGTCTACGACATTGCGTTCGAGTCTTGCGAAGTCCCGGGGGCCGCAAAGTAAATGTTCGACCGCCGATTAGCGCTCGTCGCCGTCGTCGCCGGACTTTGCGGTGCCGTCCTCATCGATCTCTACCTGATCGTGACCGAAACCTTCGTCATTCGAAACGCCACCCCGCTGCTCGTGATGCAGTGGGACGCCTCGAATGCCCTTGGGATGGCCGCTTACCGCGGCGGGTGGGAGACGGCAGCGCTCGGGACGCTGATGCACTTTGCCGTGAGCATCATCTGGGGAGCGCTCTACGTCGCGGCGGCCGTGCGCATCCGGTGGTTACTGACGCATCCGGTTGCCGGCGGCGTGCTCCTCGGTATCGTCGCGATGAGCGGGATGCGCGCGGTGATCCACCTCGGCCATGCGATCGTCCGCCCCTTCCCTAACGCTCTCTACTTTTCGAATATCCTGATCGCGCACGTCGTCTTTTTTGGCATTCCGGTTGCGCTCGTCGCCTCAGGCCTGTTGCGCAAGCGCGCGCTGCGCGCCGTCTAAACACGCCAGCGACTCGTCAGCCGCGGCGAGCGTCGCGTCGATGTCGTTTTCGCCGTGCGCGACCGAGACGAACATCACTTCGTTCTGCGACGGTGGCAGCAGGATGCCGCGCGCGAGCATGGCGCCGTAGTAGGACGCGTAGGCGCGTTTGTCGGCGCTGCGGGCGTCGTCGTAGTTGCGGTTTGG
>JBARKF010000187.1:0-10202 GCA_049800655.1 Candidatus Cybelea sp.
GCGCCGGGGCCGCCGCTGCCGGCGATTCCGCCCAACGCACGACTCACCGCACTCAAGGGCCCCGCCGCGGCGCTGACCGGATACATGGAGCAGAGTCTCTCGATTCCGACGGCGACGAGCTTTCGCAACGTGCCGGTCGACGTGCTCGACGCGCGCCGCAAAGAGCTTAACGGCGCGATCCGAGCTTTGGGCCGCGGCGAGCGAGTGTCGTTCACCCACCTGATCGCCTATGCGCTAGCGCGCGCCGCGCAAGAGCTCCCATACATCACGTACTCGTTCCGTCGCGACGACGCCGGTGCGCCGGCGCGGCTGGAGCCGGGAATTCATCTCGGTCTCGCGGTCGACACGGAGCGTAAAGACGGCACGCGCTCGTTGGTGGTTCCGGTAATTCGGGATGCCGATACGCTCGATTTTGCCGCCTTCCGAAACAAATACGAGGAGCTCGTCGCAAAGGCGCGCGAGAACAAACTTGCTGCCGACGATCTGCAAGGCGCTTCGTTCACGCTGACCAACCCGGGCGGCATCGGCACAGTCGCGTCGGTACCGCGGCTGATGGCCGGACAAGGCGCGATCGTCGCGACCGGCGCGATCGCTTATCCGCCGGGCTTCGCAACCGCCAACGAACAGTCGCTGCGGCTGCTCGGCGTTTCGAAAGTGATGGAGCTCACCAGCACCTACGATCACCGGGTGACGCAAGGTGCGCAGTCGGGCGAATACCTGCGCCGCGTTGACGAGCTCTTGCAGGGCAAGGACGGATTCTACGAGAGCGTCTTTGCGTCGCTGGGACTGCAAGCGGCGGCCGCACCGCAAGTAGCGCTCGCGCCAGTCGGTGCGGCAGCGGCACCGCCATCGGACGAAATGCTCCGAGCGGTGGCAGCCGGCATGGCCATCGTCTCCGCGTACCGGCGCCACGGTCATCTCGCGGCGAATCTCGATCCGCTCGGCACGCAACCGGTCGGCGATCCTTCGCTCGAGCCGCAAACGTACGGTCTCACGCCGGCGCTGCAGAGCGCTATCCCCGCAAGCGTCTTGCGGGTCAAAGTTCCCGGAAACACGCTGGCCGAAGTGCTGCCGCGGCTCAGAGAGACGTACAGCTCGACGATCGCTTACGAAGTCGAGCACATCTCGAATGCCAACCAGCGCGTATGGCTGCGCGATTACATCGAGTCCGGGCGCAACAAGCTCAAAGAATCGCCGCAGCGGCAGATAGACTTCCTCGAGCGTCTGACGCAAGTGGAAGCCTTCGATCGCTACGTCCGCAAAACGTTTCTCGGGCAGAAGACCTTCTCAGGCGAAGGGCTCGACGTCATGGTGCCGATGCTCGAGGAGATGCTCGACATGCTCGCCGATGACGGCGTCGCCGATGCGGTGCTCGGCATGGCCCATCGCGGCCGTCTCAACGTGATCGCGCACGTCGTCAATCTTCCATACGAAGACGTGATGACCGAGTTCGAAGCCGCGCAATACCGAGGCAATCTGGGCGACGACGACGTGATGGGAGACGTCAAGTATCACCACGGCTCGACGGGCACGTTTACGACGTCGAAGGGGAAGACGATCGGCGTGACGCTGGCGCATAATCCGAGCCATCTGGAAGCGGTCGATCCGGTCGTCGAAGGGAGCGCGCGCGCCTTACAGACCGATCACTCGCACGGACACCCGACCCAAGATCATAAGCGCGCGGTGCCGATTCTGATTCATGGCGACGCGGCATTTACCGGCCAGGGGATCGTTTCGGAAGTCTTCAACCTCCAGTCGTTGCCCGGATACGAAACGGGCGGGACGATCCATCTGATCGCGAACAACCAGATCGGGTTCACGACCGATACGGCGGATGCGCGCTCGACGCGTTACGCATCGGACTTGGCCAAGGGCTTCGACGTTCCGATCGTCCACGTCAACGCCGACGATGTCGATGCCTGCATCGCTGCGGTCCACCTCGTCATCGACTTTCGCCGAGCCTTCGGCCGCGACGTGCTGATCGATCTGATTGGCTATCGCCGCTTCGGTCATAACGAGCAAGACGAGCCCGCCTACACGCAACCGCAGATGGCCGAGCGCATTAAGAACCATCCGACCGTGCGAGAGCTCTTCGCCAACAAGCTCGTCAATCAGGGCGTGATCACGGCCGAGCGCGCGCGCGCGATGGTGGAGGAAGCGACGGAACGTCTTCAGGAGGCGCGGCGCGCAGTCAAAGGCGCCCTTGCGACACACATTAAGGGCCGGAAGATCTCGGGCAGCAACACGTTCGACGGCACGGTGCTGGCGCCGGTCGAACGCAGTACGCTCGTCGCATGGACGCATGCGTTAACGACGGTTCCGTCCGGATTCACGCTAAACCGCAAACTGCGCAGCCAGTTCGAGCGCCGGGAGGCCACGATCACCGAACAGGGCGTCGTCGATTGGGGTACGGCCGAATCGCTCGCCTTCGCCTCGCTGTTGACCAGCGGAACGCCGATTCGGCTCACGGGTCAAGATACCGAACGCGGTACCTTTAGCCATCGGCACGCCGTCTTTCACGATCCAAGCACGAACGCCATCTGGATTCCGCTCCAACACATTGCCGAAGCGCAAGCCTCGTTCGAAATTCGAAACAGCCCGCTCTCGGAGTATGCCTGCATGGGCTTCGAGTACGGATACTCGACGCAGCAGCCCGACGCGCTCGTTCTCTGGGAGGCGCAGTATGGCGACTTCTTCAACGGCGCTGAAATTGTGGTCGATCAGTTCATCGCAGCCGGGCAGGCAAAATGGGGACAGACGTCGCGGCTCACGCTGCTGCTCCCGCATGGTTACGAAGGCGGTGGGCCCGAGCATTCCAGCGCGCGCGTCGAGCGCTTCCTGCAGCTCGTTGCGGAAGGCAACCTGCGCGTCGCGTCTCCCTCGCAGGCCGGCAACTATTATCACCTGCTCCGGATGCAAGCACGTTCGCCGATCGCCGTTCCGCTCGTCGTCATGACGCCGAAATCTCTGCTGCGCGCAGCCAGCGCCGCCGGAACGCTCGATGAGATGGCCTCGGGTAAGTTTGCGCCGGTGATCGACGACCCGCGACCGATCGATCGCGAGGCCGTCGACCGGCTAATTCTCTGCAGCGGGAAGATCTACCACGATCTCGTTGCGCACGCGGCATACGCTTCGCTCGCGCGAACCGCGATCGCCCGAATCGAGCTGCTCGCTCCGCTGCCGGTTGCGGATATCAATCGCGTGATCGGCGGCTATCCGCACCTCAAGAAGATCGTCTGGGTTCAGGAAGAGCCGAAGAATATGGGTGCGCGCGCCTTTGTGCGGCGGCGGCTTCTCGAAGGCAAACGCGATGGCTTCGACATCGAGTACATTGGACGCGGCTACCGCGCAAGCCCCAGCGAGGGCTACGCAGGCCAGCACGCCGTCGAGCAAGAGCGAATTGTATCGACGGCGCTTTCCGAGTAGTCTTTAGAAGCTCGCAAACCTGGCTAGGATGTCTTCGGTCGCCGGCGCATCGACGAAGAGTCTGCGCGTTCGTTCGTCGATAAAGCCTTCGCGCACCATCGAATCGAAGAGTGCCAAGAGTGGATCGTAATACCCGCGATAGTTCACCAAGCCGATCGGCTTGCCGTGGATGTGCAACTGTCGCCAGCTCAGCATTTCGCAGAACTCGTCCATCGTGCCGAAACCGCCGGGCAGCGCGATGAACGCATCGCTCAACTCTTGCATGAGCGCCTTGCGTTCGTGCATCGTCTCGACGACGTGCAGCTCCGTCAATCCCGGGTGAGCCACCTCGCTGATCGTCAGCGCGCGCGGAATGACGCCGATGACCTCGCCGCCGCTCGCCAGCGCGGCATCGGCGACGACGCCCATCAACCCGATGCTCCCGCCGCCGTAGACGATACCGTAGCCGGCTCCGACGATCCGTCGCGCCGCATCGCGAGCCATGTGCGCGTACGCCGGATCGTAGCCGAGCCGAGAACCGCAGAAGACGCAAATTCGATTCATCGCGCAACGCCGTTGGTCGAACGGTTCCAAGGCGCCTGCCGATGAGGCTTTGGGTGTGGACGCTCGTCGAGTTCGTCGTCCTTGCCATGCTGGCGCTGGTGCGCACGAAGCTGTGGACGTATGGTTCCGATACCGGCACATTCGCACAAATCGTGGCCGATGCATTCGGCGGCATGCGTAGCGGAGTCGAGGCGGGATCGCACTTTCGCTACCACTGGTCGCCTTCGCTCGTGTTGCTCTGGCCGCTGGTCGCCGTACCGCGCAGCGCGCTTGGCTTGCAACTGGCGCAGGCCGCGGCGACGGCTGCTTGCGCGCCGCTGGTTGCCGCGATCGCGCGACCCTACACCGACGACCGGCTCGCGACGCGGCTAGGGCTGCTCACGCTGCTCTATCCACCGTTGCTTGCGCTGGGCTTCGATGAGTTTCACGAGCTCGGGCTCTTCACCGTGCTGCTGCTAGCGCTTTTCCTATGCGCGGACCGCTGCCGGTGGATCGCGTTTGCGGTCGTCGCGGTCGTTGCAATCGGTATCCGAGAGGATGCCGCGCTCACGCTCGCGGTCTTCGGCATTGTTTTGTTCGCGCTCGCGTCACGAAAGGGAACGGGACGAGGGCTCCTCGACGGCTATACTCCCGCGCCGCGGCAGCTTGCCGTCGCCGGCGCAGGGCTCGCCATTGGGTCCGCCGTGGCGCTGGCGTTCTATTACGGCGTCGTCACGCCGCGCTTTGGCGGATGGGTTCCCAGTCACTTTTACGTCTATCCCTTTGCCGATGGACCGCTCGCCCTGGTCGCCGCGCCGTTCGTTCACCCGTTGCAATTCATTCGAGCGATCTTTACCGTCGGGAGGCTCACCTACGTCTTGGAGGCGCTCGTGCCGCTGGCGTTTCTGCCGTTGCGTTCGCGCTGGGCGCTGCTCGCGCTTCCGGGCGCTGCGATCGTTTTGCTCGCAAATTCGGGCTACGTTTGGCGCATGGGCGACCACTACGCGGCGCTCTGGATCGGGTGGCTGCTGATCGCGAGCGTGGCGGGCATCGCGTCGCTCGCGCGCGCCGGGCGCGAACCTGCCGCTCGCAGGTGGCTCACGACGGCGAGCGTCATTTGCGCGGTCTTCCTGATCGCGTTCGATCCGATGCATCCCCTTCACTATCTCCATCCGTACTATCACGATCTGGCCGATGCGCGACGCGCGATCGCCTGCGTCCCGAAGGACGCGCCGCTTGCCACCTATGACGAATGGTTCTCGGCCGTCGCCGCCCAACGGCCCAACGCAACCATCGACCGGACGAACGGCGTAGAATATCTCGTCTATGCGCAAGACTTCACGAGCGATCCAAATCAGGCGCGCCTCTTGCCGGCAATCGTGCAAGAGACGGCGCGCGGGAGGTATCGTGTGGTCTGCCGCCACGGCGACGTGCTGACGTACCAGGCGGTTCGTGGAGGCTAGAATTCCGGGGCCGAGCCGCTTGGAGACGTTGCGGGGACTGTTGCCCGTGCCGTTTCGCCGTTTTCCGGGGTTTCTGCGCGAGATGACCGACCGCTACGGAAACATCGTTGCCTTTGCGCTGCCCTGGCGCGCGTACATCTTCGTCAACGAGCCGTCGCTCATCAAAGAGATCCTCGTTACGCAACAACACGCGTTCTCGAAGTCGCTTGGCACGCGCGTGCTTCGCCTGCTCCTCGGCGACGGACTGCTCACGAGCGAAGATCCGCTCCATCGCCAGATGCGCCGTATCGTCCAGCCGGCGTTTCACCGGGAGCGCATTGCCGAATACGCGCGCGTTATGGAGCGCGACGCGAGCGAGTTTGCGGATCGATTGCAGGCCGACGACCCTTTTGATGCCCATGCGGCGATGACGGCGCTCACGTTACGCATCGCCACCGAGACGCTCTTCGGCAGCGATGAGAGCGACTCGGCGCGTGCCGTCGGCGACGCGCTGCGGTTGATGATGGGCGAGTTCCCGCACATGCTCAACCCGCTCGGATCGGTGCGTCAACGTCTGCCGCTGCCGAATACGCGCCGCTTTTGGCACGCGCGCAAGATGCTCGACGAGATCATCTTCGGTCTGATCGCACGCCGCCGTGCCGACGCGAGCGACCGGACCGACGCGCTTTCGTTGCTGTTAGCCGCACGTGACTCGGAGACCGGCTATCAACCCAGCGACGAACAGATGCGCGATGAGATCATGACGCTCTTCATAGCCGGCCACGAAACGACTGCGAACGCACTGACGTGGGCGCTCTATCTATTGGCGCAGCATCCAAACGTCGACGCGCAAGTCGCGACCGCCGCGCGAAACGGTGATGACGAGTGCGTCGCGCGCCTCGTGAGAGAGGTGCTGCGGCTCTATCCGCCGGCGTGGATCATCGGCCGCGAAGCGCTGCGTGACGTAACGTTTAGCGACGGAAGCCGTGTCCCCGCAAAGACGACGGTCTTTCTCGCTCCGCTCATCCTCCACCGCAATGCACGGTATTTTCCCGATCCGCAACGTTTCGATCCCGATCGCTGGCGCGACGTCGATCCACCGCCGTTCGCTTACGTTCCGTTCGGCGGCGGCGCGCGACGCTGCATCGGCGAGGAGTTTGCACTGCGCGAAACCGCGATCGTTTTGGAAACGCTGCTGCGGCGCTTCCGTTTTTCTCCGGCCCCCGGACCGGACGTCCGCATCGCACCGCTCGTCACGCTCCGCCCCGCCGGCCCCGTGATGATTCGCGCGGAGAATAGGAAGTAAGCTAGGCCACTCCGGGTCGGGTGCAAGACAAACCGGGCCTAAGCTTGATTGTCAAAAGCAAAAGTGCTACAAAAGTGGCAAGCGGCATACTGCTCGCTCAGGCATTCAAGCATCCGGTGCCGCCCTCACGCCGTTGCGAAGAAGGAGCCGTTCATGCGCCAACGCAGCCTCGCCCTCTGTTCGCTCATCCTGTTCGCCGTAGCCGTCTGGGTTGGGTGCTCGTCGGGCCCGGTTCAAAATCCGGTGCCTCGCGGCGGGGTTGGGGTGGGACTCCACCACCACCGGCTTAAGCGGACCGACGATCCCGGCGCTTACATCCAGCACGTCTTCGTCATCATCCAGGAAAACCGCAGCCTGAATAACCTCTTTGCCGGCTTCCCTGGCGCCAACACGACGATGACCGGATGCATGAGCCGCCCCTTCGGCTCGGGCTCCGGATCAGGGTCGGGCTCGGGCTCAGGTAGCTGTCCGAAAGGCGACAAGTCCGTAACGCTCAAGGCTATCCACCTCGCGACGACGCAGGACATCGATCATTGCTACGTCGACGCGGCAAACGCCATCGATGGAGCGACGGAACCGATGGACGGATTTAACCACGAGTACAACGGGGGTTGTCCATCAGGTGGCAACGGCACTGCCGGAACGTTTCCCTACGCCTACGTTATGCAGAGTGACATAAAGCCATACTGGGGAATCGCGAACAATTGGGTCTTAGCCGCAAACTTCTATCCCACCGAGCTGGGCCCGAGCTTCGTCGCGCACCTGAATCTCATCGCCGGAACGACGGAGTTTAAGAATTCCACCGCGGTCGCCAACTATCCGCGCGCCTATCCGTGGGGATGCGACCAAAGCAAACCCTACTCGGAAATGCAGTGGCTTTCGCCAACTCATACCCCGGGTCCAACGGCTCCGCCGACGCCGTGTTACGACGAGTTTCATACGATTGCCGATGAGCTCGATGCTCCGCCGGAGGTTAGCAGCCCTAGCGTTACGCGTACGCCGATTCCGTGGCGTTACTACGCGCCATCCTATGGTTCTGCCGGCTATATTTGGTCGGCCTTCGACGCGATCGAGCGGGTACGTGGGAACGCGAAAGAGTGGAAACAAAACGTCATTTCACCGTCGTGGCAGATTCTCAAGGACATTCCCAACGGCGTGCTCGACAACGTCGGGGTAGTCTGGGTCGTTCCGAACTACAAGTATTCCGATCACGCCGGCTTTGAGGTCAAGACCGAAGGGCCGTCGTGGGTAGGCGATGTCGTCAATGCGATCGGCAAACGGACCAAGCTATGGAATAATTCGGTCGTCGTCGTTCTTTGGGATGACTGGGGCGGCTGGTACGACAACGCGTCGCCGCCTTCTCCTGACTTTCGAGGGGAGGGTATCCGCACGCCGATGTTAATTCTCTCACCGTACGCCAAGCAGGGCCAAGACAACGGGCACGTTTCGCTGCGCAACTTTAATCCGGGAAGCATCCTGAAATTCATCGAGCAGACGTTTAACCTCGAGAGCCTTGGATCGCTTCCATGCCTGCACGGCTATGGCTCGGGTTCGGTGTGCGACCGCGGCTACACCGATGCGACGGCGAACAGCATCGACTACGTGCTGAACTTTACGCAGAGCCCACGTTCGTACGGCACGCCGATCCCAACGGTGTACGGCGATAAGTTCTTCGAGCAGGGATGTGGATCGAGTTCCGCATCGGGATGTGGGTACGGGTCAGGGTCCGGATCCGAGAATGCCGCTCCGCCCGACAACGAATAATCGGCGCGGCTGCGGGCTTGCGCTGCTTTTAGCGCAACTCAGCTGCGCCGGTTGCTCTGTCGGGTCGCTAGGCACGAGCGCGACTGCCGGCGTTCGGGCGAAAGTACCGCCGCCGGCTAAGCCTGCGATGCCCAAAAGCGTCCTTTACGTGGGCGGCTGGAAGCTCTCCATGTATGCATTAGGGAGCTCGGAGCCCCTCCATTCCACGAAGACGAATTTGTATGTCCTTCAGGCCCATATCGCGCTCGACTTGCATGGCGATCTTTGCGAGGCGAATGGCAATGTAAGCGCGCCGGCGATCTACGCCTTCAACGCGCGGACGCTCAAGCTCGAGGGCGCGCTTGGTAGTTACGGGGTTTTCGCACTGGCGGCCGATCGCTCCGGCTATCTCTATGGCACGAACGAAGCCTACATCTTCGCCTATGCGCCCGGCTGTACACATAACGTCGACATCATCCGCCACTGTGCGAACAGCGGGCCCTTGGTTTTCGACCAGTTTGGGAATCTCTATGCCGGCGAGGGCAGAGCCGTGTGCATCTTTGCCCCCACGCAAAAGCCAGGACACATGAGGTTCGTGCGCGCGATACGCGAGGGCATCGACCAGGCCTTCGCGCTGGCCGTTGGACCGTCGGGACAACTCTTCGTTGCGAACTTCGGCAACTCGTCCGTCACTGTCTTTCCGGCCGGCGGCTCGAAGCCGTCTCGACGGATCACGAAGGGCCTCGAATCACCCTGGGCGCTTGCAGTCGATTCAACGGGGCGACTCTACGTGGCAAATAGGCCCAACTCACCACCACAAACCCCCGGCTGGGTCTCCGTCTATTCGCCTGACGGCACGCGACCAATTCACACGATTAAGTATGGAAAAGGTGTCGCCCCGAGTGCGCTTGCGATCGACCCTTCAAACAATCTCTACGTCGCTGCTGACAACGCGGTGAGAGTCTACAGTCCCGGCGGAGCGAAGCTCTTGCGACGGATTACTAAAGGTGTCGATGGTCCCCAGGCGCTGCTCATCGGCTCGCCGTAGTCCGCCACGTCCGCGCGAAAAACACCTTAGCTAGGCGAACACGAGCCGACGGGCCTAGGTTCGGTGTCGCGCGTCTGACGGCTTTGCGTCCAACACGTTCCGGTGAGCGAGCAGTAGCAGAGCGAAATTCCCACACGCTTGAATGCGGGGCCGACGTAACGAACCAAGACGGCGCCTTGGATCCGGATCACGACGTGCTGCGCGTTTGCGGGCACGACCAAGCCCGCCTTGGGCGTGCTCGTCGTCATTTGCAGCTTTGCTCCCGCGCGCAGCGCCGCGCGAGCGGCCGCCAGTGCTTGCGGTTCTTCATGGCCCAGCGTGACAAGCAGCGCCTCGAGCGACGCTTGCGGCTTGCCGTCCAGCGTGATGCTGACGGAACGGACGATCGCCGGGCCGAGCCCGTCGTTGCGCAGATCGACTTCAAACGACCACGGCGCGGTGGTGTCGTCGAACGATACGTACGGCCAGACCGTCGCGCTGAACTGCTGCGCGATGACGTGCGTCTGGTAGACGGTGGCGATCGCGGCGACCGTGCTGATCAGCAGCGCGCCGAACGCGATGACGAAATCGAGCCGGAAGCGCTTTTCGTCCACGGGACTACGCGCTACAGGCCACTAGTGGCCTGTAACGCCGAGATGTGTAGCGCCGTTATGGGCACCACGGGCACGATGGCAAGGCGCGAGGAGGGAGCATAGCCGTAGCTCTGTGACCGACG
>JBARKF010000188.1:0-2262 GCA_049800655.1 Candidatus Cybelea sp.
CGGCGGCAGACACTTTAAGTGTTCCCGAGCGTCAACGGATCGTGCGGCTCCTGGTGAAGGGCGTATTGGTCGCCGATGACACGATCATCATCCGGCACTCCATCCCCATCCCGCACGACCCCAGAAACGGCGAGGACCTGATACCACCGCCCTTCGGCGACCCGTCGCTCCGGAGCGAAAGTTACCTTTTGCGTAAGGGGAGCGATGACCGCACCTTGCGGTGTCCCCATCCCGGGCGTCGTTCTTACACCATCTTCGAGCACTCCGGCTTTTAGCCACTTGCGTATCAGCCGCAGGATTCGCCCGTCGCCGATTCGGTGTTCGAGGAAGCGCATCAACCAGTCGTGGTCGACCGTATCGAAGAACGCCCGAATGTCGGCGTCGAGTATCCAGTTCACGCGACGCACCTTGATTCCGAACGCGAGTGCGTCGAGCGCATGATGCTGCCCGCGCCCCGGTCGGAATCCGTAGGAGAAGCCCAGGAAGTCGATCTCATAGATCGCGTTTAGGACCTCGGCCACGGGGCGCTGGAGAACCTTGTCCTCCACGGCGGCGATGCCCAGGGATCGTTGACGCCCATCCGCCTTCGGAATAAACCGGCGACGCGATGGCTGTGCTCGATATGCACCACGGTGCACTCGCACACAGAGATCGGCGAGATTTCGTTCCAGATCCTTTCCATACGCATCCCACGTCACGCCGTCTACCCCCGGGGCCGCACCAGGCTTGAGCCAATGGTACGCTTCCCTGAGTAGATCGACGTTTACGTGATGGAGCAGCGCTGCGAACCGGCATTTCCGGTTTGCCTTTGCTGCTTGGCGTACACGGTCCAGCGCACTTGACACGCTTTCTCGGCTCTGTGTCCGCCGCGCGTTTTGCTGATCCGTGTTCTCTTAGCCCCTCCCCTTCGCTCCATTGGCTCCGCAGTCGGTCGCCCGACCTTGTTCGCCGACTTCCTCGCTACTATGGGAGAGTCTGACTTCTTCGGCTCGTACATCATCGGCTACGGCTCATCACCTTCCCGATGCGGGCCGCCATCGGTATGGCGGTCGAACCGAAGACCTCCCGGTTCCCGTGCAAAGAGTTTCCGAACATACCCAGCTCTGCGACCACGCGAAGCCGCCTACTCGCTCGCGATAGCGCGAATAAACGTTTTGCCTTCCGGCCCTCAGCACGCCGTCGGCACTTCGATCTGCTGCTTTTCGAGGCTGTATAACTCGGTCTGTCCGTTTCCCGTACCGATGCTTCGCCGTCACCCTCACGAGTGCCGACGCACGGTTTGGTCCCGATGTGGCTCGCTAAGCCTTCATCGTCATCGACTTTCACGATGTACTCCTTGCCGGTCTCCCGGCGCACGCTGAGCGCGACCGCTAGGTCGCGCGACCCCGCCCTCCCGGCATGGTTGGGGGTACGGCGCCGTAGGCGTTGTGCGCACAACCACCGGCTTGCGTCGTGAGAAGCCCTCGATTGGCGTCAACGTCCAGTTACGGAAAGCATACCTTCGTGCAAAGATAGTAACGCGCCGGTGCAACGCCGGAGTACAGCCATGCGACGTCACCGCACGCAGGATGTCATGAGCCTGTTACGCCCCAGATATTCGCTAGATCAGGTCGGGTACGGCGGCGACAACGGCAACGCAACGCGCCGCCAACGCAGATGTTACGAAAATGCACTGCAAAGTGAGGCGGCCAAGCAACGACGTAGCATCTCGATAGCATCGGCAGTACACGGAGCCGGCTTCGTTGCCGAACGCAGCCGGGTCGAGGGTCTGCCCGTCAGGGCCGAGCAACGCGAGCCCTCGACGCGGCTGCTACAATCGGCTTCAGCCCGGCTCCATGTACAACGCGCCTGCGTTGCGATATAATTGGCCTAACAAATAACGTTTGACTTTCGCCCGCATTATAATGCGTGGGAAACTCGCCCTGCAGCTTGCCGCCGCGGGGCGTTTCATTTCTGGAGTTGACATGACGAACCGCAACGCTAGCCTTAAAGATGCACGCGATGTGCTCAGCGTGCACGAGGTGCAGCAGATTCTTGGCATCGGGCGTAACGCGACGTACGAGTTGATCGCCTCAGGCCGATTGCCCTCCGTGCGCGTAACCGCGCGCCGCATCGTCGTCACGAAAAAGGCACTTGAAGCATTTCTTGGCCTGCCGCCGAACAGTCCAAGCGAACTTCGATGAGAGGGCACATCAGACGCGGACGCAGCGCCGGCACATGGTACTTACGCGTCGAGCTGCAGCACGGCGACAACGGCAAGCG
>JBARKF010000189.1:0-26169 GCA_049800655.1 Candidatus Cybelea sp.
GCCATCGGCGCGACCCGCGCGCCGTGGGCGCGAACGATTCTCGTCGGTGCGCTTGCGCACGCGCATCCCAAGGTCGTCCGAGCGGCCGCGGCCGCCCTCGGTAACTTCCGCGATGCCGAGGCAGCCTCGGCGCTAATCGCGACGGCGCAACGCCACGAGTCGTACTTCGTCCGTGCCTCGGCGTTGACGGCGCTGGGCAAAACGCGCGACGAGCGCGCGTACGAGGTGCTGGCCGCGGCGACCAAAGAGCGCAGCTGGAACAACACGGTTGAAGCCGGAGCACTCCACGGATTGGCCGAACTCGCCGACGCGCGAGCGATGGCGCCGCTTCTTGAGGCTACCGGCCCGGCAAACGGCGAGGGATTGCGGCGCGCTGCGGTCAGCGCGCTCGCGCGTCTTGCGGCGCTGGTAGAAGAAGAGCGGGGCCGTGTCGTCGACGCCATCGAGCGGCTCATCGGCGACGACGCGCTGCTCGTGGCGCTCGCCGCCATCTCCTCTGCCGAGTCACTCGGCGATGCTCGGTTGCTTCCCGCCTTGGACCGTGTCGGAGCTGAAGCGGTCGACGGTCGCCTGCGGCGACATGCGGCGGAAACGGCGATGCACGTCCGCAAAAATTCTAAGGTCCCGACGCAGGTCAAACTCCTCCGCGACGATATCGACGAACTACGTGAAGAGCAGCGCAGGCTTCAGGAGAAGATCGAGGCGCTCGCGCGCGCTTAAGCGGCGCGCGTTCGTGCTCGTCCTGCTGCTTTTTGCAGTGGCTTCTGTTGCGTTGCTCGTCGCGCACGCGCGTTCGGCCTCGCG
This sequence comes from Candidatus Cybelea sp., assembly GCA_049800655.1. GTDB lineage: Bacteria > Vulcanimicrobiota > Vulcanimicrobiia > Vulcanimicrobiales > Vulcanimicrobiaceae > Cybelea. The sequence continues at coordinate 805 of JBARKF010000189.1, forward strand.
GACGCTTGCTCCGGATGGCGCGTCCTCCGCTCGCTCCGCTCGATTTTCCGGAGAGCAAGCTTTGAAGAACACCTCCTGTGTTGCCGGAAAATCGAGAGGCCTCTTAGCCGAACGTGCGTGCACGCCGAGCACGCCGCCTCTACGATGGAGCGCGGACGATCGAAACCGCCTGTGGAGTGAGCTGCATGCAGCGTTCGTTCCGGCGATAGAGGGTGCGACCGGATGGAGTTTTGCGGTTGTCGATGCGAGCGGGAACACGATTTTTGACGAGCGGGCCGATCGCGCGGTGGCGCCGGCTTCGGTGCAAAAGCTTGTCGTTGCCGCGAGCGCGCTCGATGCGCTCGGATCCGCCTACCGATTTCACACGCTCTTCGCCGGCGGCGAAGGTGTCGGCGATAACCGGGCGCTCGAAGGGAACCTCTGGCTGATCGGGTCGGGGGACCCATCGCTTGCGTCAAGCGATCTGCGAAATGGTATCGGGGTGCTCGCGCGGTCGGGCTTACGCCGCATCAGCGGCAGCGTCGTCGTCGATGCAACGGCGTTGACGGGCCCGGAGCTCAATCCGCACTGGGCACCCGACGATGACGGCCAAGACTATGCCGCACCGACTAGCGCGATCTCCGTCGACGGCGATACCATCGAGTCGCGCGAGATGATCGGCGGGGTCGAGCAGAGCGTGTACACGCCGATGCAGGGCGTCGTCCGCTACGTTGCATCGCAAGTAAACGCGATGCTGAAGGCGCGCGGCATCGTCTCGTCGCTGCCGCCCGCGATCGGCGCCGCGCCGTTGGAGAGTGTCGTGCTCTGGGACCATCGATCGGCACCCTTACAGGCGCTCGAGACCCACATGCTTTTCGTGTCCGACAACCATTACGCGGAGCAACTGCTTCGAACGCTCGGTGGGGAGACCGATGGAACCGCCAACGATGCGGGCGGGCTCGAAGCCGAACGAAACTTTCTGGCGCGGCGGGGCATCCCGATGCCCGGTCTTAGGCTCTTCGACGGCAGCGGCCTTTCGCCGCAGAATCGCGTCGCCGCGATCACGCTCGCGCGTCTTCTCGCCGATAACGAGCCGTCACTCTACCTGCTCTTGCCGCGGGGCGGTCGCGAGGGAACGCTCGAAAACTACGATTTCACGACCGCGCTCGGGCGCGTGCGTGCGAAGAGCGGTCATCTTACCGACGTCGCCGCTTTGTCGGGTTACGTGACGACCGTTCATCACGGCCGCGTCGCATTCGCATTTCTCATCGATGGCTCTCCCGGCGATCCCGACTCGGCGATCGTCCGCGCCGTCGACCGGCTCGCCGTTTTTTAGGCGCTTTAGGCAACTCGAGCGATGCTGGATCAGGATCTTCTCTCACGACTGCTCGGCCGCGCGCTGCGACACGGCGGGGAGTTTGCCGACGTCTTTTGCGAACGCCGCCGCACGCTCTCGTACCGGCTCCAGGACGGACACATTCACGAGGCATCGTACGGCGTCACGCTCGGCGTTGGGATTCGCGTCGTCATCGGCGAGTCGGCCGGTTACGCCTTTTCCGACGATCTCAGCACGCAGGCACTCTTGGAAGCCGCCGACGCGGCCTCACTAATCTCGCGCAGCGCTCCGGCCGGCGGAGCGAGCGCCGTCGATCTCTCGATCGATCCGGTCGCCTCGCTCTACGATAGCGAGCCGATCGGCGAGGTTGATCCGACGCGTTATGTCGGAATGTTGGAGAGCGCTGACGCCGCGGCCCGCCGTTACGATCCGCACGTCATCGCGGTCAACGCGCACCTGAGCGACGAACTGCAAGAGGTGTGGATCGCGACCAGCGACGGCCGCTTGGTCGAAGACCGCCGCCCGCTCGTCACGTTGGGCGTTCAAGTGGTTGCAAGCGACAAAAAGGAGCGCGGCTCGGGCTACGTCGGGGACGGCGGCCGCGTTTCATTGGCCTACTTCGATCGCGAGACGCCGGCAGCGCTGGCGGTCGAGGCGGCGCGGATTGCGACGGTCAATCTCGCCGCCGTTCCGGCGCCGGCCGGCGAAATGGAGATGATCGTCGGCGCCGGCGGCGGCGGCGTACTGCTCCACGAGGCCGTGGGACATGGGCTCGAGAGCGATTTCAACCGTCGCGGCACATCGCTTTATAGCGGGCGAATCGGCGAGCGCGTCGCAAGCGAGCTCGTGACGATCTACGACGACGGCAACCTGCGCGAAGAACGCGGCAGCCTCAACGTCGACGACGAGGGCGTTCCGGGCCAGCACAAAGTGCTGGTTGAAAACGGCGTACTGCTGGGCTATATGCAAGATCGTCTCAACGCTCATTTAATGGGAGTCGAATCGACCGGCAGCGGCCGCCGTCAATCGTTTCGTTTCGCGCCACAGCCTCGGATGTGCAATACGTATATGCCGAACGGCGACGCCGACGTCGAGGCGATCGTCGCCTCCACGCGGCGCGGAATCTTTGCCAAATCGTTTGCAGGCGGGCAGGTCGAGATCGCCAAAGGCGACTTCGTCTTCATGGTCGGCGAGGGGTATCTCGTCGAGAACGGCAAGATCACGACCCCGGTTCGCAACGCCACGATCATCGGAAACGGCCCCGAAGCGATGAGGAAGGTGGTAGCGGTCGGAAATGACGCCCGCCTAGCACGGCGCCACTACACCTGCGGCAAGGGCGGCCAGTACGTTCCCGTCGGCGTTGGGATGCCGACGGTCAAGATTGCTTCCATCACGGTCGGGGGCACGCAGCATGAATGAAACCGCGGCGCTCGACCTTGCCGGCAGAGCGCTTACGCTCGCGCAGGAGGCCGGCGCGCAGGCCGCCGAGGTCTCGGTCTCGATCGTGCGGCGATTTCACGCGGAGGCCCGGGAGAACGTCGTAGTGCGCCTCGAGGGATCGACCGGCAAGGGCCTCTTTCTGCGTGTTTTCCGCGACGGCCGCAAGGCGACGCTCTCGACCTCAGATTTCTCGGAGGAGGGCTTACGGGACGCGGTCCTCCGCGCGGTCGCGCATGCCGACCTGGTCTCCCCCGACGAGTTCGCTGGTTTGCCCGACGAAGTCGCGCCCGCCGGCGGCACGGGTCTCGATCTGCATGACCCTCGCATCGCCGATCGCGACGGCACAGAGAAAGTCGACGAAGCGCTGAGCCTCGAGCGTCTGATTCGCGCGGCCGACGCGCGCGTCGTCAACTCGAGCGGTTCGCATTATACCGATGCCGTTGCCGTGACCGCGATGGCGAACTCGACCGGTTTCGCCGCCGCATATCCTTGGACGCGAGCCGGCCGCTCGACCGGACCGGTTGCGCTCGACGGCGAGGTCAAGCGCATCGGACAATACGGAACGGCGGCTCGTCGCTTCGAGGACCTCGAGACATCCGAGTCGGTGGCCGTGACCGCGGTCCACCGCGCCGTGAATCTCTTCGGAGCGCGCAAGCCACCGACGATGCGGGTGCCGGTCATCTTCGAGCGCGACGTTGCTGCCGCGCTTCTCGACGATCTCTTCGCCGCCGTATCGGGCGCGAACGTTGCGGTCGGCAACTCCTGGCTGAGCGGGCGCGTCGGCAATCGCATCGGCAGCGAACTGGTGACGATCATCGACGACGGACGCGTTCCGGGAGGCCTCGGCTCGGCACCCTTCGACGGCGAGGGGGTCGCGACGAGGCGCACGCCGGTCTTCGAACGCGGCGTGCTGCGCTCGTTCCTCTACGACACCTATTACGCGCGCAAGCTGGGCGCAGCGACGACCGGCAACTCGACCGGTGGGGGTGTGGGACCGAGCAACTTCTACTTAGAGCCCGGCTCGATGTCGCTTGCCGAGCTTATCGCCGCGACGCCCCAGGGCGTTCTCGTGATGGATACCATCGGCTTTGCAACCGAGCACGCCTCCGGAACCTACAGCCGCGGCGCACGCGGTTTTTTCATCGAAGGCGGCGAACTGGCTTATCCGATCGATGAGTTTACCGTGGCGGGACAATACACCGATATGCTGGCAGGCGTGGACGCAGTCGCCAACGACCTGCGGTTCGATGCGTCGGTTATTTCACCGTCCTTTCGCATCGCGGAGATGACGGTCAGTGGGAATTAGCGTGACGCAACCGGCGATTAGCTTGACGATGGTCTTGCGGATCGAAATGCCGAACGAACCCGGTGCGTTCGGCGTGCTCGCGAATGCGATCGGCGATGCAGGCGGTTCGATCAGCGCAGTCGATATGCACACCGTGGGCCGGACGCGCATCGTGCGCGACGTTACCATCGGTGCGGCCTCGGAGGCGGTCGCGAACGAAGTCCGCCGGGCGGTCGAAGCGATCGAGGGCGCGCGCATCATATTTTCCTCCGACTCGACCTTTCTCGCGCATATCGGCGGCAAGATTCGCGTCGATTCGAAGATCACGATCAAGAGCCGTCAAGACCTATCGACCGTTTATACGCCGGGTGTCGCGCGTGTCTCGATGGCGATCGCGGCCGACCCGTCTAAGGCCTTCCAGCTCACCGTCAAGCGTAACAGCGTCGCCGTCGTCACCGATGGAACCGCCGTGCTCGGCCTGGGCGACATTGGACCGCTCGGCGCATTGCCGGTGATGGAAGGCAAGGCGATGCTCTTCAGGCAGTTCGCCGATATCGATGCGTTTCCAATCTGCCTGGATACGAAGGACGTCGACGAAATCGTCGAGACGGTGGTGCGCATCGCGCCCGTTTTCGGCGGGATTAACTTGGAAGACATCAGCGCGCCGCGCTGTTTCGAGGTCGAGGACCGCCTCATCGAAGCGCTCGACATTCCGGTCATGCACGACGATCAGCATGGCACGGCCGTCGTGATCCTGGCTGCGCTGATCAACGCCGCGCGGGTCGTCGGCAAGCCGCTCGCCGATCTCGTGGTCGTCGTTGCGGGTAGTGGGGCTGCCGGGACGGCGACGATCAAGATGCTGCTTGGCGCGGGCGTACGCGACGTCATTCCCGTCGATCGGAGCGGCGCACTCAATCGCAGCGATCGTTACGATAATCCGCACTGGCGCTGGCTGGCGGAGCACTGTAACCGCGAGAACCGGCGCGGATCGCTGCGCGACGTGCTCGAAGGCGCCGACGTCTTCCTGGGCGTTTCGGCGCCGGGCATACTGCAGCCGGATGACATCGCCCGCATGGCTGCCGACCCGATCGTCTTCGCGATGGCGAATCCGAATCCCGAGATCATGCCGGACGTCGCCGCGCCGGTTGCAGCGGTGGTCGCGACCGGAAGATCGGATTTTCCGAACCAAGTCAACAATCTGCTGGCCTTCCCGGGAATTTTCCGCGGAGCGCTCGACGTGCGGGCGCGACGGATCACCGAAAAGATGAAGCTTGCGGCCTCGTTTGCGATCGCTGAGATCGTGAGCGACTCCGAGCTTAGCGCGGAGTACGTGATCCCGAGCGTGTTCGACACGCGCGTCGTGGATGCGGTCGCCAAGGCGGTCGCCGCGGCCGCCACCGAAGAAGGTGTCGCGCGAAGAATTGCACCGATCAGCCAAGGAGAGGATCTCGGCGCAAGCGTCTGATCAGACGAGCGGGTTCATCGAATCGCTGAATCTGGAGCAGAGCGATCCGCGGCCCCTATACGTTCAGCTTGCCGATCGCCTCGCTGAGGCGATTGAAACCAACCAGTTACTTCCCGGCGAGCGGCTTCCGGCGATGCGCAAGCTGGCGCAACACCTCCACTGTGCGCTGGTAACCGTTTCGCAGGCCTACGAGCTGCTCGATGCCCGCGGCCGCGTAACGGCGCGCGCCGGGAAAGGCACGTTCGTCGCCGAGCCACCCGATCGCAGCGAGCCGTTCGCGCGCCGTTGGGAACCCGACGTCGGCCGCTTCGCGCGGGGCGCGCGACTCGAGGGCGTGATGGAGCGTCTGACGCAGGCAACCGAACCCGGAGCGATCTCGCTCGCTGCCGGCCACCCCGCACCGGAAACCTTTCCGCTGCACGACTTTGCCCGGGCCTTTCACCGCACGCTGCTCGACGACGCGCCGGAGCTGATGCAGTATCGCTCGTCGACCGGCGATCGCGAGCTCTGCGCGCGGCTCGCATCGCTGCTCGATGGGCGCGGGTGTAACGCGAGTGCGAGCGACGTCATCGTTTGTTCCGGCGCACAGCAAGCGGCGGACATCGTCGCGACCGTTCTTCTCGACGAACGAAGTGTCGTTGCAAGCGAAAGCCCAACCTACTGGGGCAGTCTCGGCGTCTTCGACGCGCGCGGCGTTGCCTACGTCGAAGTCCGCGGCGACGATGACGGCGTTCGCAGCGACGACGTGGAACGCGTCTTTGCCGAGTACCGCCCGCGGCTCTTTTACGTCAATCCGATCGCACAGAATCCCACCGGCGCGGTGCTCCCGGCGCGGCGCGCGAAGCATATCGTCGCCTTAGCGCGACGCTACGACGTCGTCGTCTTGGAAGATCAGACCGGCTGGCAGTTGACCTACGACGCTCCGGCACCGCCGCCGCTGGCCTCGTTCGATACCGATGGACGCGTCATCGTCATGGAGAGCCTTTCGAAATCGATCTTCCCAGCGTTACGGATCGGCTATCTCTACGCGAAGGGCGGAATTGCCGAAGCGCTCGAAGCGGCGAAAGTACGTGCCGACGTTTTCACCTCGACGCTGACGCAGCGTGCACTTTGGCGTTTTATGGAGAGCCCGGCCTGCGCGCGGCATTTTCGCACGACGCGAACGCTCTATCGCAAGCGGCGTGACATGTTCGTGGAGTCGCTCGCGAACGTCATTCCGTGGGCGACCATCCACTCGCCGGGAGCCGGCGTGAACGTGTGGCTGCCGCTTCCGCCGCGCATCTCGACGTATGCCGCGTTCGACGCTTGCGCTCGCGAGGGCGTGCTCGTCATGCCGGCGGAGCCGTTTTATCCGACGCGCAGCGGCCCACCCGCACTACGCCTCTCCTTCGGCCACTTGTCGACGCAAGACGCACAAGAGGGCATCGCCCGCCTCGGGCGGGCCTTCGCGAAACTAATGACCTAACGTGCGGCGCGAAAGCAGGGCGCGCTCTTCGGTACGAATGCGCCACGAAAGCAGCGACGCGTTGAAGATCGAAAAGAGAATCGCGATCTCGACCGCGCCGAAGGCGAGCGGAAGAATCGCGATTTCGGCGCAGACGACCACGTAGTTGGGATGACGCACGAAGCGGTACGGGCCGCTTCGTACGAGCGCGGCGCCTGGCAGCGTGACGATGCGCGCCGTCCAGTAAGGCCCAAGGGTCGCAATCGTCCAGACGCGCAATGGCTGAAGGAGCGCGTAGAGACCGAGCAGCCACCAGTTCGGCGGAGTCGATGCCGGGACGAAGACGGCAATGCTCGCGAGCCATGCCGTATGCAAGAGTATGAAGAACGGGTACTGCACGGCGCCCACCTCGATGCCGCCGCGGGCAAGCAGACGCTGCGTGTTGCGCGCGGAGTAGTATACCTCGACGACGCGCTGGATAGCCACGAGCGCGAGCACTATCCAGAGGACGCTCATCTTTCGAGAAGGGTAAAGCCGGCCGTGAAGCCGGGTCCGAGCGCGCTCACGAGCGCGCGTTTCCACCCTGTCGTGTCGTGGATCGTTTGCTCCAGGACGAACATGACGGTGGCAGCGGACATGTTGCCGTAATCGCGCAGCACGTTGCGCGCGGTACTAAGCGCTCCGGGTTCGAGCTCGAAAGCCGTTTCCAGTGCATCGAGCACTTTTGCGCCTCCCGGATGACAGACAAACCGATCGATGTCGGCCAGCCTCAGCGAGTGCTCGGCGAGGAAATCTACGGCGACGTCGTGCAGATGCGTCGTCACGAGCTCGGGAATGTCGCGTGAAAAGATCGCCTTGAATCCTTCGCGAGTGACGTCCCAGCCCATTACGTCGAGCGAATCGGGCCACGTGTACTCGCCGCCGGCGACGATGCTCGCTCCGTCTCCCTCGCACGAAATCAGCGCCGCCGCCGCTCCGTCGCCGAAGAGCGCGGTTGCGACGATGTTGCTCTTAGAAAAGTCGTCACGCCGAAAGCAGAGCGCGCAAAGTTCGACCACGAGGAAGAGGACGAGCCCATCGGGCTTCGTTCGCGCGATCGCAGCGGCGCGGGCCAGCCCAATCGCGCCGCCCGCGCAACCTAAGCCAAAGATCGGCAGCCGCTGAACGTTGCGCCGCAGATTCATACGCTCCATCAGCAGAGCATCCAAGCTTGGCGTCGCAATGCCGGTCGTCGAGACGGCGACGACGGCATCGATATCTTCCGGCTGCCGGCCCGCGCGCGCAAGCACTTGGCGTGTCGCAGATTCTAACAAATCAAGCGCGGAATCCAGATAGACTCGATTGCGTTCGGGCCACTCGTGCAGCCGTTCGTACCACTCGATCGGCACGCACGAATAACGCCGTTCGATGCCCGTATTGCCGAACATTGGAAGGAGGCGCACGATCTCCCGCGAGCGTGGACCAAGCGCAAGTTCGATACGCCGCATGACGTCGCTCTGACCGAGCTCGTACGGCGGAACAGCGGTAGCAACCGCGAGGACTCGCGCGCCGGCGGTCATCCTTCCAACGTTCCGCCCCGTCGGCAGGGTCCCCGCAGCCTGCATGGTAATGCCTTACCTCCCGTGTCGTCTGTTAGACCAATTTTAACGGCGCTGTTAGCCGCCGTTCTGTTAGGTGCGGGGAGTCGGCCGGCTCCCCTTATCATTTATTCGGCGCCGGCCGCCTCGCGGCCAGCCGGCGCCGATCGAATCCATCCAACCGTTGCAGTTCTACCCGACGGTAGAGTTGCCGCACCCGTTGGCTCGAGCCTCTTCGTCGGCTCCGATCCGATGGGCGTGGCGCTCTCACCGGACGGGCGCTACGCGATCGTGTCAAACGACGGGGCGGGGAGCGGTGCAACGACCGGATCGGGGACGTCGTTGACATCGGGCTATTCGCTCGCCGTGGTCGATGCGAGAACGATGCGGATCGTCAGTGTCTATCGCGATCCGTCGGCATCTTTTTTCATGGGCGTTGCGGCAACCACGGATCCCAACGACGCGTCGCGAACGATCGTGCTGGCTTCAGACGGCGCGGCGGGGAGCGTACGCATTTTCGATCTCGACGCTAACGGACAGCTGACTTCAAACGGAGCGCCGGTCGCCTTGCCTGCGGCGATTGGGCGGAAAGCCTTTCCCGCACAGATCGCGATCGCGCCCGGCGGACGCGTTGCGTACGTTGCCGATAATCTTGGCGATGTGGTTGTTGCCATCGATCTAACGAATCGGACGGTCCTGCGCACGCTCGCGGTCGGCCACTTCCCACTCTACGTTGCAGCCGGCGCTCGCACGGTTTTAGCTGCCGGCACCGGGCTCTCGGCCTACGCGCCGCTCAATCCGCCGGCGCTGCAGCCGCAATTCGTGCAGCCGGCTTTCGATCCGCAGAAATCTTCGTCGCTCACGGTCTTCGAACTCTCGGGCGGCGCAATCGGCGATCCTTCGACGATTCCGATGGATCCCGCGCCGGACGGCACGCAAATCGTCGGGGGCGCCGCGCCCGGCGCAATCGTGATTAGCCGCAACGGCGATTTCGCATTTGTCGCCTTGGCGAACGTCGATCGCGTTGCGGTCGTCTCTCTCTTGGGCCAACCGCGCGTCGTGCGCGGTCTCGACCTGCGTCTCTATCCCGGTGCGCCGTACGGTGCTGCGCCCAGCGCCGAAGCCATTAGCCCCAATGGAAAACGTCTCTACGTTGCATTGGCCGGTCTGAACGCGGTCGCCGTGCTGGACGCGCGCCGGCCGACGCGATACCGTTACGGGCTGATTCCGACGGCGTGGTATCCGACGGCGCTCGCGCTCTCGCGCGACGGACGCTATCTCTACGTCGTCAACAGCAAGGGAGTCAACGGCTGGGGGCTCTTGCAGCGCGTCGATCTGAAGCACACATCGCTGGTGAAGGCCACCCTCTCGGCACTGCGCTACAATCGGACGCCCAGCGTCGCTCAATTCAATCCCGTGATTCCGCCGCTGCGTTCCGACAAGCGGAGCGAAGTCATCGATCACGTCGTCTACATCGCGCTTGGAGCGCAGAGCTACGATGCCGTCTTCGGTGATCTGAAAGACGATGCGGGAAGTCCGCACGGTAACGGCGACGCGTCGCTGACGCTCTACCCGGAGAGCGTCACGCCGAATCTCCACGCGTTAGCACGAAGCTACGCGTTAGCCGATAATTTCTACGCTTCCGATGGGGACGCCGACATCGCGAAGCAGTACGCGACGGCCTCCGATGCGACGCTCTACCAGCAACTCCTTGCCGGGACCGGGACGGTACGGTCGCCGATCGGCGACTACGGCGACGACCCGGAGGATTACGCCCGCGGCGGCTACCTCTTCAACGCCATGGCCCGAGCCGGGCTCACCTTCCGCGATTACGGGGCGCTCCTGCGCCTTTCGGGCTACGACGGCGACGTATACCATCTCGACGTCCCCGCATTATCCGCGCTGAACGGCAACGTCGATTTGGATTACGGTAAGCCTGCTCCAAGGACGTCGGCGAAGCCGAATCAAAATCCCGACGCCGATGCCGAACGCGCAGCCGAGTTCCAAGAGGATATGCAGCGGTACGTCCAGGCCGACCGCATGCCGAGCTTTACGTACGTGCGGCTTCCGTTCGATCCCGGCGGCTCCGGCGCGGCGTCGGCCGATCGCGCGCTCAGAAAAATCGTCGATTACCTTTCCCATACGCCCCATTGGAGCTCCACTGCGATCTTCATCGTGCCGGAGGCCGCGCAGGCAGCATCCGACCACGTTGACGCGCTGCGCAGCTACGCGCTGGTCGTTTCACCGCTGGCGCATCGTGGATACGTTGGTGATGCGCACCTCAGCGTCGCGAGCGTCGTGAAGACAGAAGACGAAATCTTCGGGCTCCCGCCGTTGACGTTGAACGATCTCTTAGCTTCGGATATGGCCGACTTCTTTCTCCAAGCGCCCACCCCGGAGCCGTATCAAGCGCGATGAAGCATTCCATCGATTTTGGACCGCGACTGGTCGCGACGCCGACCGGCCGGCTGCGTGGCGCCGTTTTGGTTCGGCCCTCCCCCGAGATCGAGTCGGCGAAGCCGCTTCCGGGCGAACCGGGCAGCGTGTATGCGCGGGCGCTCGAACAGCATGCCGTTCTCGTTTCGACGCTCGAGTATTTCGGCGTCGAGACGATCGCGATCGCCCCGCGCGGTCCCGATCCATTAGAGGCGAGCGCCGGCGATGCGGCAATCGCCTTTGAAGATGGCGCGGTCATGATGCGGCTGAGCTCGCTCTCACGGCGCTCCGAAGTCGATCGCATGGAATCGGAGTTTGCCCGCATCGACGTTCCGCTCGCCGGACATATCGCAGCTCCCGGATTGCTCGACGGCAACGACGTAGTGCTCGCAGGCGAGACGGCTTTCGTCGGTGTCGGGTCGCGAGGAAACGAGTTGGGCCGCCGAGGTTTTACCGGCATCGCCCGTTCTCACGGCTTTCGCGTTGTCGAGGTGAAGGTCGCGGACGACGTGCCGGCGTTGCGCGCCGTCGCCAGCGCCGTCTCACCCGATACGATCGTGTTGGGCAGCGACAAGGTCGATATCGCCGCCTTCGCGGGCTTTCGCACGATCCTTCTCGAACGCGGCGAGTCGCAGGCGGCGGGCGTCCTCGTTTTGAGCGAGCGCCACGTGCTCGCCGATATTCGTTATCGGACCGCACTCGCGACGATGCGCCGCGCCGGTATTGCCGTCGAAGCAATCGATCTCTACGAGTTCGGAAAATTAGGCATCACGCCGTCGATGCTGACGTTGGTACTCCGGCGCGAGTGAGCGCCGCGCCATGCGAATCGCCGTCCTTTCAGACATTCACGGTAACCTTTTAGCGCTCGACGCCTGCCTTGCGGATCTCGAATCGCAGGGGAGCGCCGATGCGATCGTCGTCGCCGGCGATCTCTGCCTCGGCGGACCCAAGCCGAAGAAGGTGTTGCAACGGCTTGAAGAGATCGGTGCCGCATGCGTCCGCGGCAACACCGATCGCTATCTCTCCGAAGATTCCTCGGGGGAGAAGCGATCGCAGCTTGAATCCGCACAAATTGCGTGGACGCGCCACGAAATCGGGGAACGCTGGGCGGCCTGGTTGAAGGACCTGCCGTTCGCGCTTCGGATCGGCGAAGACAATAACCAGCTCTTGATCGTTCACGCCAATCCGTTGACCGACGACGAACATCTTTGGCCCGATGCCGACGATACCGTCTTGCGGCGTTTTGTCGGCAAAGAGAAAGCAACTACCATCGCCTTCGGTCACCTCCACCTTCCCTACGTTCGCGTATGGCGCGGGAAGCTGCTTGCGAACGTGGCGTCGGCGGGCTTACCCAAAGACGGCGATCCGCGGGCCGCTTACGCGATTCTCACCGAGCGCGAGGGGGGCTGGCAAGTAAAACATCGCCGGGTCGCGTTCGATGTAAAGAAAGTCGCAACCCAATTGGCCGATTGCGGGATTCCGGATAGTGTTGAACTCATTGCCACGCTCCGCCGCCACCGGTACAAACAATTCAAGAACTTGATTCCCTAATCTCGGCCGCGCCCGCCGTGGAGGTCGATCGCCTCGTCAAGCGGTACGGAACTTTCACCGCAGTCGACGGCGTTTCGCTGCGCGTGCGTGCCGGCGAGTTCTTCGGGTTCCTCGGGCCCAATGGGGCGGGAAAGACGACGACGATCAACGCAATCGTCGGCTTGGCCCAGCGCAGCGCGGGCACGATTCGGATCTTCGGTTACGATAATCAATCGCAGTGGCGACACGCCCGGGGGCTCATCGGGCTCTCGCCACAGGAATATAACTTCGATCGCTATCTCTCGCTACGCGACGTGCTTATCTTTGCAGCCGGATACTATGGGCTGCGCGGAAAGGCGGTCGCGGAGCGTGCCGACATGTTGCTCGAGCGCTTCGGCTTAACGAAGCACGCGCACCTGGAGTACACGAAGATCTCGGGCGGGCAGAAGCGCCGCCTCTCGCTCGCGCGGGCCTTGATTCACGAACCGAAGCTGCTGATTCTCGACGAACCAACGGCGGGCGTGGACGTCGAGTTGCGCATCGAGCTCTGGGATTGGCTACGGACCCTCAACCGCGACGGTCTCACGATCTTCCTGACGACCCACTACCTGGAGGAAGCCGAGGAGCTCTGCCGGCGCATCGCGATCATTCGAAACGGCCGCATCGTGACGGAGAAGCCGACCGAAGAACTCGTCGCCGACGGCGCCTCGCTGCAGGACGTCTTTCTGGAGATGATGCGCAATTAACTCGACCGGCCTTTGGACGCTCGTCAAGCGTGAGATCATCCGCAGCCTCAAGATCATCAACCAGGTTATCTGGCCGCCGATCATCACGACGCTGCTCTACGTCTTCGTCTTCGGTGTCGGCCTGGGTAGCCGAATCCCGAGCGTGCAAGGAGTGACGTACGCGCAGTTCCTGATCCCAGGATTGATCATGCTCCAAGTCATCGATTCGTCGTACGGCGAATGCTCGAGCTCGATCTTTCAGGGGCGATTCATGAACTCGATTCAGGAGCTGCTGATCGCGCCGATGTCGGCATTCGAGATCGTCGCAGGCTATATCTTAGGCAGCTTGGCGCGCGCGTTCTTGATCGCGTTGCTGATCACGCTGCTCGGCGTGCTGCTCGTGCACATCGCTCCCCAAAACTGGCTACTCTACTTTGGTGTCATCGCGCTCGTCTCGATCCTCTTTTCGGCACTCGGCTTGATCTTTGGCCTGGTCGCCGACAAGTTCGATCACATCGCGATCCTGACGACCTTCGTGATTACCCCCCTGACTTTTGTCGGTGGCGTCTTCACCTCGGCGCCAATGCTGCCCGATGGGCTGCGCAAGCTCGAACTTTTTAATCCAATTTTCTATACGATCGACGCCTTTCGCCGCAGTTATACCGGTGCAAGCTATCTCGCGCCTGCATTTTCCGTCGCCGTGATCGTTTTACTTACGGTCGTCTCGCTCGGTATCATCTTGCGCATGACCTCGACGGGGTATAAACTTCGAACGTGATGACACTTCTCGCAATGCTGCTTGCTCTGGCGCAGGCGCCGACACATTTGGCGGTTAAGCCGTGGACGGGTTCGGACTTTCAAGTGACCTCGAACAGCGCGGCAAAGTATCGCCTCGAGGTGAGCGGCAAGCCGAATGCCACGGTCTCTCTGCGCGCACTCGGCGTCGCGCAAGGCTGGCTCGCAGCCTTCTGCACGCCCAAGCTCTGCTCGCCGCAGCGGGTCGACGTACAGCTGCCGCATTCGGGTCAGGCGGTCGTTCAGTTCGAGCTGATTCGCGAAGCGGAAAACGCGCCCAAAGAGAGCGGCGCGACGATCGCTGACAACAACGGCGTCTCGGTCACAGTCCCGGCCGCGTACCGCTGACTCGCGCGCGGCAGCGAGTACAGGTTCCACGGCTCGGACGCTCGTCGCGGCACATCCATGTGCCGCTCCTGCTCGCGCCCCTTCGACTCGCTTCGCTCGCTCAGGACTGCGCTTCGCGCAGGCACGGACGAAGGGTTTGAAACAGCCCTCCATGGCTGGCCCGAAAAAGTCGCGACGCCTCGCCTCCGGAACCTGTACTCGCTGCCGCGCGCGAGTCTAAAAGAACGGGTTGTGTTCTTTTTCTAGTGCGATCGTCGTCGGCGGACCGTGGCCGGGCATCACGACGGTATCTTGCGGCAGCGTGAAGAGCTTGCTCCGAACGCTGTTGAGGATATCGTCGTACGTGCTCTTGTCGCCGTATGCTCCGCCGACGCTCGCCGCGAATAGGGTGTCGCCCGAAAAGATCGCATCTTGGAAGATGTAGCACGACGAGCCGTCCGTATGGCCCGGCGTGTGGAGCATGCGAATCGTCGAGCCGTCGCCGAACGGGAGCGTCTCGCCGTCGCGGACGAGCAGGGCTTTGTTCGCGAGGGGACCGATCGCATGCACGTCGAGTGAGTGCATGACGATTTGTGCGTTGGGAAAGGCCGCTGAAACGGGGGCGGTCGCGTCACAGTGGTCGAGATGCTTGTGCGTGATCAGGATGTACTGCAAATGGTAGTCGCCGTCGCGTAAGATGCGCAACAGATTCTCCGGGATGCCGGCGGGATCGACGAGCGCAGCACGGCGGCCGCCTTGGAGGAAGAAGACGTAGCCGTTGCTCGGCTGCGGCAGCTGCGCGTGCCACTCAATGTCGGCGCGCTCGATCGCCGGCGGATGCCATCGCTGCGCGGCGCTATCGGCAAGCTTGCCGGGATCGAGGCGTAAAACCTTCGCTAGCGTGCGAGCCTGTGCGTCGTCCGCAGTGCCTTCGTCCTTCAGCCATTTTGCGATCGCCGCCGCCGATACGCCGGTGGCGCTGGCGAGCTGCGCGGTATTGAGACCGACACCGCTCATTGATTTGCGCAGGACGTCGCCGAACGTGTCCTCCAAGGGCAGTTGAGACACGCTCATTTAGTGTTCACGCCGATCGGTAAGCGGCGGCCCGCACCTTTGAGCTCCTGAATTGAAGTGCCGTTTAACGTCCAGCCGTGCGATAAGATCCACTTCATCGCACTGCGGGCCTTCTTTTTGCCGGGCACTCTTACGATCTTCACCGGCGAATCATACCGCGGTCACGTCGTCCAGTCCAGTCAGAGCAGTGGCCTGCAACCGGGATGGGGCCGCGAGCGGTCGAAACCGCCGGAATGGAACGCGTGATCATCATCGGGTCGGGTCCGGCCGGCCTCACCGCGGCCGTTTATGCGGCGCGCGCTAACCTCAAGCCGCTCGTGCTGGCCGGCGGTCTCTACGGAGGGCAGCTGATGCTGACGACCGAGGTCGAGAATTACCCGGGCTTTCCCGAAGGCATCCTCGGCCCCGAGCTGATGATCAAGTTTCGCGAGCAGGCCGAGCGGTTCGGCGCGCGGATCGAGAACGTCGACGTCACCGCAGTCGACTTTACGAAACATCCGCTGGTCGTCCAAACCGACGACGCCGAACACGAAGCCGAGTCGGTCATCGTCGCGACTGGCGCGAGCGCGCTCTGGCTCGACGTTCCCGGCGAGGAGCTGTTGCGCGGACGCGGCGTCTCGAGCTGCGCAACCTGTGACGGCGCCTTCTTTCGCAACAAGCACATCACCGTAATCGGCGGTGGCGACTCGGCGCTCGAAGAAGCGCTCTTTTTGACGCGATTCGGCAGCCGCGTGACGATCGTCCATCGGCGCGACCGGCTGCGCGCGAGCAAAATTATGGCCGACCGCGCGCACTCCCATCCCAAGGTCGACTTCATTTGGAATACGGTCGTCGACGAAGTGCTCGGCACGACGCACGTAACGGGTTTGCGGCTGCGTGACGTTCTGGACGGGCGCACGTATGATTTTACAACCGACGCCCTCTTCGTTGCGATCGGTCACACGCCAAATACTAACGTGTTTGCCGGTCAGCTCGACTTAGATGCGCGCGGCTACGTGGTTTCACCCGACGGCACGTCGACGAACGTCGACGGTGTCTTCGTCGCCGGCGACGTGAACGATCACCGCTATCGCCAAGCGGTCACCGCAGCGGGCGCCGGTTGCCGTGCGGCGATGGACGCCGAGAAGTATCTCGAAGCGCGCGACTTCAAAGTAGATTCGCTAGCGCGTCTGTGAGTGCGGCGAACCGAAATCGGTAGCCGAGCTCCTGCGTCCGGCGCGGCAGCACCCGCTGCCCCTCGAGAAGCATCGACGCCCCTTCGCCCAGCATGGCTCGCAGCGCAATCGTCGGGACCGGTAGCGCCACCGGGCGGTGCAGCGCCGCGCCGAGCGCTTTCGTAAACTCGGCGTTGGTTACCGGATTGGGCGCGGACGCGTTGAGCGGTCCGCCCGCACCGTCGAGCGCCATGAGATAAACGCCCATAAGGTCGTCAACGTGCACCCACGAGAACCACTGGCGTCCGCTGCCGATGATGCCGCCGATGCCGAGCCGGAAGGGCGGAAGCATTTTCTGCAGCGCGCCGCCGTCCGTACCAAGCGCCACGCCGGTGCGAATGAGTGCGACGCGCATTCCTAATGCGTGCGCGCGGCTCGCTTCGCGTTCCCACGCGACGCAAACGCGCGCCAAGAAATCGTCGCCGGGCGGGCTCTCCTCCACAAACGTTTCCGTCTCGCTGGTGCCATAGTAGCCGATTGCCGAGGCGCTGACGTAGACGGCGGTGCGACGATCGCTTTGCGCAAGTGCGTCGAGCAATTGGCGGGGTGCGTCGACGCGACTCGCTTCGATCCGCTGCTTCACGCTTTCGTTCCAGCGCTGCGCGATCGGTTCACCCGCAAGATTGACGACGGCGTCGCAGGTTGCGGCGATGCTCGCAACGGCACGCGGGTCGCGCAGCGAAGCAGTCATGACCTCATCGCCGCGCGCCGCGAGCGCCTTGCGGAGATGCGTTCCCACGAAGCCTGACCCCCCCAGCAGCAGAACCTTCATGCGGCGGATTCAGGTGCTCCAGGAGATCGATCCTGCGGCGCGGCAGCACGACGCATGGACCTAGCGGGTAAGGCGGCCATCGTGACCGGCGCGGGCGGCGGCGGCAGTGGTCGCGCCATCGCCAAGCGTTTCGCGCGCGAGGGCGCCCTCGTGGTCGTTTCGGACGTTCACGACGCGGGCGGCGCGCAAGCCGTCGCCGAGATCGCGACCGCCGGCAGACGCGCGGTCTATCGGCGAGCGGACGTTCGCAGCGAGGAAGAGGTGCGCGAGCTCGTTGCATTCGCGCAACGCGAGTTTGGCGGTTTGAGCGTCATGGTCAACAATGCTTCGGGACCCGAGTTTCACTTCGATCGTCCGCTCGAGTTTTGGAAGGAGATCGTCGAAACGGAACTGCTCGGCGCGATGCACGGCATACGGTACGCGCTCGAGGCGATGCGACGCACCGGCGGCGGAGCGATCGTGAACGTGAGCTCGACTTCCGCGCTCGAACACGGTCGCTTGAGGCCGGGCGGTCTGCCGGCATACGACGCCGCCAAGGCCGGCGTGCTTCATCTGACGACGATGCTTCGATCTCTCGCCGAAACCGAAGCCATTCGCGTAAACTGCGTCGTTCCGCACTGGATCGCGAGCCCCGGCCCGAAGGAGTATCACGATTCGCTAACACCGGCGGAGCGCGACGCGCTCGGCGTGCCGCAAGAACTGATCGCACTCGAAGAAATTGCCGATGCGGTCGTACGCCTTGCCACCGATGAGCGCTTGGCCGGGCGAGCGTTAATACTCTGGGGTGGTCGTAAACCCGCGCTGATCCCAATCGGCGATCGCGGCTACGAAGCCCTCGAGCCGTTACCCTAGACTAACGCTTTAAATTCCGCCGACGAACCGGCCCGGATTCAAAGTGCGCTTGGGATCGAAACGCTCTTTGAGTTGGCGCATGCGGTCGACGGCCGGCGGATCCGTTCCCCAAACGCGAAGGTACATGCGGTGCGGGTGGCCGCTCGCGACGACTTGCGCGTGCGGCTCCGCTTCGTGCAGCGCGTCGTCGAAGGCTTCGATCTTGGCTCCGAACGAAAGCGTGTCGAGATCGCTCACGCGCAGCACGACGTCGCCATTCATCACGTCGACGATCGTTTCGCTGTGAAGCCCGAACCGCTGCGTAAGCTCGCGCAGGCCGAGCGCGCGCCGCGGCGACTCCTCCGCAGGCGGAAAGAGACGATAGGTCGCGGAGCGTTCGCCCAAACAGGCAATGTACTGATCGACGACGCGCTCGAAGGACTCGCGCGCACCGGCTTCGATCACGCGCGTTTCCGGAACGCCGGCTCGCCCGAGCGCCGAGCGGAGTTCGAGGGTCGCGCGCTCCAGTAACGCCGCGCTGCCCTCGAGAATCGCCAGGATGCGGCCCTCGGCACCCGCGTCGCCGTCGATCGCTTGAAATCCATCAATCCAGAACGCCGCCGCCGGCGGGATTCGCAGTGCCGCGAGCTGCGCGCAGGCGCGCTCGCGGGTCTGCTCGGGCAAGCTCGCGAGAAAGAGCCGTGCATGCGGCGGCAACGGGATCGTCTTGAGATTCGCCTGCACGAGCACTCCGAGCGTGCCGAACGAGCCGACGTAGAGCCGGCTCATATCGTAGCCCGCCACATTTTTGACGACCATGCCGCCGGCTCGCGCGATCGTTCCATCGGCGAGCACGATCGTTGAACCGATGAGGTAGTCGCGAAGACGTCCGTAGCAATGGCGGCGCGGACCAAGCCAGCCGGCCGCCAACGTGCCGCCCACCGTCGCGTAGCGCGGCTGGGGCGCGTCGAAGGGCACGAACTGCCCTTGAGCGGCGAGCAACGTGGCGATGTCTTGAATCGGCATGCCGGCGCGAACGGCAACGACCAGATCGGCGCGCTCGTTCGCGGCGATCCCCGTGAGGCCAGTCGTCACCAGCTCGACGTCGACGCGTTCGGGCGGATAGCCCATCCCGGCGAGCGTTCCTCCGCCGGCAATGAGGATTTTGTCACCGGAACGATCGCACCGCGCGACGATCTTGCTCACCGCTTCCGGATCCACCGGAACCACGCGATCGGGCGCCGCGTTCACGGCGGCGTCACTTCGGGGCAGCGCATGCCGCTCGGGAAGATCTTTTCGGGATTGAGCATTCGCGCCGGGTCGAAGACGTCGCGCACGCGCGCCATCGTCGCGAGATCGGAAGTCGAGTAGACGCGCGTCATCGCCTCGCGCTTCTCCCAGCCGATTCCGTGCTCGCCGCTAATCGTGCCGCCGAGGTCGATCGCGGCCTGTAGGATCTCGTTGCCGGTTTCGACCACCGCCGCCACCTGTTTGATATCGCGCTTATCGTACATCAGCAGCGGATGCAGGTTGCCGTCGCCGGCGTGGAAGACGTTTCCCACAACGATGCCGTTGGCGCTTGCTGCGGCGTCGACGGCCCGCAGCGCCTGCGGCAGCCGGCTGCGCGGCACGCAGACGTCTTGCGTGTAATAGTTTGGCGCAATGCGACCCGTGGCACCAGCGGCACCCTTGCGCCCGGCCCAGAGCGCGTCGCGTTCGGCCTTATCGCGAGCGCTTCGCCACGAGCGCGCGCCGTGCTGCCTCACGATCGAATGGATCGCGCCTTCGGCCGCCGCGACGTCCTCTTCGAAGCCGGCGCATTCCACCAGCAGCAACGCGGCGGCATCGGTCGGGTATCCTGCGTGAAATGCCGCTTCGACCGCCTGGGTGATCACCGCATCCATCATCTCGAGCGCGGTAGCTACGATACCCGCACGCACGATCGCCGAAACCGCTTCCGAGGCGGCATCGAGGTCGTTGAACGCCGCAACCGCAACGCGAACGGATTCGGGAAGCGTTAGCAGGCGCAGCCACGCCGCGGTCACGATACCGAGCGTTCCCTCACTGCCGACGAGCGCGGCGGTGAGATCGTAGCCCGCCTCGTCGACGCTCGTGTTAAAAACCTCGCCGCAAGCGTCGACGACTTCGAGCGCGAGGACGTGATTGACCGTCGTGCCGTACGAAAGGCAGTGCGGTCCGCCGGCATTGGTTGCGATGTTGCCCCCGATCGACGAAATCTGCTGTGACGAGGGATCCGGCGCGTAAAAAAGCCCGCTCGACGCGACGTGGCGCGAGAGGTCGAGGTTGATCAGACCGGGCTGCACGCGTGCGCGACGATTACGCTCGTCGAACTCAAGCACGCGATTCATGCGCGCGAACGAAAGAACCACGCCGCCCGCTCGCGGCACCGCGCCGCCACAGAGCCCCGTGCCCGCGCCGCGCGCAACGATCGGCTCGCTGCAATCGCGCGCGATCTTGACGATCGCGCTCACGTCGCGCGTCGATTTCGGCAACACGACGGCCGATGGCAATCCGCCGTCGGTGTACGCGTCGAACGCGTAGACCGCGAGATCTTCGGGCTCGGTCTTGACCGCGTCGCGCCCCAGCGCCTCGATCAATCGCTGCTTCAGCACGTTCGAACCTTCGCCGTTCAGTAGAGCAGGTACCGCTTGCGCATCGATTCGAACTCTGCAACGTTTGGCGCCCACTGCGCGAGAATTGCGTCGGCAGACTTGCCGGCGAGCAGCGCTTGACGAAACGAGTCGGTGCCCCAATCGCGGTCGAGGCCGGAAACGCTTTGAATGTTGATCGCGCGAGGGAAGAGGTCGCGGATCGCGACCGAGATCTCGACCGCGGTGCGAACCGCCACGAAGCGCCGCGGTTCGAAGACGACCAGCTCGACGCCGGTGAGCTCGTGATCCTTCCAGAAGCCCACGTACGGCGCCCACGCGGCCGGACGGAACCAGACGCCGGGGAGATTGCGCGCGTTCAACCGCGCGGCTAGCTTCGTGCCGTCAATACCTGCGGTACCGGCCAAAAAGAACGGCATCGTGTAGCCGCTGCCGTTATTGATGCCCGCGCTATCGAGGAGGCCGGTGCCGACGTAGACGATCGTCGTTCGCCACTCCGGAATGTTCGGCGAGGTCGGTACCCACTGCAATCCCGTGTCGGGCCAGATCATCGAGTGTTGCCAGCCGTTCATGCGCACGACGTGCAACTTGGCGCCGATAGCGAACCGGTCGTTGAAGAGCGTCGCCAGCTCGCCAACCGTCATTCCATGGCGCATCGCGATCGGGTAGAGGCCGATGAACGATTCGTAGGGAGGCTCCAGGATCGGTCCCTCAACTGCGCCGCCAATCGGATTGGGACGATCGAGCACCCAGAACTCTTTGCCGAACTGTCGCGCGCTTTGCATCGCGTAGGCCATCGTCGAGATGTAGGTGTACGCACGCGAGCCGACGTCTTGAATGTCGAAGAGCAGAACGTCGACGCCATCGAGCATCGCCGCACTCGGGTGGCGCGAAGCACCATAGAGGCTGTTGACCGGTAAACGAGTCTGCGGGTCGATGTAGGAGGCGACCGACGCGCCCGCGCCGCGGTCGCCGCGAAAGCCATGTTCGGGCGCATAGATTGCCTTGATGCGAATCTGCCCGTGATGCAGAATTGCGTCGACGACCGATTCGAGCCGCGAAGTCACGCCGCTTTGATTCGTAATGACGCCGACCGCGCGGCCGCCGAGATCGCGCCAGGCTTGGCGTAGAAAGACTTCGTTCCCGAGCTCGATGCGCGCCGACGGCGGTGGCTGGGCCGCTAGACGCTTCGGCGTCAGCGCAAGCGCGGCGGTGCCTGCGGCTAGAAACTCGCGGCGAAGCGTGGCTCGATCTCCTTGCGAAGAATACCGGCGGCGTGGGCGCGGGCGAAGAGCGCACGAGCGGCGTCGCGCCCGTTCTCGCCGAGGTCCGCCGTGAACTCGTTGACGTAGAGTTCGATATGCGCGCGCATGACGTCGTCGTTCATTTCGACGGCGTGCTCGCGGACGTACGGCATCACCGCCGCTTCGTTGGCCCGCGCGAACGCCAGGCTTTGGCGAATCGCCGTGTCGATCGCATGCGCTTGTTCGTCGCCGATGTCGTTGCGCACCAGGATTGCTCCCAGCGGAACCGGGAGCAGCGTCATGTTCTCCCACCACTCTCCCATGTCGGCTATCGCAATCAGCCCGGCGTCGCGGTAGGTAAAGCGCGATTCGTGAATGATCAGGCCGGCATCGACCTCGCCGTTCGCGACCGCGGACACGATCCGATCGAACCGCAACTGCACCGTCTTCGGCCGCATGCCGAGCATGAGCTGCAGCAGCATGAAGGCGGTCGTGTGCTCTCCAGGAATCGCAATCCGTTTACGCGCGAAGTCGCTGAAGAGCGGTGGCGATTCGGCGGGTCGCGCGACCAGCAGCGGTCCGACGCCGTGCCCGATCGCGCCGCCGGAGGAGAGAATGCGGTAGCGATCCATCAGAAATGGAATCGCTCCGTAGCTCACCTTGATGAGCTCAAATTGGCCGCGCGCCGCCGCCTCGTTCAGTTCCTCGATGTCGGCGAGATGTGCGCGCACCTCCGGCGCGCCGTCGAGCAGGCCGTTCGTCAGTGCGCCGAAGATATAGGTGTCGTTTGGGCATGGCGAGTATGCCAGCGTGTACGTTGTCATAGCGAATCGAAGAGCGCGTTCACGATGCGGGCGAGCCCGGTCATCCCGGCAGCGAAGTTCCAACCGCTCGATTCGCGCGCGCCGCAGCGATTCGAGATACCACGAAGTTCGATCGCCGGAACGCCGCTGCGCTGCGCCGCGCGCAGCGTGGCAAAACCTTCCATCGATTCGACCTGGGCTCCGAGCTCGTTTGCGAGACGCCGAGCGGTTTCGTCAGTTGAGGTAACGCGGGAAACCGTAATCCCGTGCACCGCCGCGAAGCCCTGCCCACGAAGCCGGTCGACGAGCGCTGGATCGGAATGCGCCTTCTCCACGACGCGTTCCCCGCGCGGCAGCGTAAGCGGCGTCCCGTTCTCGAGGCGCAGCTCGAGCGCATCGTCAACAACGACGACGCCGTCACCGATCGCGGCGGCACCGTCGAACGCCCCCGCCAGCCCGGCGTTAACCACGAGCTCATACGGGCGTTGCTGCAGCGCAGCGGCGAGCGCGCACGACGCTTCGACCGGGCCGATGCCGGTCGCGAGGGCCGTCACGCCCTCCCGCGGCCGCCAGAAGGCAAGCTCGGCGTCGACAGCGCTGACGAGTAGAATCACGGTGCGCCGATGAATTTATGGGTCTGCAGCGAGAGGCGAAAGCGCTTCGGATGGGCTTTCGCATAGCTGAGCGCGAGCTCGACGTTTGCCGGTTTGTTCCCCTCGGGTTGTAACAGGATCGGAGACTTCGTGGCAAAGAGCGCGAGATGCTCTTCGGGAATGCGCTCGTCGACGATCAACTTCGCCTCGTTGGCGCGTTCGGCCATACGCGCGTCGACGCGCTCCTTGGGCGAGACGCAGAGCCAGACGTCATCGGCTAGCGGCGTGAAGATCGAGCCGTTCGACTCGATGTGAATCCGGCGTCCGTCGCGGCGCAACGCGTCGATGAGCTCCGGCGTTTGCGCTTGCGCGAGCGGTTCTCCGCCGGTCAGCACGACCATCGGGCACTCGCCCCCCGCCTCGCGCACCATCGCGACGACCTCGTCGACGTTTGCGAAGAACTTTGTTGCGTAGTCCGTGTCGCAGAAATCGCAGGCAAGATTGCAGCCGGCCAGCCGCACGAAGACCGCCGGCGTTCCGGTCCAGAGCCCTTCCCCCTGAATGCTGTAAAAGATTTCGCTCAGCTGGAGCACTCGTGGTCCTTCGACTGCGCTCGCCTTCGCCTCGCTCCGCTCAGGATGACAGGGGGTGCGTTCACGATGACGCTCGGGGCGAGGCAATATCGGAGCGGCGGAGGACGGCGCAGGCCGTCGCGGTCTCCCAAAGGACGATTTCGTCGAGTAACGGCAGCGCGCCGTCGAGCCGCTTCCAAATCCAAAGCACGATATTCTCGACGGTCGGGTTCTCGATGCAGTCGTTGAGATGCTGATGGTCGAGCGCATCGATGACGCGCTCGCTGACGACGCGTTCGACGCGGTCAAAATCCTCGATCATGCCGCGCGCCGGGCCGCGCGTGCGCAGCGGTCCGCGCAGGGCGACCTCGAGACGGTACGAATGGCCGTGCATCCGCGCGCATTTCCCCGGATGGTACGGCAGCGTGTGCGCGGCCTCGAAGCGGAACTTCTTCCGAATGAGCGCTTAGATTTCTCCTTGCGGGCCCATCGTCTGGAGACGCCGCTTGAGATCGGCGAGAAAGCCGCTGGCGACGTAACCATCGACGACGCGATGATCGAGCGATAGGCACGAGTTCATCATCTGCCGGATTGCGATCGTATCGTCGTCGCGCACGACCAGCTGCTTCACGACGGCTTCCATCGTCACGATGCCGGCCTGTCCGCCGTTAATGATTGGCGCCGAGGCCCACGAGCCGTTGGCGCCGTTGTTGTTGACGGTGAACGTTCCGGCCGCCAGATCGTCCACATTGAGCTTCCCCTTACGCGCCTTCTCGATGAGCTCGCCGGCCGCGATCGCGAGCCCCTTGATCGAGAGCTTATCGGCATGCTTGATGACCGGCACGACCAGATTCGCCGGTAGGCCGATCGCGATACCGATGTTGACCTCGTCGTTGACGTAGATGGCGGCTTGGCTCGAACCGCTCGCCGGCGCGAAGCGCGCGTTCATCAGCGGGAACGTCGCGAGTGCTTGGACGACGGCGCGAATGAAGAAGGGCAGCAGCGTCAGCTTGTAGCCCGTTTCGCGCTCGAAACGCTCCTTTTCGCGCGAGCGCCAGCTCCACACATCGGTGACGTCGATCTCGACCATCGACCAGGCATGCGGTGCGGTGTGCCGGCTCTCCACCATGCGTTCGGCAATGATCCGGCGCGCCTGCGTAAGCGGCACCAACGTCCCGGGCATCGGTTGTGCGTACGTCGAGGTTCGGGCAGCGCCCGGCGCGACCGGGAGCGTGGTGGGTGGCTGCGCAACCCGCGGCGCGGATGCCGTGGCGGGCTGCGATGCTACCGCCG
>JBARKF010000190.1:0-2439 GCA_049800655.1 Candidatus Cybelea sp.
GCTCGAGCCGGAGAGCGCGCGAACGACGCACGAGCTACGGCTCGTCGAGACGCCGCCCACGACGCTCTATCACACCGCCACGCTGCGCGGCGGTCAGGTGCTGCATCATGCCGGGAACATCGTGGTCGTCGGCGACGTCAATCCAGGCGCCGAGCTGATCGCAACCGGCGACATTCTCGTCTTTGGCAGGCTCGCCGGCATCGCCCACGCCGGCGCGCAAGGCGACGAGAACGCGCGCATCTATGCTGTCGATCTTGCGGCGACGCAGTTACGAATCGCGACGTTCATCGCCGCCGACGACGGCATGAAACGGCGTGGCGCGCCCGCGCCCAAGGTCGCCGTTGCGCGCGACGCGCGGATCGTCATTTTCCCGCTCGCGGAGCTGCCGACATGAACGCCCGCCGGATCGTCATCACTTCGGGGAAGGGCGGCGTCGGCAAGACGACGACGACCGCCAACCTCGGCGCGACTTTGGCGAAGCAGGGTAAGCGCGTCATCCTGATTGATGCCGACATCGGCTTGCGTAATCTCGATCTCGTGCTCGGTTTGGAAAAACGCATCGTTTTCGACTTAGTCGAAGTGGCGGAAGGACGCTGTCAGCTCCGCCAAGCGCTCATCAAAGACAAACGCTTCGACTCGCTAGCGATCCTGCCGGCCGCACAGACGCGCGAAAAGGACGCGATCTCGCCGTCGCAATTTGCGTCCATCGTGGAGCTCGCCGCCGAAACGGCAGATTACGTGCTGATCGATTCTCCGGCCGGCATCGAAACCGGCTTTCGCAACGCGGTCGCAGGCGCGAGCGAAGCAATTGTCGTCACGACACCCGAAGTGAGTGCGATTCGCGACGCCGATCGCGTCATCGGCAAGATCAGCCCAGCGGGAAAGCCGATTCGCTTGATCGTCAACCGGCTGCGCCCGGAGATGGTGCGTAGCGGCGACATGCTTTCGGTGGAAGACGTCTGCGACGTACTCGCAGTCGAGCTGCTCGGAATCATTCCCGACGACGAAGAGATCATCGACACGACAAACCGTGGCGAACCGATCGTTCTGAGTGACGGCAGTCGTCTGGGCGTAATCTACCAGAAGATTGCGCGGCGTCTCGAGGGGGAGCTCGTACCCTTCACCACCTTCGACAACCAGTCTCTCTTAGGGCGTCTGATGGACGCTTTGAAAGTGGGGTAGCACGTGCACCAGTTGCAACCCAACCCCTCGACAAGCTCGGGGCAGGCTCCCTCGACAGGCTCGGGGCAAGCTCCCTCGGCAAGCACTGAGCAGGCTCCCGCGACAAGCTCGGGGCAAGCTGAGGCGGAAGCGATCGCGGCAACCGCAAAACGCGGGCGCGCGATCGTGCTCACCTCCGGCAAGGGCGGCGTTGGAAAGACGACGACGGCTGCCAATCTCGGCACGGCCCTCGCGCGGCGAGGCGCCAGTGTCGTGCTCATCGACGCCGACGTCGGTCTGCGCAACCTCGATATCGTGCTCGGATTAGAGAGCCGCGTGCAACACCACTTGCTCGACGTGCTCGAAGAGCGCGTTTCAATCGACGACGCGCTGGTGGCCGACAAGCACAGCGAGCAGCTCTTTTTGCTCGCGGCTGCACAATCGCGCGAGAAGGACGAGGTCGAAACGGCAAAGATGCAGGCCTTGGTTTCGACGCTGTGCGAGCGGTTCGATTACGTGCTGATCGACAGTCCTGCCGGCATCGAGCTGGGCTTCAAGAACGCGGTCGCCGGCGCCGATGAAGCGATCGTGATTTGTACGCCGGAGGTTGCCGCGGTTCGCGACGTGGATCGCGTCGTCGGTCTGCTCGGTAATCGCTTTAAACCACAGCTCATCATCAATCGTCTCCGTCCGCAGCTGGTGCGTCGCGGCAAGATGTTGTCGGTTGACGACGTGAACGGGATTCTTCGTCTGCCGCTCTTAGGCGTGATCGCCGACGAACCCGAGATCATCGTGACAACCAATCGCGGCGAGCCGCTGGCCTTGCAAACGCATACCGCGACGGGCGCGGCATATCACGCGATTGCGGCCCGCGTTGCCGGCGAAGAGGTACCGGCGCCAATGCCGCCGGTAGCGAAGCCTTCGTTCGCCGAGCGGCTCAGCGCGTTTTTCGGAGGCAAGCGCCGATGATCGAGTTTCTCAAGCGGCTATTCGGCCAGCCGGGCTCGAGCGCAACGGCGAAAGAACGCCTGCGGCTGGTCTTGATGACCGATCATTTGGAGCTGGCGCCCGAGATGATCGAAAAGATGAAGAGGGATTTGGTCGATGTCATCTCGCGGTTTGTCGAGGTCGACCGGGATCGAATCGACGTAACCTTCGAACGACAGGATCGCACGCTGGCGATGCTTGCCAATATTCCGATCATTTCGGTCAATCGGCCGAACGGAAACGGCACGCACAAGCCGGCTGAGCCGCCGCCGGCGCCCGAGGCCTCCGCAC
>JBARKF010000191.1:0-12613 GCA_049800655.1 Candidatus Cybelea sp.
CGCTTCGGCGGCGGCAATCGCGCCGCCGGCGGCGCGAAGCGCGGCGCGATACGACGCCGCGTCGACGACCGTATCGCCGGTCGAAAGATAGCGCGCCTGCGTAAGCCGCTCGATTTCACGCTCCGCGAGCTCCCGATAGGCGCGCGTGTGAACCCGCTCGATCGCCTCGTTACTCGCGTCGCGCGCGGCAATGGTCTGCGCGAGTATGCGCTCTTCGCGCAGCCGCGCGGCCACCGCTTCGACGCGGTCGGGCCGCTCGGGATGGGCGACACCCCGCAGATGACCCCCGCAGATCGGGTCGGTGACGAACTTCAGCGCGTTAGCCGGAGTGTTTTGCCGACGGGCACGGATCCGATACGCTCTTGTGGACGTTGTCGTAATCCTTCGTGCCCTTCTTCATCATCGGAAGCAGCCGTTTATAGGCCGCGGCCGCCTTCGAGCACTGATTCGAACCGGCGTACGACTTCGCGGCGATGTACAGCAGCTGCGGATTCGCATCGAGATAACCCTTCGCAGCCTTATCGAGGGCATCGAAGATCTGCGCCGCTTCCTTGTAGTTTCGCAGTTCGAAGTCCGCCCCGGCGACGCAGCTCAAGGTGTCCGGCGATCGTTGGATCTCGAAGCTCTTGCCGCAGGCGTCGCGCGCGCCGGAGTAATCGTGCATGCGCGAGTACGCTTGGCCGAGCAAGGCATATCCTTGGGCGTCGGGCGAGATCTGCGTGTAGTGCCTAAAGTAGTTGATGCTGTCGTTGAGTTTCCCGCTTTGCATCGAAGCCTCGCCCATTCCGAGCAATGCTCCGGAGCTGTTCGGATCCAATGCGAGCGCCGATTGCCACTGCGCGACTGCTTGCGAAAGCTGCCGCTGGCTCGCATAGTAATTGCCGAGGGCAACGAAGCCCGCCGGGATTTTGGGGAACTGCGTGGTCGTTTGCTGGAGAACCGCGAGGCCTTGCGCGTCCTTCTTCTCCGCGACGAAATACCCGGCCTTACGGACCATGATCGCAACCTTTTCGTCGTCGGTCGGAGCGGCGACGATGGCGTCGTCGAAGGCCGCACTCGCGCGCGCGTCGTCGTGTTGACGCGCAAACAGATCCGCCTTGAAGACCAGCGCTTGGATGTTGCGAGGATCCACCGCAAGGATGCGTGCAATCGATTGCAGCGCCATCGGAATGTTATCTTGCTGCGCGTAGGTCGTCGTTATTTGAAAGAGGGGCGCCGTATCCTTAGGATTCAGGGCGTAGGCGGCTTCGAACTGCGCCCGCGCATCGTCGAAGTGCTGCTCGGCCGCATAGACGCTGCCCAACGTCGAGAGCGCGCCCGGATCCGTCTTGTTGAAGGTCACCGCGCGCCGGGCGATGCGCTCGGCGTCGGCGGGCCGATTCGTGCGGATATAGATATCGGCGAGCTGCGCGAGTACGCCAAGGTTCGTCGGGTCGAGGTTCGAGGCTTGTTCCAAGTCGTACGTCGCGCCCGTGAAGTTGTTGAGCTGCTCTTCCGCAAAGCCGTCATAGTAATAGACTTGCGCGGTTTTGTCGCCCATCTGCAGCAGGTGTTGCGTGTACTGCAACGTGATGTCGGGGCGGCCGACCTGTAAATATTCGGCCGCGAGCTGCGCCATTGCGAGCTGGTCGGTGGGGTTTGCCTTGAGCTTTGCCTGCAAACGCGGGATTGCGATGCTGGGTGGCTCCGGACTCGCGGTCGGCAGTGCCGACGGCGAAGGGGATGGGCTCGGCGTCCCGGTTTTCTTAGAGCCGAAGAGTCCGGCTTGCGCGCTCGGCGTCGTCGCCGCGACGCCGACCACTACGGCCGCGATAATTAAAAGAATGAGTCCAAATCGTTTCAAGAGAGCTATCCTTTAGCGTTTTCAATGAGTTTCGTCAGTTCGGGAACGATGCGGAAGGCATCGCCGGCTACCATCAGATCGGAGAATTCCGCAATGGGAGCGGCGGGGTCTTTGTTGATCGCAACAATCGTTCCCGACGCGCGCATGCCGACTTTGTGCTGAATCGCCCCCGAGATGCCCACGGCGATATAGAGCTTCGGGGTGACCGTCTTCCCTGTCTGCCCGATTTGTAGATTATACGGCACCCAGCCGGCGTCGGCAGCCGCGCGCGATGCGCCCACGGTTCCGCCGAGGGCCTGCGCCAGCGGTTTCAACAGCGTTTCAAAGGGCTCGGGGCCTCCGAGGCCTCGCCCGCCTGCAACAACGACGGGCGCCTCCTCGAGTGCCAGCTCGCCGGCTCCCTCCTCGACATCGCGCTCGATCGCGGCCGCATAGCTCCTTGAGGGCTTCGAAAGCGGCACGACCGCCGCACCATCGCCGCCCGGTGTTGCCTCGAACGAGTTCGGACGGATCGTCGCAATGCCGTACTCGGCGGGGCGCAGCGCACAGGTCGTGGTTAACGCGCCGCCCAGTTTTGGCGACGTGCAGAGAACCAGGCCGTCTTCGACGCCTATCTCGACGACATCAGCCACGATGCCCGCCGAGAGGCGCACCAAGAGACGGCCGGCGACGTCGCGACCGGAGAGCGTGTTCGGGATGAGGATCAGCGACGGCCCAATGGCCACAGCGGCGACTTGAAGATAATCGACGACGGGATCGAGCAAGAAGGCGTCTACGTCGCGATCTTCGCTAACGTGGATAGTATCAAGCGGATATGCCTTGAGCTGCTCGGCGAGTTCCGCCGCTCCAGCGCCGAGAACGACGGCGTGCGCCTTCCCGTCCAGCTGGTCGGCGAGGCGGCGCGCCTCAGTCGCAAGCTCGAACGTAACCTTGCGCGTTTCGCCTTGACGATGCTCGACGTAAACGATGACGTGTTTCACGGTCAGACGAGTTTCTTTTCTCGCAGAAAGTCAAAGATTGCCTGAGCGCCGGCGAGCCCGTCGGCGGCTTCGACCGTTCGCCCTTTCCCACGCGCGGCCGGCGGTGCGAAGCTGCGCAACTCGGTCTTCGAGCCACTGGTTCCGACCGGTTGCTCCAGTGCGAGATCTGCCAGCGACATCGCAGCAATGGTCTTTTTCTTCGCTCCCATGATGCCTTTCAGCGACGCGTAGCGCGGCTCGCCGAACGTCAAGGCGGTCGTCAACAGCGCCGGGAGCGGCGTTCGTACCGTCTGGTAGCCGGCGTCGGTTTCACGCTCGACCTCGAGCCCTTCGCCGGCGATCTCGACCTTGCGCGCGTTCGTAACGCATGGCAACCCAAGATGCTCGGCGAGCGCGCCCGGTACGGCCCCCGTGCTGCTGTCGTCGGTGAGACCTCCGACGATTAAGAGATCGAAGTCGAGTTTGCGCAACGCGTGCGCAATTGCGTACGCCGTTGCCCATACGTCGCTTCCTTCCAGAGCGGTATCGCTCAGGATCGCGGCATCATCCGCGCCCATCGCGAGCGCTTTGCGCAACGTCTCCTTCAGGGGTTCGGGCGCCATCGAGAAGACGGTCACGCGCGACTCGCCGCCGGCGCGTTCCTTGAGCTGCAAGCCGGCCTCGAGCGCGTATTCGTCGTACGGATTGAGAACGGTCTCAACGTCGCCGCGAACGAGCCGCTTCGTCTGCGGGTCGATTCGCTTCTCAGCGTTGGGGTCCGGAACAAGCTTAACCGTCACCACGATCTTCACGTGGTTATAGCGACCTCCGTCGGAAAGCGGGGATGATATCGAGGAACCGGTGGCACTTGGTGATCTTCGGGTGGCGGACCTGCTGAATTGCGGGAGGTTGCGCCCTCGGCGATGAGAACCCGGCGAGAATGCGTCGTTTGAGCATTACCTTAATACTCTGCGCTTCGTTCGCGCCGTCGGCGGTCTCGGGCCAGACGTTTGTGCCGAAGACCCCCTATGCAACCGAGCAACAGCCCGCGACGCTGGTGCTCGACGCATCGCGGGCGTACGATGGCATCATGCAGGTCCGCGAGCGGATTCCGGCCGCGCCGGGTCCCTTTACCGTCGTTTATCCGAAGTGGATTCCGGGCGAGCACGGTCCAACCGGGCCGCTCAACGACTTGGCGGCGTTGCGGATCTCCGCTGACGGAGCGCCCCTTGACTGGCGTCGCGATTCGGTCGACCTTTACGCGTTCCATGTCGACGTTCCGTCCGGCGCTCGAGCCATCGACGTTAGCTTCGACGTGCTGATGAACGCTCCGGGCGATACGATGTCGTCGCACTCGGTAGCGATCCTCAACTGGAACCGCGCGCTGCTCTATCAAGAAGGCATCGACTCGCATCACTATTTCGTGAAGCCGTCGATCATCTTGCCGGACGGCTGGGGTTACGCGACGGCGTTGCGTGGTGCGTCGCCGAGCGGCTCGCGCGTCGAGTTTGCGGTAACGCCGCTCAACATGCTCGTCGATTCGCCGCTCGATATGGGCCGCTACGTGAAAAAATGGGACCTCTGGCGCGAGGGCAACACGTTTGTGCAGCTCGATGCATTCGGCGACGACCCGCAGGATCTCGACATTCCCCCCAAGCTGCTCAAAGCGTATCAGCGTGTGCCGGCGGAGGCTTTTGCGCTCTACGGATCGCGGCACTTTAACGACTATCACGCGCTCCTCACGCTAAGCGACCCGATTGGTTTCCAAGGCATCGAACATCACCAATCGAGCGACGATCGAGCTTCCGGCGACTTCCTGACCGATCCGCAGGAGTCGCTTTCCGGCGGCGACTTGATCACGCATGAGTTCTCACACTCCTGGAACGGTAAATACCGCCGCCCCGCGGATCTCACGACGCCAAACTTCCAAGTGCCGCAGCTCACCGACCTCCTCTGGGTCTACGAGGGGATGAATCAGTATCTCGGTGACCTGCTCTCCTTCCGGTCCGGCATTCGCGCGCCGAAGCTCTTTCCCGAATATCTCGCGACGGTCTACGCCGAGATGGATACCGAAACCGGCCGCTCCACAACCCCATTGATCGACCTCACCACCGGGGCACCCTACTACTACACGGCGCGCGGGCAATACGGGGCGATTCGCCGTAACGCCGGCGATTTCTATAGCGAAGGCGAGCTGGTCTGGCTCGACGTCGACACGATTATCCGCGAGCGTTCGCATGGCGCGCGCTCGCTCGATACATTTCTCCAGAAGTACACCGCGCCGCCGGTAACCGGTCCAATCGTCGTGACGTACACGCGTGCGCAGATCGAGAGCTTGCTCAACCAAGTGGAGCCGTACGATTGGCACGATTTCTTCGAGCGTCACGTCTATCGAGTCGACGTCCATCCCGCCGGCGACGAGCTCGCGCGTGCCGGTTGGAAGATGGAGTATACGACCGCTCCCAACACGTTCATCACCGCAAATCAAGCCCAGGAGCATGGCGTCAACGGCTGGTATGCCTACGGCGCGAATCTCAGCGGCGAAGGTGTGGTGCGGGACGTCCGCGAGAGTTCGCCGGCGTGGAAAGCGGGTCTAGCACCTGGAATGCACCTCTTGGCCGTCAACGGTCAGCAGTTTACGCCGGACGTACTCGAGTATGCGGTAAAGCGCGCCGAGCACTCGAGCTCGCCGATCTCGCTGATCGTAACCCAGAACGGCTGGTATCAGACGCTTGCGCTCGCCTATCACGGCGGGATTCGCTACCCGCACCTGGTGCGAATTCCCGGAACGACCGACATGCTCGCCGAGATCGCCGCGCCACACGCCAAGTAACCGGCTCTAATCGGCCTTTCACTCCGAGCAGAAAGCGCGCTCTCTTGCGACGAGAAGCCTTCCTCTCGTGAAAGGAGGTCAAGA
Organism: Candidatus Cybelea sp.; assembly: GCA_049800655.1. GTDB lineage: Bacteria > Vulcanimicrobiota > Vulcanimicrobiia > Vulcanimicrobiales > Vulcanimicrobiaceae > Cybelea. The sequence goes on from JBARKF010000191.1 coordinate 5,720, forward strand.
TGTCTTTCGTTCGCAGTTTGGGACTCGCGGTGCTGCTAGCTACGGCCACCGCGTGCAACGGAGGCTCCTCGTCAACGCCAAGCACGGGACCGAATCCCGCCTCGACAACCGTTACCGTGACCACATCGAAGGGAGCGCCGATCGCGGAAATTCAAGTGATTCTCTCCACCGGGATCGCAAACGGGGTGGCCACCGGCGAAATTACCTCGGCTCCAACCGGCAGCGACGGCCAGGTAACGTTCTCAAGTCTGCCGGCCTCGGGCCAGCTCTGCGCTTCTACGGCTAATGTCGTCGGCGTTACCGTTTACCGTGCCAGCCATTGCGCCGCGCCGTTCCCGGCGGCCTACACGCTTAAGTTCAGCTCCAAGATGCCCGGTTCGTAGTAACGACGCATCGTTGCCACTAGGGTTTCGCGAGCAGCACGGTGTTGGGATCGCCAACGCCGTTGGTCAACGTCGCGTACGGCGTATACGATCCCGATTTGAATGCGTAGACCGCATCCGCGGTGATGTCGGAGGTCACGACGGTTCCGCGCGGCTTCCCGTTGTTCTGAGCGCTAGCGCTGTAGGGGAAACCGTTGCCCGCAATCGTTTGAATCGGGGTCGTGTTGCCGAGCTTGTACACGGTGATCTCGTTACCTGACCCGTTGGTTACCCAAAGGTTTTTCGTCTTCTGATCGATTGCAACGCCGAGCGGCTCGTCGAGACCTTGCAGGGCGAGGTTCTTAACGTTGGTCGTTCCAAATGGAATCTCGTAGACGGTGCCGGCACCAAAATCGGCGACATAAAGGTTATCGTTTGCGTCGAACGCGAGCCCGAAGGGATCGGTTAGACCCTGCCCCGTGATGATCTGCGACGGCGAGGTGCTGCCGGCCGGAAACTCCTCGATGGATGCGGGATAGGTGCTGACGTAGAGCGTTCCGTTCTTGTCGATTGCCAAGCCGGAAGGGTTGCTGATCCCGGTGATCGCCGTCTTTTCGGTCGTCGATCCCTTGGGGAACTCCTCGATGTCGTTGCCGTTGCACTCGTCGGCGACGTAAAGCGTCCCTTTCTTATCCATCGCTAAACCATCGGGGCAGCCGCTCTGCGTGTGAAACGTAGCGATCGGCGCAGGATTGCTCTTCAGCGCGCTCGTCTGATAGACGTTGACGGTCTGGTTATCGAGATTCGTTTCGAAGAGCAGCGATTTTTTCGTCGGATATGCCGGCCGAAGCCTCGCGTGACTCGGAAGCCCACGCGCGATGCCGGCCGTGATCGGCGCGCCGGCGCCGGCGACGCTCGGCGCAGTCGATGCCGTCACGCCGGAGCCTCCACAACCGGCGACGATTATTAGCGCGATGGGGAAACAGGCTCGGGCGACGCGATTGACGTACATCGAGAACCTCCATTGAAGAGTCGACAAGGGGCAAATTGCTTCGGCGCGGCGGTTGAAAAGCCTCGGGCCGGAGTTAGCGCGAACGGACGGGAGCGAGCAATGAGCGAGAATGCGGCAACTCAAATAGCGAAGCTGTTGCAGCAAGTTGGCGAGGTTCACCACACGGTATTCGCCGATACCGACGGAAACGATGACGACTGGGCTACCTTCTACTCGGACTGGCTCCTCGCTCATTCGGAGCTGCCGCGGCTGCTGGCGCGGCGACCCGTGCGCAGTCACCTTACCGGGCTGCTCGTCGAACTCGACGCCGAGTACACGAAGGTCGCGCCGGCAGACCCATGGCCGGCCTGGTATGCGCAACGGCTCATCGCACAGTATGGTTAGAAAATCTGCGCCGGGCAGGTAAGCTTTCGAGCCCAAACCAAGAACAAAAAACCATGCGTCTCTTCGCGGCGCTCGCCATCGTCTTGGGTCTGGTCGCCTGCACGCACAACGACTTTACGCCAAACGTGATCCAGTTGAGTCCTAGCGGTACGGCGACGAATCCCGCACCTCAATCGATCAAGTCGTCGTTCACGCTCACGGCGGTCGAGGACGGCTATACCGGGGCGTTCACCGCTGAAACGGCCGCCGGCGAATGCTGGGTCATTCAAGCGCCAGTCACGACCGGCGGTGCGTGGACCGTCGTTCCGCAAGGCACGACCTGCGCCAGCGAGCCCGCCGCCCAACGAATTCTGGTCAAAGACCAGAAGGGCAATCAAGCCACGACGTACATCCGCTCGACCTAGCCGCAATTTCCGATGAGTTTTCCGCCGGTCACTGCTGGCGGATCGCGTATTCGTATTCACTGTCGTACTCGCCGTCGGGCGGAGGCGCGCCCGGGGTACCTGACTGCACGTCGTACGCTCCGAAGCGATCCTTAACAATTTTTACGTCGATCTTCGGGACGATCGGAGCCTTTCTCACAAAATCTCTGCGCTTAACCAGAATTACCGGATAGGATTTGACGGGCACTGCCACCAGAAACGTCTCATCCACCGAAGTGTGGGGCAGCGTGAAAAAATACGTCAGCTGATTTCCGTGGATCGCGCCGTTTCGCAGCTTGGCAAACGAAAAGAGCAGCGCGACCTGCCGCCGCGGAACATCGCCGCTGAGTCGCGCGTTTGTGGGCGTTTCGAATCCGCTGTAACGTGCCGAGCCGTGTACAAGCCGTTCGCCATAGACGCTGAGCGCCTCGGCGGCGATGTCGATGGGAACGTCACCGGTGTTCTCGAGCCGCTTGTGAATGGTAAGGAAGGCAACGCCGTTCACGGTCGAGCCCTGCTCGACCACCGTTGGCACGGAGAAGGATGCCGGTTCCGAAAGCGGCACGATGCGCTGCATGTAGACGAACGTATAGAGCGCCCACAGGCCGGCTGCAACGATGGCAACGATCTCGACTACCATCCGAAGCTGTTCGGCCGTCGTTGGAACCGAATGAACGCGCAGCGTCCGACCGCCGCGTTCTCCCGTTTCTTCTGCCTTCACCAACGCGGTGATGCTCCACTTCCGTTCCGAATCCTCGGTCATACTGCAGAGAGGCGCCTAACGCGCCAGATTTGCTCCGCCGGCCACGAATCGGCCCATTCGAAAGTGACGAAATCGTTGTAAGACGTCGTCGCGCCCTGCGGTGGTCGAAGCTCAGTCAGCGATTCGATGAGGAAACCGCACCGGCGAAAGAGCGCTATCCACTCACCGTACGGCAACGAGAAACAGACGCTCGATCCGTTATCGGCTCTCCGCCGATCGAAGTAACGCTCTTTCAGCGTCGTCCCCAACGAATCGGTGTCTTCGTCCCAGCAGATGAAATGGAGCGGCGTCTCGGCAGAAAATGCGAGCAGACCCCCGGGACGAAGAAGCCGCGCTGCTTCTGGTACGCAGCGGAAAGGGTCCGCATACGACATCGCACCGTGATCGCAAAAGACGATGTCGAACGAGCAATCCGGAAATGGAATGCTTTCGGCCGATGCGTGAACGAGCGGAAAGTCCACGCCGGCCTTCTGCTGATTTCTCCTAGCGTGTTCCAACTGCCGTGCGGAGCTGTCGAGCCCAACGCAGCGCGCGCCACGCTTAACGAGCGCGATCGACCACTGCGCCCCGCCGCATCCGAGCTCTAAGACGTCCTTCGCCCGGACATCTCCCAGCACGTGTAGCTGATCTTCAGAGATCGACCACACTCCCCAGGCCAACGGGTGTCTCCCCAGCTGATCGCCATGAGCCGCTTGATATTCGCCGCTCTTTTGATCCCAATACAGTCGATTTCGGGCGCCGTCTTCCTCGAGCTCCATGTGACGCATGTTCGATTGTCCAGCCGCGGTACCCATCGGCCGTAAGGCGCCCCGGTTTACGGCACCTCCGGAGCGGACTGCTACATCGCCAACAAGATTCACGTCGTGCCCGAGGGCCACCCACCCGTTGTCGAGGTGAGCGGACTCGCGATCGGCACCGCTGCAAGGAATTTGCGTTAGCTCGCCCGCAATCAGCGGCAACTCAATATGGTACCCGATTGGCTGAACGTCGTTGCGATCGTATCGCTCAGCATTGCAGCGATCTGCTTCGTCGTCATCCTCGTCAACGTCGTGCGTCATCCTCAGGAAATGGCGATCATGAACTGGGTCTGGCCGATCACCGCGCTCTACGGCGGTCCGCTGGCCATATGGATGTACGCGCGGCTCGGCCACCCCTCACGGCGCGAGCGGCCGTTCTACAGCCGCGTCGCCGTCGACGCCACCCATTGTGGCGCCGGCTGCGTGCTAGGGGACATCATCGCGGAGTTTGTCATCTTCTATAGCGGTTTCATCATCCTCGGTTCGGTGCTGGCAACCGAGTATATTGGCGACTACCTTTTGGCTTACGCGTTCGGCATCGCATTCCAGTTCTTCGCGATCGTCCCGATGCGCCATCTCGCCTTTTGGCCCGGCGTAGGGGCGGCCATCAAGGCCGACACGATTTCGCTCACCGCATTTGAAGTTGGCCTCTTCGGATGGATGGCCATCTGCTTCTTCGTTCTCTTCCACCCGCCGCTGATGCCGAATCAGCCGGCCTTCTGGTTCATGATGCAAATCGGCATGGTGCTCGGGTTTCTCACGTCCTACCCCGCGAATTGGTTTCTGGTTCGGACCGGCATTAAAACATCAATGTGACCATCCAGTGGCCACGCTTAGGTGAAATCTTCGCGAGCAATGCGGTAAATGACCGAGGGGAAGCCGTCCCGGTCGCACTCACCCGCGAAGGTCATTCGTAACTTGCGCATCACCCCGATCGAAGCCAGGTTCTCTCGGTGTGCTACCGCGCAAATGCTTGGAAGATTTCCCTTTTCGAAGGCCCGCCTTATTAGCGCCAGGGCGGCTTCCGTGGCATAGCCGCGTCCCCATCGATCCCGCGCGATTAGCCAGTCGGCCTCAGCCTCCTTGCCATCGGAACCTCGGTGCAAACCGCAGTGACCGATAACGGCAAGGCTGTCCTTCTCGACGACAGCGTGGTTACCCAGATTTGGGTAGGCGTATTCTTCCATGACGTGCTTTAGAGATTCGGTCAACTCTTGCTGCGAAAATGTCACTCCGCGGCCGAACCATTTCATCGTTTCCGGATCGCCATAGATACCGACGATCGACCGGACGTCTTCAATGCTCCAATGCCGCAGTAAGAGTCGTTTTGTTTCAATCATTACCGCTTACCAACGCTGAGAGCAACCTGGATCCACTCGATGAAATTCTTAATCCCACGCTACAGCGGCAACGCGGATCCGCAAGGTGAGGCGCTCACTCTCTGCCAACGTGAAGTGGGTCGGGGCTCGCGAGAGCGACGCTTGAGGTTCAGCTCGGCGTACGTTTCGAGCGATCCGGTCGTTCTCGCCGTCGTTACACCGGCCGCGAGATAGAGCTTCGGCGCGCTGAACAGCATCGTCGGCGCCTCGCGCATCGTTTCGTTGGTCTCATAGTAGAGATGCTCGTGCACCCCCACAATGCCGGGCATTAGCGATTTGCCGTGCCCATCGACCACACGAATGCCTTGTGCTACCGTCGTCGTCGCCGACGGTCCTACCGAACTGATGATCCCCTTCTCGACAACGACCGTCCAATCGCGTCGGGCCGGTGTTCCCAGACCGTCTATCAACTCGACGTGCTCAATCCCGTACGACCTATCCGAAAAGGCCGTAAACGTCGCTTCGGCCCCATCCGCCGTCAACGTCGCAGCAATCAGCCACGCCGATATCACAAGTAGTGGTAATTGGCGCACTATGCGTAGCTAGTACACGATTTCCGGGTTGACGCCCTTCCGTCAGAAGCGCTGTTGGGTTGCAACGTCTAAGAGCCAATGTCGCGCCAGTCGCCGCGAGGCGCGTTCGATCTCGAAGAGCAGGCCGCGATGCGAGTGGACAAAGCCCATGAAGTACAATCCCGGCACCACGGTCGGCTCGCCCATGCGAGCTCGGGGAAAACCCGCATCGTCGAGCACTCCTGGCAACTGAAGCAGTCGCTCGAGACCGGTGCGGTATCCCGTGGCAAAGATGACGGCGTCGAACTCCTCCGCGAAGCCGTCGCCGTAAAGTACGCCGCGTTCCGTGAACCGGGCAATCGTTGGCCGCACTGTGACCGTTCCGCGCTTGAGGTGCCCAAGAAAGCCGACGTCGATCACCGGTATGCGCCGCGACGAGAACGGCAGCCAATCCGGTGCCCGAAGGCCATAGCGCGATAAGTCGCCTATCGCCAATCGGGACAGCGCCTGGCCAATGCGGTCGGCAGTTGCCGGCGCAACTCGCGATAGTGCGATGCCGAAGAGCTGAACGGGAACGCCGAGGAGGTCGCGCAGCACCACCGGCGGCGTCGAGCGAACGCTCACCGCGACGTACTCCGCGCCACGGTCAACGAGGTCGGTTGCAATCTCCGCCCCGGTGTTACCGAGGCCGACCACGAGGACGCGCTTCGCTGCAAACGCCTTGCCGCTCTGGTACGCGCTAGCATGGAGAGCCGTACCGCAATAGTCTTCGAGCCCGGCAACTCGCGGCGTCACGGGTTCTCCGAACATGCCCGTCGCGACGACGACCGCGGACGCGAGCGTTCTCCCCTTACTGGTTTGCAAATCGAAAGCCGGCTTTTCGCGATCGGACCAGGCCGCGAGCCCGATGGTCTCGACGCTACATCCGAGTGCCACGTCGATCGCTAGCTGCTCGGCATACAACTGCAGGTACTCCGCATACATATCCCGTGAGAGATACCGCGGGTACGATCGCGGTATTTGGTAGTGCGCTAGACCGGAAAATCGGCGCGTCGTGTGAAGATGCAGTCGATCGTAGCGTCGCCGCCACGAGTCGCCGATCCGCGCATTTCGGTCGAAGACGACGGGCTTTGCACCCAGTTTGATGAGCGCTCCCGCGGTGCTGAGCCCCGCCGGCCCGCCACCGACGACCGCGATTTGTATCGGCTGCACTTTTTAGCCGAAAGCGCTGTCCCTGCGTCCGGATGTTTCAGCCCGCGAGCC
>JBARKF010000192.1:0-3154 GCA_049800655.1 Candidatus Cybelea sp.
GCGGTGGGCACAGTATAGGTAGTGGAGGCGCCGATGGCGGCGCGTATTCCGAGGTAGCTGCCAAAGAAAAACAACTTGTCTTTCTTGATGGGACCGCCGATGACGCCGCCAAACTGATTTTGAATGAGAACAGGACGCTGCAAGTGCGCGCGGTTGTTGAAAAAGGTGTTTGCGTTAAAAACGGTATTTCGCAGGAAGTCGTACGCGGTACCGTGATAGGAATTCGTTCCGCTCTTGGTCACCATCGTGACCACGCCATTGGTGGTGCCGCCAAACTCCGGCCCAATGGCATTGCCCTCAACGCGAAACTCCTGGATCGAGTCCTGCGTCGGTATATACGAGATGGCATTGATATATCCGTTGTTGATCGGCGCGCCATCGATGAACTGCGCGCCGGTATTGGGAATTCCTCCGGAGATCTGATAGTTTCCTGTCGAAAATCCGTTGCCGTTCATTCCGGATACGGCATTGGGTGCCTGCGTTCCGCCCTGGGGCACGACACCCGGCGAGAGCGCGAGCAGATTGAAAATATTCCGCCCATTGAGGGGCAGTTCCGTCACAGCCCGTCCCGCAACCACCTGGCCGATGGTTGCCTGCTGAGTCTCGAGCAAAGGAGCCTGGGAGGTGACTTGCACCGTCTCGCTCACATTGCCCAGGTCGAGGGCGGCATCGACACGCGTCGAGCCCTGCACCTGTACCACGACATTCGTGCGGATGAAGTGCTTGAAACCAGTGCTTTCAATATCGATTTTATAGTTGCCCGGAAGCAGGTTGACGAACTGGTAGTCGCCGTTGGCGTTGGTGGTGGTCGTGCGGTGATCGGCCGTGTCGACGTCCGTCAAGGTTACGGAAGCTCCGCTGACCACCGCGCCCGAGTTATCGCTCACGACTCCTACGACCGAGCCCGAGGTCTGCTGTGCCCAGATGCGAAAGCAGAGTGCGAAGATAGCAAACAAGAAGATGAGAAGGCCGGCGCGGCCTGCTTTCCACGCAGAGATATGCGTTTGAATCATGGTGCATGCCTTTCCCGATCGCGGATGGAACAGGAGAATGCGCCCAAAAGGCTATTAGTTCCTTATGGAACTGAGATAGAACTCTCCGGCCCCAAACCGGCTGCTAGTTGATCAGCGCCAGTTACTGAAAGACTGGCAGAAATAACGCGGCCCACGGTATGCTCGCGATCAACCGGTTGTCAAGGGATTTTGATCGAGGAGGATCTGTGTATTACGTTCTGAAACAACGATGCGAACTGATTGCCCGCATAGCCGAAGCCTGACGCAAGACGAGATCACTTTGCGTCTCGCGTCAACCAGTGGTGTGTCGATCGGATTTTTTTAAACGTAATCCGCCGCGTGGCGCATTACGCTCGTCGACAAAAAGGCGGGGACCCGCAAACGCTTTCACTACAGCCGACATGTGATTTTCTCATTTATCGTGATCGCGAAGGCTGTCTCCGCCGTTATACTTGGCCCGTTGCAGGCAGGAGCTCATGTACCTCTCACGACGTAGGTTCGTTACGCTGACAACGGCCGGCATTGTGGCCGCACCGCTGACGGCGCGTTCGATCAGCGGCGCCGTTACCGCGCAGGACGTGGTCGATCGCATCAGGAAGAATATTGGCGTCGACTGGAAACCGGATACGGTCGATACGTTCAAGGCCGGCGACCCGTCAACCGCCGTGACCGGCATCGTCACCACGTCGCTTGCTTCGCTGGACGTGCTCACTCGGGCGGTAAAGTCGGGCGCAAACCTGATCATCACCTCCGAGCCGACCTTCTACTCAAAGGCGGACACCCCAACGCCCCCGGTCAGACGCCCTTTCGGTCAGCCTGCCTCTGCACCCGCCGCGCCTCTTCCGCCGCCTCCGCCCGATCCGGTTTTCTCGGGTAAAGACGCCTTTATCAAGAAACATAACCTGGTCGTGTTCCGGTTAAGCGATCATTGGCGCCTGCGCAGCCCGGATCCATTTGCGCAGGGCCTCGCCGATACACTGGGCTGGTCAAAATTTGCCGCCCATGCGAAACAGATCTCGATCCCGGAGACCTCGCTGGATGCGCTGGTGTTGCATACGAAGAAGACATTGCAATCCCGCGGGGGCCTGCGCGTGGTTGGCGATGCGAAACTGCGTGTAAGGAAAGTAGCGCTGCTGCCCGGATCGACACCCATCCAGGCATCGATCGCAGCGCTTCCCGGCGTGGATGCAATCATTGCCGGCGAGGTGCGCGAGTGGGAGTCTGTCGAGTACGTACGCGATACGGACGATCTTGGCGGTAAGAAGGCGTTGGTCCTTACCGGACGAGTCGTCTCGGAGGATCCCGGCATGCAGCTCTGCGCACAATGGCTGAAGACGATCGTTCCCGAGGCCGCATCGACATGGATCTCCGCCGGCGATCCCTACTGGAGACCACCCTTATGAGCGCCTCATTAACCGCGGGCGAAGTGGTGGCCCGCATCAAGTCCCATCTCGGTTTCCCCTGGCGAGAGACGACCTACCGCGACACCTTCAAGTTCGGCGGCCCCGACACCGTGGTCAAGGGAATCGCGACGACCATGTTTTGCTCCTACGACACGATCCGGCGCGCCGCAGACGCGGGCTGCAACATGATCATCCCGCATGAAGACACCTACTGGAACGACCACGACGACATCACCATCGTGAGCGGGGACCCGAGCTACAAGCTCAAGGTCGACTTCATGCGCGCACACGATATTGTGATTTTTCGCATGCACGACCACATGCATGCGCAGAAGCCGGACTTTATCTGGGTTGGACTGGCGCGCGCGCTGGAGATCACTCAGTATGAGACGGCGCCGCAGTCGCACCACTTCACGCTTCCGGAGACGACCCTCGAAGAGTTGGCCGCGACCTTTCAAAAGCGCCTGGGTGATAAAGCGATGCGTGTCGTAGGCGATCCTAAGGCGAAGGTGAGCCGTCTACAACTCGGCGTGGGATACGCGACGCCGAGTATCAACAACCCCGACGTGGATGTGGTCGCGAGCGGCGAGCAGCAGGAAAGCGATGGCTTTCTCGACAGCCCGGCCTACGTTCTCGACGCAATGGCGCTGGGAATTCCGAAAGGCTGGATCATGCTCGGCCACTCCATCTCAGAAGAGCAAGGGATGCTCGAAATGGCCCAGTGGGTTAAGGGATTTG
>JBARKF010000193.1:0-7166 GCA_049800655.1 Candidatus Cybelea sp.
CGTCGGGGGCGTCGGCGGCGTCGGGGGCGTTGGTGGACCCGGCAAACCCGGCGGGCCCGGTGGTCCGGGTGGCGCCGGTGGAAATCGTCCCGGCAACGGCAGCCGCCCCGGCGGAGGCAATGGCGGAGGCAATAACGTCATTAACGGCGGCGGCGGAAACACCATCGTCAACAATCCGGTCTACGGCGGCGGAGGATACTACGGTTGGAATGGCGGCATGGCGTGGGCTCCGGCACCCTATTATTGGGGTGGCGGATTCTGGGGAGCGATGGCGATCGGCGTTACTTCCGCTGCCGTCTATGGTGCGGTCGTAGACGAGGAGGATAACGTCACCTATAATTCTTATGAAGTCCAGGCTGGTACGCCCGGCGCAACGTTTTTATCGAACTACCAGCTCACACAGACGCAGTGTGGCCCCTCGGGTCTCGTTGTAGTATACGGACCGCAAAACAGCGTCGTCTGCGCGCAGCCGAATAGCTACGTCGGCGAAGGTTCCTATCGTCTCGACACCGTTACGTTGGATCTCGTGCCGATTAATGGTCCACCCAAGCCCTCACCCGCGTCGCCGCCTTCCTGAGGGTTACGGCCCGTTCGTTCTGTGTTCGCGAACGCCGCGAAGCGCCGCGCGCCCGAGAACGTTGGCGTAGGTTGGAAATGAGAGCGGGATGCGGGCGAGGTCGTCGATCTTCATTTCGGCGGTCATCGCGATCGCGGCCATCTGCGCGACCTCGACCGCCCTTTCGCCGACGACATGGCAGCCAAGAATTCGGAGGCTGACCCGATCTGCAACGAGCTTGCAAAATCCCCGCGTTCGACCATCGATGATCGGCCGAGTCGTCTCGGCGTACTCCGCACGGGCCACGATCACTGGGTGATCCTCGCGCGCCTCTTCTTCCGTCATCCCAACCTTCGCGTACTCCGGATCGGTAAAGCTTCCGATAGGCTCGACGTCAGCGGGCACGCGAAGGGCCTCCGCGCTAACGGCATTGTTCCCGGCGATGAATCCGTCGCGCACGCCTTGCGGCACAAGCATCGATCGCCCGATGATGTCGCCTGCGGCGAAGATGTTTGCGTTGGAGGTCTGCAGATACTCGTCCACCGCAACGGAACCTCGGTCGTTAATCTCGACGCCGGCGTTGGCTAATTGCAGGCCGGCAACGTCGGCCACCCAACCGACGGCCGAGACCGCCAGCTCCGCCTCGACGCTCGCTTCAATCGCATTCTTGCAAAAGGTCATCCTAACGCCGGAAGGGGATCGTTCGAATCGAACGATGCTCCCGAAGTCTTCATGGACGAAGATGCCGTCCGCACGGAAAGCCGCCGCAACATCGCGCGAAACATCTTCATCTTCGGTCGGAATAATGCGCGGCCCACTCTGAAAAAGCTCGATTCGCGTGCCGAACGCATTGAAGATCGAGGCGACTTGCACTCCGGTCGCGCCGGCGCCGATAACGATCGCCGACTTCGGAACCGCCGTCAGGCCGAAAGCATCGCTCGGCGTTACCGTCAACTCGCATCCCGGAACGTTCAGCTTACGGCTAATGCCGCCGGCGCAAATCACGACCTTCTTTGCACGGAGCGTGGGAGAGCGTTCGGCGGCGATGCTATTCGCGTCGACGAAATGCGCCGTGCCGGCATGCTCGTAGACCGTCACGCCGGCTCGATCGATTTGCGGGCGCAGCGTCGAATGTAACGCCGCTTCGGCAACGACTTCGCCGGCGCGCGAGACGAGTGCCTGATAATCTAACGCGACAACGCCCGTCGAGATGCCGTACTGGTCGAGCTGTCGCGCTTCGCGGATGAGACGGGCAGCATGCGCGAGCGTACGCACCGGAATGGGTCCGTCGTTGGCCGCCATCCCGCCGAATGCGTCGCGCGTCACGAGCGCTGTCGTCGCACCGAGATCGGCGCCGCGTAACGCCGCGGCCGTGCCTGCCGGGCCGCCGCCGATGACGAGGAGGTCGACGTCGTGCGCGGTCACAGGTCGCTGGTTCCAAACATGTAGCTTCCCCCTATTGTCAGCGTGCGCGAGTAGGACGTTCCCTGAGCCCGAGTGACGCCTGCGAGCGGATTCGCGAGATCGACGATCGAGTTGACGCCGCCATAGGTCGCTTGGAGCTGAAACTGCCGCGTGATCAGCTGCGCGGTGTTGAGCAGCAGAGGGGTGGCGTTGGTCGTAAAGTCGTGAGACACGACGAGCGCGAGCAGCGTCCCGCCTGGCGAGCGCCAAAAGGGAACGGCCTGCGGCGCAAAGCTCCAGCCGCGCGTGATCCCAGAGGATGAAGCGCTGGCGAAATTCGTTACCGGGAAGGCGAGGCTCACGCCCATCGATCGCGCTCGATTCGTGGCCACGTTAAGGAGTGGATTGATCGTGTAAGCCGGGCCAGGCGCAGCAATGCCCGGTGATCCCGTTGGGGCTTCGTAGGTCAGCAGCAACCCGCCGAGAATTCCGCGCGCCCCGTCGACGTAGACGAGCTGCTTGTACCAGAACTCCATGTCGGTTGCGCCGGCGGCCAGCGTTCCCCGCGTCGAGCTCGACAACTGCGAAAAGGACGGCGGCAGAATCATAATCTGCGCATTTTGAGATATGCCGATGTTGACGAGAGCTCCCGGATAGCCGCTCGCCGACCGATTCGCTCTCACCTGGGCGGTCGATCCCCCTAAATCGAGCACCACGTCTGCCGGGATGCTGCTCGTCGCGTAGGTCGCCTGCAGGCTCGCCTGACCCGCAACGAAAACGCACGGCGAAGCGGCGAGATATTTCTTGAGTAGTTCTTGCGGGCCACCGCACGGATCGCGTCTACGGCTGCTTGCGGCCGGTGTCGCGGCCGCCTGCGGAACCGGCGTCGGGGACTCGGCAGCAAGAGTTGCGAAGAGAGCGGGCACGGCCAACATGGTAGGACCGCTATCCTAAAGGCCGCCGCACTTTGCCTGCCGCCTTCCTTTGAAAAGGAGAAAACCACGAGATGAGCGAGCCAGAACAGGATTGGTCGAAGCCGGCCGCGATGGCCATCCCCAAAGGGGGGTATTTTGAGCGTGTCGAGGGCAATTACGGCCCGGTCTTTCCAAAGACGCCGTCAAATTACGGATTTACGATCATCGCGAAGCTAAAGCCGGGGCGAGAACCCGCGATGCGAACCTTCGCCGACACGATAGAGAAGGCGATAAAAGCCGACCCGAACTTTCTCGCTGCGTTAAAGCTGCACTTCTTAAAATGGGTGCTGTTCGATATCAAAGGCGAGACGTGGTTTATGTATCAGGGAATTTTCGATACCGATTTCGACAAGTACACCGATGACGCCGTCGCGCTCTTCGGGAAAGCCGGCTTGTCGACGTCGTTTGAAAATCTCGAAGGCTTTCCGGAGGACTGGAAAACCAATATTCCAGCTTTCATAAAGTTCGTCCGCGATCATCATGTGCCCAGCTTCCTGGAGTACGGTGAGTACCCGTACGTGAGTGCCGACGAGATAAAGAAAGCGCTTCACGTCAAAAAAGCCCTTGGCGACATGCTCGATCAGATGCAGTAGGAGGAAGCCGTGGCGGCCGTCGGACGAACGTACAATCAACTTCAGATTCCGCGCAAATACGAAGCCGGCAAGCGACGCTTCAGCGTCTATTGGACGTGGAGCTATCCCTGGGAGGCAAATGCCGACGTCACCGAACTCAACAATCGCTTCTCGACGATGACCGAAGTCCGCCGCGTGGCGTGGCCGGCCTATGAAACGGAGCCGTATTCGCACCGGATGTTCCTGCAGGGAATATCCGGGACGCTGGAGCTTTTCCATCTCTCGCTTCTGAGCTTCCAAACCTTGCTGGGGGAGGTGACGGGGTATCCCGTCGCCGTCTATCAGCGTGTCGACCAGGCCGGCCAAAAGCTGCCGATCGACGAACGAATTCTCGCCGATACCGATACGCTGATGATCTTCGGCCTGGACCATATGGTGACCGAACAGGAGGCCGCACCGGAAGAGATCGCCGCGATCAAAGACTTTTTAAAGCGTGAGGGTACGTGCCTCATCCTCGGCCCGCACCACGACGTCGGCGTCTCCGACGACCCGAAGGTGCGCAACATGGAATACTTCCACCATGGCGACCCGCTGGTCCCGCGCCAGCAGCGTTTCGGCACATATACGCGTTCGTTGATGCGCGGCTTAGGGGTTCCGGTAGAAAACCGCTATGGGCTGCGGCCCGCAACGCTCCCCGGCACGACTCAGATGGCCGCGCTATCGACGGTGAACGACTTGGACCGGCGCGGTTGGCTCGAGAACGTCAAAACGTTCGTCTTTCACATGCATCTGCCGCACTACGCATTGACCGATGCGAACGCGAAGAACATCCACGTCTTGGCGCGGCAACCGGTGGATCTTTCCAAACCGCACCCATTTACCGAAGCGGGAAACCGGGAGTTCAACATGTTTTTGTGGATGCCGCCGTCGGGCGAGCGGGCCGGCGACATACTACTGGCGGATTCGACGATCTTCACGACGCTTTTCGGCGGCGACGAAAGCCTCCAGCACTTCTGGCGCAACCTGGCGACGAAGTGAGTTCGTCGAACCTGGAGCTTCACGACATTCAAAGCGGTGTGCTGCGGCCGCGCCCGACGCCGTTCCAGGCCACGTACATTATCTTACGTATCGACGAAGCCGCCGCCGGGCGCGAGCTGATGGGACGATTACGCAACGTCGTCGCCTCGTCAGCGCACGGCGAGAGCCCGGCCCGAGATACGTGGCTGAGCGCCTCGCTGAGTTATGCGGGCCTCAAGGCGCTGGGCGTTCGCGCCGAATCGCTGGAGAGCTTCTCGACACCGTTTAAGCAAGGGATGGCGGCGCGCGCGAAGATGCTTGGCGACGTCGGCGAGAGCGGGCCGGAGCACTGGGAGAAGCCACTGGGCTCGGGCGACGCGCACGTCGTGCTCACTGCAATTTCAACCGACCAGCCACAGCTCGACGCGGCGCTCGCGCGGGCGCGAACCGCCTACGAACAGTTCGCCGGAGTGACGGCGATTTGGCGTCAAGACTGCCACGTGCTTCCCGAAGAACGCGAGCCGTTCGGATTCAAAGACGGCATCAGCCATCCCGCGATCGAGGGGAGCGGCATCCCCGGCACCAATCCAGACGAGCGTCCACTCAAAGCGGGCGAGTTCGTTCTCGGATATCCCGACGAGACGAGCGACAAACCAGCTCTCCCGCAGCCGGAAGCGCTTGGCCGAAACGGCAGCTACGTCGCCTTCCGTAAACTGCATCAGCGCGTTGGCGCGTTTCGTCAGTACTTACGAGCGAATGCGAGCGACGCCCACGACGAAGAGCTCGTTGCGGCAAAAATGATGGGGCGCTGGCGAAGCGGTGCGCCCCTAGCGCTCTGCCCGGCAGCCGACGATCCCGGACTCGGTAGCGATGCGCGGCGCAACAACGCCTTTCTCTTCAAAGCCGCCGACGCGCTGGGCTATACAACTCCGCTCGGCTCCCACATCCGCCGCGTGAATGCGCGCGACGCGGAGGTCGCCGGCGTCGTGCGCATCCATCGGATGATCCGGCGCGGCACGGCGTACGGGCCGCCGCTGCCGGACGGGCAACTCGAAGACGACGGAGTCGACCGTGGTTTGATGTTTGCCTTCGTGGGCGCCAATCTCGCGCGACAGTTCGAGTTCGTGCAATCGGAATGGATCAACGACAGCGCCTTTTTCGCCGGAGACTCGACCGAGCGCGATCCGATCACCGGCGCCGGCGACGGGAACGGCACCTACAGCATACCGCATCGGCCGCTGCGGCGGCAGCTGCGCGGGATGCCGCGCTTCGTCGTCACGCGCGGTGGAGAATACTGCTTTCTTCCCAGCCTTAGCGCGCTAGGCTGGCTCAGCAATCCAGCGAACTACCTTTAGCGGCCGCGTAGTTCTTCGTTGCCGCGAACCACGCCCGTCTGTTCGAATTTGGCGGCGCGGCAGGTCGCGCCCGATTATCGCGAAATTTTGTCCCCGAGGAGCATTGCATATGAAGAGCCGGGACTTTTGGCGCTGCACGCTTGGCATCGGCGCGGCCGCCGCATTGCTAGCAGGGTGCGGTGTCCTTCCCTTGAGCTTGTCGAAGGGTCAGGATGACATGCAGCCGCCGATCGGCGAGCCGGGCAAAATTCCGCAGGGCCGCGCAGTCGCCACGCACGCCGATCGTGGCAAGTCGTGGATGCTGCCGGAAGCCAGGGGCGAGGACCTGCTCTATGCATCTAGCTTGCCGTACTCAGTTTACGTCTACACCTATCCGAAGGGGAAGCTGGTTGGGTTTCTCTCCGGGTTCTCGCCAAGGGGCTTATGCTCAAACGAAAACGGCGACGTGTTCGTTGCCTCGGGCTATGATGTTTATGAGTACCCGCACGGCCGCGCAAAGCCGATCGCTATTCTAGCCGATCAGTATCCACAGGGCTGTTCCGTCGATCCGACGATGGGCGATCTTGCTGTGGTTAACCAGTACCACGTTGCGGTGTTTCCACCCAAGCACAGAGACCGGTGGGGAATTCCAAGAACGTACCAGCCCGGGGGGATCCTGTCTTATTGCGCTTATGACGGCACCGGCAATTTGTTTGTCGATGCGTACCGCAGCGACGGATGGGTTTTATGGGAACTTCCCAACGGCGGGAAGCGCTTCAAGGCCATCGCGCTCAATCAAAATATCGGTGAGGCAGGGAACATTCAATGGGATGGCACGTACTTGGCAATGGCCGATGAGGACGCCTCGACGATCTACCAATTTGCGATTAGTGGATCGACCGGCACCGAAGTCGGCGCGACGCAGCTAAATGGGACGAACGACATCGGGCAGTTCTGGATTCAGGGCGGCACCGTCGTTGTGCCAGATGATGGAACCGGAACCCTGGGGTTCTGGAGCTATCCCGGCGGCGGGTCCGCTAAAAAGAAGATTTCGCTCAGCCTAGCGTATGGCGCGACCGTCAGCCTCGCCCGCGATTCATCGGAACTTAAAGGATTGCACTCAAAATGAACTTCGCGCTTAATACCTTACGATCGGCTCAGGGATTCCAATAAGTGACCGTGAAGCTGCTCCCGTCAAACGACAGAAACGAAGGGACCGCTTCATCCATGTTTTTGTAGCCTAAAATGGCCACTTGGACGCGCTTTCCGAAGGCCGCGATCGGTCCCGAGGTCATGGCGTCGGTCGCAG
>JBARKF010000194.1:0-41690 GCA_049800655.1 Candidatus Cybelea sp.
CGGACCGTTTGGGCGACCTGGAGGATTGTACGTGCCGCGCTGGGCACCTGTCAAAGCAGATGAGCAAGCTCTTGAGGGCGGCGCTGATGCTGTTAGGTGCGACGTTGCCGCTGACCGCGGCGGCAGCCCCGGGGGTTTCGGCACCGGTGGTGATCGCCGGGGGCCGGTGCAATAGCCAGACGATCGATGACGCCTCGTCGCATCTGCGGGACTACGACCGGCACGCGGCGCGCGGGAGTTCCGAACAGCTCAACGAGCGTTACGGCGCAATCGCCGACGTGATCGCAACGCTCAACGAGGAGCGTGACGTTCTCAACAGCGTCTGCTCGACCGAGGCGCAGCGCGCTCTTTTCGCGCAGATCGCCGCCACCGCGGCGTGGGCGCTTGCCTTAGAAGCCGACGTGGCGGGCCGGCTCAACGCGAGCTGTCCGGCGGCGGCCCAAGCGCTTCCGACGATGATGCTCTCCGACGCGTGGCTCGCATTGGCCAACGTCGTCAACGAAGACGGCGGGACCGTCCCGCAAGCCTTCAACGACGCCATTCCAAAGGTTCAGACGCGCGCCGGTGCGGTGGGCCTGACCCTGCCGGCTTGGCCCGAGACCTCAGCGTATTGGCGCGATCAGGTCCACGCCAAGGCGAAAGCGGCGATCGCAACCTGTCCCTCGCCCAGTCCAAGCCCGACACCTTAGAAAGATTTTTGCGAACAGTTCGCAAATAAAGCGCCCCCATGGGAACTCGGGCAGACTATGTCACGCGGCCTCGCGAGCTGATCGCCGGTATGCTGCACGCCGAATCCCGCTTTTTCTCCGCCGCTGAGATTCACCAGCGGCTCAGGCAGGCCGGCGCGAGAGTTTCGCTCTCGACGGTCTATCGGACGCTCGATCGGCTACGCTCCAAGGGCGGCATCACCGCCAGGCCTGATGCGGAAGGCGAGGCCACGTACATGCTCTGCGAGCCCGCCCACCATCACCATCACGCTATCTGCGAACGCTGCGGACGAGTGGAAGACGTCGACTGCGCGGCGATGGAGCAGTTCGCCGAAGCGTTGCGCGCGCTTCACGGTTTCGAGCTCGACGGGCACGCGATGGAGTTCTTCGGACGGTGCAGCACGTGCCGCTGAAACGCATTGTCGCCGTCGCACTGCTTGCAGCGCTGACAGCATGCGCCCACGCCTCGAGTGGAAGCACTGCCGGCAAGGTTGCGGTCGCGACGACCATCTCGACGCTGAACTCCTTCGTTCAAGGTGCCGGTGGGGAGTACGTGAGCGTGAAGAACATCGTCCCGATCGGCGCATCGCCGGAAACCTTTGCGCCCGCGCCGCAAGACGTCGCGGCGGTTGCCGACGCCAATCTCTTGGTAGAGAACGGTGCGGGGCTCGAAACGTGGCTCGACCGTCTGCTGCATGATGCCGGCGCGCGCGATTTGCATGTTGTCGTCGCCACTGCGGGCTTGCCCGTAAAAAATTCCAATCCGCATCTGTGGATGGATCCAGTGCTCGCTCAACGGTACGTGCTGGCAATCCGCGACGGGCTGGTGGCAGTCGACCCCGCGCATGCCGATGCGTACCGCCGCAACGCGGCGAGCTATAACGCGCGGCTCGACCAGCTCGCTGAAGACATCCGGCGCAAAATCAAAACGATTCCGCCCTCGCACCGCTACATGATCGTCTTTCACAATGCCTGGCAGTATTACAACGACCGATTCGGCATCACGACGCTCGGCTTCGTCGAACGCAACCCCGGCCAGGAACCGAACCCGGCACAGATCGCCGAACTGATCGATTCGGCGAAGCGACACGGTGTGCGCGCGGTTTTTAGCGAGCCGGAATATAGTCCAAAACTGCTTTCAACCATTGCCCAAGGCGCCGGCATCAAGGTCATCGAGAATCTCTACGACGACTCCGTGGGCACCGATCCGCGCGTGGCAAACTACATCGACATGATGACGTACGATACAAACGTCATCGTCCAAGCGCTCCGGTGATCGTTCGTCCTTCGACTACGCTCGCTCAGGGCTTACGAAGCACGCCGGTCCTTCGACTTCGCTCGCTGCGCTCGCTACGCTCAGGATGACAAAGGATGCGGTTGTGGCGCGCGATTTGGTCGTACGCTACGACGATTTTACCGCGCTGGTCGGTGCAACGCTCACGGTGCACTACGGCGAGGCGCTTGGCATCGTCGGCCCCAACGGGTCGGGAAAGTCGACGCTGCTCAAAACGATCGCCGGGCTCTTAAAGCCGTCCAGCGGCGAGCTGCGCGTTCTCGGCGCGCGACCGCACCAACTGCCGCCTGGAGCGATCGCGTATGTCCCACAAGTCGAGGCCGTCGACTGGTCGTTTCCCGCGACGGTTTGGGATGTCGTAGCGATGGGAAGGTTCGCGCGCTTGCATTTTTGGCAGCATTTTGGTCTGCGCGACCGCGAGGTCGTGCGCGATGCGTTGGCCGTCGTGAACATGAGTGCGCTTGCCAATCGCCACATCGCGCATCTCTCGGGCGGACAACAGCAGCGGGCGTTCGTGGCGCGGGCGCTCGCGCAGGAGCCCCAACTCTTGCTGCTCGACGAGCCGACGACCGGCGTCGACGCGGCCACGGAAGAATCGCTGCGTGAAATCGTGCGTCAACTCGTTGGTCGCGGCATGCCGGTGCTCGTCGCGACCCACGACCTCGACCGCGTCGACGAGTGGTTCGACCGGCTGCTCGTGCTCGATCGCCGCGTGCTCGCGCTCGGCACCCCGCGCGAGGTCGTCGAATCGGGGGCATACAGCGCGATTCGCGAACACACGCACACGCACGGACACCTGCGCCACGATCACGAGCCGCACGAGGCGCACGCGGTCCATCCGGAAATTCGACGCTCGTGAGCTTCGACGCGTTGGTCGAGCCGTTTCACTACGCGTTCATGCAGCGTGCCTTCGTTGCGGCGCTGGCCGTCGGGATACTCTGCTCGACGATGGGAACGTACGTCATTCTGCGTAAGCTCTCGTTCATCGGCGACGGCATCGCACACGCCTCGTTCGCCGGCATCGTGATCGCCTATCTCCGCGGTGCGAACTTCTACCTCGGCGCCGGCGTGGTTGCGGTGCTTACCGCGATCGGCATCGGTTTCGTTCATCGGCGCGGACAGATCTCACTCGATACGACCATCGGCGTGCTCTTTACCGGCATGTTCGCGTTGGGCGTCTATTTGATGAGCCAGCAGCGCAGCTATGCGATCGACCTGCAGAGCTTTCTCTTCGGCGATATCCTCGCGGTGCAGCCGCAAGATCTGTGGTTCATCCTCGGGCTGAGCATCGTCGTCGGTGTGGCGGTCGTTGTGCTCTTTCGAGGGCTGCTCTATACGACGTTCGATCCCATCGTGGCCCAGGCGAGCGGCATCGCTGCGCCGGCGTACGAGTACATGCTGCTCGTCATGCTTGCGCTCACGATCGTCGTGTCGCTGCAGGCCGTCGGCATCGTGCTCGTCGCAGCGTTGCTGGTGACGCCGGCGGCCGCGGCGTATCAACTCACGTCGCGGTTTTCGCCCATGATGGCGCTGGCAGCGCTCTTTGGGGCAGCGAGCACCGTCGGTGGGCTCTACCTTTCGTACTACGTACGGGCGTCGAGCGGCGCGACGATCGTCTTGCTCGCGACGCTGCTCTTCTTTATCGCGATTGGTCTGAAGCGGTTACGCCGTGCTATTGCACCTGCAGCGTAAACGGCGCGATGAAGACCTCGCCGTCTTGGCCGCGAAACTGAACCCAGAGCTTATAAGTTCCGGCCGGAAGCGGCGGCAGCTTCATCTGCATGCGCGGACCGGCGGCTCGGCTCACGCCCTCCGTGCTCCCCGCCATGTCCATATTCTGTGACCCGAGTACCATGGGATGCACGTGAACGTAGGCCAGTGTGCTCGTGTTAATGAAGACGGCGTGCGCCGCGGCGCCGAGATAGGTGCGCAGATTGGCGGCCAACCGGCGTCCTTGAAAGACGGTCAGCATTAGCGTCTGCGCTTGATTCGCTCCAAGCTGCGTCCGGTCGAGCGTTACCCGATACGGCCCCGCAACCACGCTTGGCAAAAAGACCGAAGGCATAGGCCGTGGCGTCGCCGGAGGACCAGCACTATCGAGCGTAAAGCGAAAGACTTGCTGGCCGACGCCGCGGGGCGTGGTATCAACATAGAGGTAATAGCGATGGTTCGGGCTCGCGGTAAACGTTTCAGAAAACGTCCCAGTTGCCCCGTTGAAAGACGGGTGAACGTGCGCGAACGTCGCAAAATCGTCGCGCACGATGATTAAATGGATCAGTTTCTGCATCTCGACGTCGTAACGAAGGATTGGCGCTCCGCCGCTGAGTTGAAACTGTTGAATCTGCAGCCTTACACTGGAGGCGGCGCCCGGCTCGGCCCGGAGCTTCGAGGCGATCTTTGGGGTGCCGCCGAGCAGCGCAAAGACGCCGCTTTGCCCGGGAGCGGCCGTCGCAGCCCTGCCGATGCCGAGTGCAGCGGCGATAGCCAGCGCGCCGGCGACGAGCATGCCGGTCAATCGGCGGCTCGAATGACTCTCCACGTTTCATCCTCCATGCGTTCGAGATAACCGCCTGCCGTAAGCGCATCGAGCACCTCGCGCAGCGCAGCACGTTCGTTCTTATTCGGCATTCCCGCCCAACGCATTGCAAGGGCGTTGAGCTCGAGCGTGGCCCCCGGCACCAGCGCGTCGTGCAGGAAATCCCGCGAAAGCTTCACGCGCTCCATTCGTCGCGCGACCGGCTCGAGGGCACTTTCGAATCCTCCCTCGGCCCTTCGACTGCGCCCCTGCGGGGCTTCGCTCAGGATGACACGGTCAGTGTCGTTTCGCGTCGCGCGCGCCCCTTCGACTACGCTCGGCTGCGCCTCGCGGAGCCTGTCCTGAGCGGAGTCGAAGGGCTCAGGATGACATGCTGCGGCAGAACGCGCAGCGAAGTGCTTGGCGACGAGCGGATCGGCGAGCGTGCCCGACCATTCGCCGAACGTCGTGAACGCGGTCTGCCACGGGACGCCGTTGACCACCGCGGCGTGGCGTTGAATGCCGCGTAAAATCCGTTGCGCGACGCGCTCCGACGAAGCGGCGAATGTGGTAGGCTCGATGCCGATTCGGGAGTGAAACTCCGTCGCGACGACGCCGGGGTCGACGTACGTCACGCCGATTCGCCGTGGCCGCAGCTCGCGTCGCAACTGAATCGCCGCGGCCCGCACGGCGGCCTTCGCGATCGAGTACGCACCGTAGCGCGGCAGCGGCACGCGTGCGACCCCGGAGCCGATAAAAACGAGCTGACCTCGCGTCGCTTCCAGCTGTGCCGCGGCGGCCCGCGCCAAGCGCAGCGGTGCCATGACGTGGAGCTGCCATTGCGCTTCGAGCTGCGCGTCGCTTTGATCGAGCAAGAGGCCATAAGCGCCGACGCCGGCGTTGTTTACCACGGCGTCGATGCGCTCGAACGCGCGCAGCGCGGCCTCAACGATCCGTGCCGGCATTTCGGGCGCCGTGATGTCCCCGGCAAGCGTGATGCCGGCGCCGCCCGACTCGCGAATCGTGCCGGCGATCTCGTCGAGCAGCCCACCCCGTCGTGCGCTCAGCACGACGTGATAGCCGGCGCGAGCGGCCTCGAGCGCGAGCGCGCGACCAATGCCGGAGCTGGCCCCGGTGACGATCATCGTGCGCGCGCGCTCACGCATAGCGGTCGCAGTAGGAGTGATATTCGTGCTCGATGCTCTGCGGTAAGCCGGCATAATGCTCGCTCTCCCCGGCGATCGGGGCGGGAAGCATATCGACGGTTTGTCGGTCTTCACCGGCGAGCTGCGCGAGCAGTTGCGCCACCGGCTTACGCGATCCGTCGCTTCGAACCACGCCAAAACGGAGCTCGTGCGGCGCGCGATCGAAGGGCGGCAACGTTGCGAGCGCGGGATCGTAGTCGGCCCAGCACCACCAGAACGCGCCGAGAGCGCCACGCGCGTGAAGGCGATCGATTGCGCCGCGCGCGTAGAGTGCCAACTCGTTCTCGTCGAGGCAGGCGAAGCCATCGACGCGATCGAGACCTGGCGGACACTCGGGATTGCCGAGCTCCGCGAAAAGCACGCGTTTTCCGCTGAACGATTGCTGCAGCTGACAGAGGAAGGGCACCACGTTGGTGTCGAGCCGATCGCGCGCGAAGGCACTGTAGACCGAGTACCCGTGCATCATCGCAAATGGCCACGGCCGCGCGATGCTCGACGGCCGCAGGCGTCGATCGTGGTCGAGATCTTCGCCGTGCATCCCGCCGCTAGCGCCCGCGCCGGAAGCTTCCAGGAGCGCCTCCGTTAACCGCGCGCTCCATTCGGCGGCGTCATGCGCCGTAGCCGGCACACGCAGATTGGAGAACTCGTTTCCCAGGTCCCATGCGAAGAGCGCCGGGTGGTCACGAACGCGCTCGCCGACGCGATGGGCGAAAAAGATCTGTGCGCGCAACAGCTCGGGGCTGGCGTAAAAGTCACCGATTGCTCGATCGACGACGCTGCCACCGGCGATCGTCCGAAAACGGCCCACGCTCGTTTCGCGCTCCAGCGTCCATGCAGGGAGCCAGTTCACGCCGCTCATATGACCGCAAAAAAGCGTCGGCATCGCGCGCAAGCCCGCTTCGGCAATCCGATCCATCATCGCATCGAACTGATGCAGCGCGCGTTCGTCCATCGCGTTGGGCTGCGGTTGAAAGGCTTCCCACATGAGAAAGAAGCGGACGACGTCGAGTCCAAGCTCTTTGATCTGCACCAAATCCTCGCCGATCTCGTCGAGATTGAATCGTTGCCACATATACATCGCGCTGCGACGGGGCCAGTAGTTGATGCCGAGCAGAAAACGGGACATCCCAAGCCCTTCGCCCTTCGACGTCGGGCCTCCGGCCCGAAGTTTACCCTGAGCGAGCGAAGCGAGTCGAAGGGCTCAGGGTGACAGCGCGATGTCAAGATCAGGATGACGAGATCAGGATGACAACGAAAAGCAGTGCGCGAAAGGCTTCGGCGGTGACGGAACGAGAGAAGGCCCCGATCGTCGGCATCATCATGGGAAGCCGTTCGGATTGGGAGACGATGTCGGGCGCACGCGAGACGCTCGATGAGTTGGAAATTCCGTGTGAAATACGCGTCGTCTCCGCGCATCGCATGCCCGACGAAATGTTCGAGTATGCGGCGTCGGCCGCGCATCGCGGTCTCAAAGCGATCATCGCCGGAGCAGGTGGGGCCGCGCATTTACCGGGTATGACGGCCGCAAAGACGCTGATCCCGGTTATCGGCGTACCGGTGCAATCTGCTCGCGTGCTAGGGCTCGACTCGCTGCTTTCGATCGTGCAGATGCCCCCCGGCGTTCCGGTCGCCGCGATGGCGATCGGCGGCGCGGTCAACGCCGCGCTCTTTGCGGCGCGCATCGTGGCGCTCGGGGACGCCGGTGTTACGACACGGCTGACGGCGTACGTCGCGCGCATGCACGATGCCGCGGTCTCTAGCGTTCTCGATTGAAAAGCGTCGAAGCGATCGGCGTGATCGGCGGCGGTCAGCTCGGCCGCATGTTTGCGCTCGACGCCAAGCGCATGGGCTACCACGTCGTCACGCTCGATCCGCAAGAGCATTCGCCGTGCGGCCAAGTCGCCGACGAGCAGATCATTGCGGCCTATAGCGATCTCGCCGCGATCGAAGAGCTGGGCCGGCGTAGCGACGTCGTCACCTACGAGTTCGAAAACATCGACATCGGATCGGTGCGCCATCTCGAAGCGCTCTCGCAACGCGTCACGCCGTCGAGCAGCGTGCTGCACGTGACGCAAGATCGGCTGCTCGAGAAGGAGTTCGCGCGCGAGGCTGGGCTGGCTACCACCGAGTTCGCGCGTGTCCGCGATGCCGGCGAGTTGACGCGCGCTATCGATTCAGTTGGGTTTCCAGCCATTATGAAGACCGTTCGCGGTGGTTACGACGGCAAGGGCCAGTGGCAAGTTGCGACGCCGGAAGAGGCGGGCGAAGCGTTAGCCCAAGCCGGCGGCGCGGAGCTGATCTTCGAGCGCCGGGTCTCGTTGGCGTGCGAGCTGAGCGTAATCGCGACGCGCGACGCCGGCGATCGGATCGTCGTCTATCCGGTCGCGGAAAATACCCACGACCGCGGTATTCTGACGATGACGGTTGCGCCGGCTCGCGTCGACGGCGTTACCGCTGAGCAGGCGCAGACGATGGCCGTCGTCGTTGGGCGCAGGCTCGGCATCGTCGGAACCTATTGCGTCGAGTTCTTCCTCTCGACCGACGGCCGGCTGCTCTTGAACGAGATCGCGCCCCGTCCGCACAACAGCGGCCATTATACGATCGACGTGACCCCCTGTTCGCAGTACGAGCAGCACGTGCGCGCGATCTGCGATCTTCCGCTTTCGCCGCCGCGAATGCTCGCGAATGCGATTATGATGAACGTGCTCGGTGACGGCTCCGGCGATCATCTCGCCGGCATTCCCGAGCTTCTGAGCGATCCTTCGATCGTTTTGCACGTGTACGGGAAACGTCACGCCGTCGCGCGCCGGAAGATGGGGCATTTCACGATGCTCGTCGACGGGGCGGTCGACGATGCGGCGATCGCGCGCGCCAAAGCCGCTCACGCGAAACTGCACTGGACGGCATGAATCATCGCGCCGCCGCTGAGGCGTTCTACTTCTTCGTCACGTTGGTGGCGCTGATCAATCCGATTTCGGCGGCGGCGGTCTTCGTCGGCGTTACCGAGGGCCGTACGCCCGCCGAACAGAACGAGATCGCGCGGCGCGCGAGCATCGTCGCCGCGATTGCCCTGATCGCCTTCGCGTTTGCGGGCGAAGCCCTGCTCAATGCACTTGGCGTCAAAATCGGTGCCTTTAAGATCGCGGGCGGCTTGTTGCTTCTGAAAGTCGCGTTTAATATGGTTTTTGCCGAGCACACGGAACACCCGGCGGTCAGTCGCGCCAGGCGCAGCAACTTGACCGACCCGTCGGTCTTTCCATTGGCGATACCAATCATCACCGGTCCAGGCGCCCTTACGGCTAGTGTGGTACTGCTCAACGCCGCAGCCGGGAATCGAGTCGTCAACGGCGCGGTCTTCGTCGTCGTCGCGCTGGTCGTCATCGCCATTACCTACATCTTCATGCGCGCATCGGAGACGCTGGTGAAATGGTTTGGGGAGACTGGTATCGATGCGGTCAGCCGGATCGTGGGCATTATCGTTGCCGCAATCGCCGTGCAGCTGGTCATCAACGGCATCGTCAATCTGACCAACCTGAAGATCTTCTAAAGGGCCCGGCTCACGCGGGGTTCGAATAGCCCGGCATGATCGTACGAGCGGGAGTTTTATACGACGGCACGCTGGAGCCGCCCAAGCGCCGCGTCGACGTCGTGATCGACAACGGCTCAATTAAGGAAATCCGTTCCGCCGGCGCCGAGTGCGACCTCGAAGCGGCCTGCGTGACGCCTGGATTGGTCAACGCACACGCGCACCTCGAGGCGAGCGGCGAGCCGGACATGATGCGCATGATTGAAACGACGACGCCGAACCAGCGGCTCTTGCACGCGGTCGAAAACGCCTGTAAGTCCATCAAGGCGGGCGTCACGACGGTCCGCGATCTCGGCAGTTCGAATGCGATTGCCGCCGACGTGCGCGACGCAATCGAGCAGGGACGCATCTCCGGTCCGCGCATGCGCGCGGCGGGCGCGGTGCTCTGCATGACCGGCGGTCACGGCTGGCCCATCGGGCGAGCGGTCGACTCACCATGGGATGCGCGCAAAGCCGTGCGCGAGCAGATGTGGGCCGGCGCCGATTGCATTAAACTGATCGCGACCGGCGGCGTCATGACAAAAGGGGCCGTGCCGGGAAACGCGCAGCTGACCCCCGAGGAGCTCGCGGCCGCCATCGACGAAGCGCACCGGCACGGTCTGCGCGTTGCCGCGCACGCCATCGGCACGCAAGGCATCAAGAACGCGCTCCGCGCGGGCATCGATTCGATCGAACACGGCCATATGCTCGACGATGAGGCAATCGCGCTCTTCAAGGAACGTGCGGTCTATCTCGTCCCGACGCTAAGCGCGCCGACCTGCATTCTCGCCCATATCGAAGACGGTCATCAGCCGGAATACGTCGTCGAAAAGGCCCGAACGGTCAATGAGGCGATGCTGACGAATATTCGCCATGCTTACGAGAGCGGGGTAAGGATCGCCGGCGGTTCCGACGCCGGCACGCCCTACAACTATCACGAGAATTATGCGCAAGAGGTCGAGCTGATGTGGGCGCTCTTGGGCATGACGCCGCAACAGGCGTTGCACGCGGCGACGAACGTCGCGGCCGAGCTCGTGGGGCGCAATCGCGGCATCCTCGCACTCGGCGAACCAGCCGACATGCTCCTCTTGCGGCGCGATGCCGGCGAAGACGTGCGCGCGCTGCGCGAGCCGCAGCTCGTTTTTAAAAACGGCGTGATCGTCTAACCGAAATCGGATATCATCGTCGCATGCGCAACGTTATTTTATTAAGCATCTTAATGCTGGCTGCTGCACCCGCCACGGCGCTCGGCGGCGCGGCGATTCCGCCGGGTGCAAATCCGACGCTGCTCGGGCAACAAGTCACCGGCAGCCCGATCCGTCACGTGATCGTCATCGTGCAGGAGAATCGCACCTTCGATAATCTGTTTGCATCCTCGGTGCTGGCGAACGGCGGCCCCTACCCGGGTGCGAACACCTCGCAGACGGCGACCGTCGACGGCCGCTCGCTGCGGCTGCGTCCCGTGCCGCTTGAGTACCCGGCCGATCCGAGCCACAGCCATCTTGCGCTGCTCGGTGAATGGAACCGCGGCAAGATGGATGGATTTCCGACCGATCGCGTGCGGACGGTGATGGGTTTCCCGCAGCCTGGCCCGGACTTTCCGTACGCATATGTGCCCGACGCCGAAACGACGATCTATCATCGGCTCGCCGCGCACTACGCCCTCGCCGATGAGAACTTTGCGCCGCGATTGGTGCCGACGCTGCCAAGTCATTACACGCTGGCAACGGCGCAGAGCCGAATCGCGGGAAATCCGAACAGCAACATTTGGGGCTGCGATGCGAAGCCCGGCACGACCGTCCCGCTTTTCGGGCAAGGCGAAGCGATCGTTACCCCCGGCATCTTCCCGTGCTTCGATCAGCCGACGATCGCGGATTTGCTCGAAGCCGCGCACGTCAGCTGGAAGTACTACACCGGGCCGCTGAACGATTCCATGAATCCGGCCGTTAACGTCTACGAAGCGTTCCGTAAAATTCGCTACGGTCCCGAGTGGCACGAGAACATCGTCACGCCGTCGGGAACGATTCTCAGCGATATCGCGAACTGTCGCTTGCCATCGGTCGCGTTTGCCATGCCGAGCGCCGTCGATTCAGACCACGCCGCAACGCTGAGCGCCGCGGGTCCCGGCTGGGTGGGATCGATCTATCTGGCCGTCGTTGCGAGCCAGCGGGCTGGGCGGGAATGTAACTACTACAAGAATACCGCGATCGTCCTTACGTGGGACGATTCGGGAGGCTGGTTCGATCACGTCGCGCCGCCGCCGGGTCCGGAGGGGACGACGTGGGGATTTCGCATTCCGATCGTCGTGATGTCGGCTTGGGCGCGCTCGAACTACGATCCCGCGAATCCGCACGCCGTCCCCTACGTCTCGCACACGCGCCGCGAATCCACCGCGATTACCAAATTCATCGAGGTTAACTGGGGGCTCGGCAACATGGGACAGCGCGATGTGAGCGACGACGATCTCAGCGACATGTTCGACTACACGCGCGCGCGGCCGGTTCCGGCTTTCCCGTCGCTTGCGCTGCAACGGCTCATTCGGCGAACCCATTTTAATCTGGCGGTCGCCGATCGCGACGATCGCGTCGTCGACGACGACCGCTAAGCCACTAGTGAACCTTCAAGGCCTTCGGCTTGGGGTGCTGGCGGCTATTTCCTGGCCGGCGCCGCCACCTGGCTACGGGCCCTGGGAGCAGGTCGCTTTCAACGTCGCCGACGGCATGCGACGGCGCGGTCTCGACGTGACGCTCTTTGCCGCTGGGGACTCACGCTTCGACGGCCGGCTCGTCTCAGTCGTGCCGGTTGGGCTCAACGAAGATCCGGCGCTCAACGGAGAAGTCTTCACCGCGCTGCATATCGGCGAGTGCTTTCGGCGCGCCAACGAATTCGATCTCATTCACAACCACCTCGACTGGAAGCCGCTGACCTACGCGCTTGCATCCGATGCGCCGCCGCTCCTGACGACGATTCACGGCTTCTCGTCGCCGCAGATTCTGGCAGCCTACTACGCCGGTGCGGCGCGGAGCTTCTACTGCTCGATCTCCAACGCGGATCGAGACCCGGGACTCGACTATCTCGCCACGACGTACAACGGCATCGATCCGGCGGAGTTTCAATTCCGCGACACGCCGGGCGACTATCTCTGCTTTCTTGGTCGCTTTCATCCGGAGAAGGGGACGCATCTCGCGATCGAGATCGCCAAGCGCGCCGGGGTGCGGCTAAAGATCGCCGCGATCCCGCAAGACGAGGCGTACTTTCGCGAGCTGGTTGCGCCCCAGATCGACGGCGATCGCGTGCAGTTCCTCGGTGCCGTCGAGCGCGAAGCGAGAAACGAGCTGCTCTCTGGGGCCCTGGCGCTCGTGCACATGACGACACGGCCCGAACGGTTCGGGCTCACGACGATCGAGGCGATGGCATGCGGCACGCCGGTGCTTGCTGCGCGCATGGGTTCGCTGCCGGAAATTGTCGTGGACGGCGTAACCGGTTACCTTTGTGAGGGCGTCGACGAGGCCGTTGCGAAGGTTCCGCTGCTGGCGGGACTCGATCGGCGCGCCTGCCGCACGCATGTGGAGAAGCATTTCAGCGTCGAGCGAATGATCGATCGCTATCTCGACGCCTACGTCCAAGCGCTCGAGCTGCGCCTGCCGCCCCAGCCGAGCGAAGCGAAGCTTCGCGCCCGTCGCCACGACTGGTGGGATCGCCCGATGGCCTACACGGAGATTCCCCCGAGACCAAAGAACCTCGGCTTTGCATGAGCGCGCGAGCCGAACGCGATTACTCCCAACGCCCCCTTTTCGAGAAGCTCGGCGTCGTCGCCGAGGCGCACGTCGCCCTCGTCGGGCCGCACGAAGAGGGCTTTACGATCGCGCTAAACGAGCGCCTGGCGAAGTCCGCATCGCAGGCGCTTCGCACGAGTTACGACCTCATCTTTCTACGGGTCGACGGACCGCGAGATCTTCATCGCATCGCGCGCGCCGCGACGCATCTCAAGCCCGACGGCGCGCTCTGGGTCTTTCATCCCAAAGGGAAAGGCGCTTCACCGACCGACGCGGAGGTGCGCTCGTCGGGAATCGCCGCCGGTCTGGTCGATAATAAGATCAGCGCCTACAGCGATTCGCACACGGCGACGCGCTTCGTTATCCCGCTCGCGCTGCGCTAGCAGCTTCCATCGCCTGGTAGGCCTTGCTCGTGAGCGCGTGATCGACTACCGTGGCGATAAAACGCGAGGCGGCCCGCACTCTTTCGAGGTCCACGCCGGTTTCGATGCCCATTTGATGAAGCAGGTAGAGGACGTCTTCGGTGCCGACGTTGCCGGTTGCGCCGGGCGCGTAGGGACAGCCGCCGAGACCACCCGACGAAGCGTCGAACTTTGCGATGCCGTGCTGAAGCGCGGCGTAGACGTTCGCCAGCGCGGTGCCGCGCGTATCGTGAAAATGCATCGCGATCGCTTCGAGTGGAATTCGTCGCGCGAGCAACGGCACGAGCGCGTCGACTTGGGTGGGAACGCCGACGCCGATCGTATCGCCGATCGAAAGCTCGTCGCAGCCCATGTCGATCAGCTTGAGGCTGACGTCGAGCACCATCGCGGGCGTCACGGCGTCGCCGAACGGTGAACCGAATGCCGTCGAGACGTAGCCGCGCACCCAGCAACGGTCGGCCTTCGCCGCGCGCACGACGTCGCGAAACGCCGCCAACGACTCGTCGATCGTCATGTTGATGTTGCGTTTGGTAAAACGCTCCGAGGCCGCGGTGAAGACGGCGATCGCGTCGGCGCCGGCCGCGCGCGCACGCTCGTATCCTTTGAGGTTCGGAACGAGCACCGGGTAACGCACACCGGGCGCCTTGCGGATGCGCTCGAAGACTTCGGCCGCGTCGGCAAGCTGTGGAATTGCCTTGGGGCTAACGAACGACGTTGCTTCGATCCACCGCAGCCCGGTGTCGGAGAGGAGATCGATGTAACGCACCTTGTCGTCAGTCGAAATCAGCGCGTGCTCGTTCTGTAATCCGTCGCGCGCCCCCATTTCGAAAATAGTAACCTTGCGTGGTGAGCTCATCCTTCGTCCTTCGGCTGCGCTCAGGATGACACCGAAGACATCACGAAAGTTCCACTAAGGGCGTGCCGGAAGCGACGATTTGGCCTTCCTTCACCAGCAGGGACGTGACCGTGGCGGCGGCGGAGGCCTCGATGCGGTGCTCCATCTTCATCGCTTCGAGGACGATCAGTAACGACCGCTCATCGACTTTGTCCCCCGGCTTCACCGCGGTCTTGACGATCTTTCCAGGCATGGGGGCCGTCACGAGCGCGCCGCCGAGCGCGGCATGACTGGCGCCGGCCGCGTCGATGGAGGGGGGTGCCGCCGGCGCAAACGTCCACGTGCGACCGTCGAGGTGAACGTTGAATGATTTGCGGTCGTAGGTCACCACGCCGGACACGTGCGTTCGATCGAAAGTCGCGTGAACGACCTCGCCCGCGCGTCGAGCCTGCAGCAAGCCGCTGCGTTCGCCCGAGATGCGCCACGCGTCGCGCCGCTCGGTGGCATCGGCGACGAACTCGATGACGTCGGCACCGTGCTGCAAACGAAGCGGAACGTTTACGTCGCCGATTCGCCACGGCGCGCGTCCGTCGACGAGCAGTCCGGCGGCGCAGAGGATTGCCGCGTCGCCGGGCGGCGCGGTGTTGGCAAAGATCGATTCGTCCAAGCGTTGCGCCAAAAAGCTGGTGGTGGTTTCGCCGGCCCGGAAGGCTCGATCGCGCGCGATCCAGAGCAAAAGCGGGAGATTTGTGCGCACGCCGTCGACGTCGAAGTCTTCGAGGGAATGCTGCAATCGGGCAATGGCCGCAGCACGATCGCTGCCGTAGACGATCAGCTTGGCGAGCATCGGATCGTAGTAGTGGCTCACCTCGCTTCCCGAGGTAACGCCGGCGTCGACGCGCACGCCGGGCCCTTCGGGCGGGGACCAGTGCGAAATCGTTCCGGTTGACGGCAGCATATCGTTCGCCGGATCCTCCGCGTAAAGGCGCGCCTCGATCGCCCAGCCGCGAGGCTGAATGTCGGATTGCGACAGCGTCAACGCTGCGCCGCCGGCGATGCGCAGTTGCCACTGCACGAGGTCGATGCCGTGGACGAGCTCGGTGACCGGGTGCTCGACTTGCAATCGCGCGTTCATCTCGAGAAAGTAATAACGGCCGTCGCCGTCGAGCATGAACTCGCAAGTGCCGGCGTTGGAGTAACTCACGGACTCCGCCGCACGTACGGCCGCGGCGCCCATCTCCGCGCGCAAGGCGGGCGTTAACGCCACCGACGGCGCTTCCTCGACGATCTTTTGGTGGCGACGCTGAATCGAGCATTCGCGCTCTCCAAGGTGGATCGTCTTCCCGTGCGTGTCGGCAAGGATTTGGAATTCGATATGCCGCGGATCGCGCAGGTAGCGTTCGAGCAGCACGGCGTCATCGCCGAACGCCGCCCGCGCTTCGCGCTTGGCCGCCTCGAGCGATTCCGCGAACGCCGACGGATCGTTCACGACGCGCATGCCGCGGCCGCCGCCTCCGGCGCTTGCCTTAATCAAGAGCGGGTAGCCGATTCGGTGCGCTTCCGCTTGAAGCGTCGCTAGCGACTGATCCTCGCTATCGTATCCGGGTACGGTTGGTACGTCGAACGCGCGGACCCGGTGTTTCGCTTCAATTTTGCTGCCCATCGCGGCCATCGCTTCGGGCGCCGGCCCGACAAAAACCAGCCCTGCGTCGCGCACCATGCGCGCGAACGGCGCGCGCTCCGAGAGAAATCCGTATCCTGGATGGAGCGCATCGGCCTTCATCGCGATCGCTGCGGCGACGATCGCTTCGCCGTTCAGATACGAATCGGCCGCGGCCGCACCGCCGACGCAGCGCGCATCGTCCATGAATTGCAGATGGTACGCGCTTGCGTCGGCTTCGGAATAAATGCCGAGCGGAACGATTCCCATCTCGCGCGCCGCCCGCGCGACGCGAACGGCGATCTCGCCGCGATTGGCGATCAGCAGACGCTTCACAGCGCCGGCGATTTTGAAAACGCCGCCGGGCGGCGTTCGAGAAAGGCATGCAAGCCTTCTTGGCCTTCGGGCGACACACGCTGCTTTGCTATTGCCTGTGTCGTGATCGCGCGTGAGTCGGCGTAGGAGTTATCGAGCACGCGCCGCACGAGCAGTTTCGCGGCGGCGATAGCCTCGGGGCCGGCGGTGTAAAGCTCGGCGATACGGCGTTGCACCGACGCATCCAACTCGCCGGGTGCGACGACCTCATGCACCAGGCCGATGCTCTTGGCGTGCGGAGCGTCGAAGCGTTCGCCCGTCACAAAAAGCGCGCGCGCCTGCGACGCTCCAATTTTCGCCAGCACGAAGGGCGAAATGACGGCCGGAATGATTCCGAGCTTCACTTCGCTGAAGCCGAAGACTGCGTCCTCTGCGGCGATCGCGACGTCGCAGACGGCCGCGAGGCCGGCACCGCCTCCGAGCGCTACACCGTGAATGCGGCCGATAACCGGCTTGGGGCAGTTGTCGATAGCGCGAAACATATCGCTCATGCGCTCCGCGTCGGCGACGTTCGCCTCGAACGTTAAATCCAAAGAAGCGCGCATCCATTTGATGTCGGCACCGCCGCAGAAGACCGGGCCCTCGCCGGACAGGACGACCGCGCGCACGTCGTCCGCCGCCGTAATGCGCGCGAAGACATCGTGCAGCTGGGCGATGACCTCGGCATTGAAGGCGTTACGGACCTCCGGCCGCGCGAGCGCGACGTGGGCAACGCCGCCACGGACCGCAAGGTGGATGCTCTCAGCCATGCCGGGCCGGGTTCGCGCCCTCATCCGACCGGGCCTCGCACGCGTTATACTCTAAAGGATGAAAGATGCGGCCCGGCAGGCCATCTATCGCTATCCCGTGCTGGCGCGCGCGAGCCATTGGCTATGGGTCCTCGCGTTGCTGGTGCTCGTCGGCAGCGGTCTGCAAATTTTTAACGCCTCGCCGAACTTAGACGCTTCCGATAAGAGCGATGCGGCACGGCGCGTGCTTGCAATCGGCTCGCCTGCCGAAGGCGTCGGCACGACCACCATCTTTGGACGAACGTTCGTCACTACGGGCTGGTTGGGTTGGACCGGCGACGGAATGGGATCGCATGGATCGCACGCCTTTGGCGCGTGGCTTACGATACCAGGCTATCAAGATCTCTCCGGCGGCCGCCGTTGGCATCTTTTCTTTGCATGGATCGCGGCGTTCTGCTGGCTGGCATGGCTGATTTCCAGCGCGATCAAGGGCAACTTACGTAAGATGGTCTTGGCTCCGAGCGACCTTCCCAAACTCTGGCCGATGCAAGCCTACTATCTCAAGTTGCGGAAAACGCCGCCATCGTACGACATTTACAATCCGCTGCAGAAGGCCGCGTATACGACGGTGCTCTTCGTTATCGCGCCGCTCGTCGTGCTCACCGGGCTGGCACTCTCGCCGGGTATCGACGCCATCGCCAATCCGTTGACGACGCTCTTCGGCGGGCGCCAGTTCGCGCGGCTTTGGCACTTTGCCGGGATGCTGCTGCTTTTAGGATTTTTTGCGATTCATACGTTCCAGGTCGCGACGCAGGGTTTCGTGAACCAGATGCGCTCGATGATCACCGGCTGGTACCAACCATGAAGCGGCGGCTCTTCATCGCGTCGACGATCTCGGCACTGACCGGCTGCGGACCGATCAGCGCGGCGCTGAACCAGAACGACGGCGTGCGCCGCGTTCTCGCCTCGGCCGAAGGGCTCAACCACGCGCTTATCGGCACGCGGGGACTCGCTCGCGAGTACCGCGAGCAAGATATTGACCGTGATTTCCGCGTTAATGGATTTTCGACGCCTTCGGATTCGAACTACGAGCGGTTGCTCGCCGGCAACTTTGCTGCCTACCGGCTCGTCGTTAGCGGCGCCATCGAGCGGCCGCGCGCGTTCGACCTTGCGGAACTCTACAACTTTCCGCAGCGGACGCAAATCACGCGGCACGACTGTGTCGAAGGCTGGAGTGTGATCGGAAAGTGGAGCGGCGTGCCGCTCGTAGCCATGCTCGACGCGGTTGGCGTGCGTCGTGACGCCCGCTATTTGGTTTTTCGCTGCATGGACAATGACGGCGAAGGCAATTTGTACTACGAAAGCCTCGACCTGCACCAAGCGAGCCACCCGCAAGCGCTTCTCGCGCTGCGCTTAAACGATGTGCCGCTCGATCCGGATCACGGCGCTCCGGTACGCTTGCGAGTGCCCACTCAGCTGGGCTATAAGAGCGCCAAGTGGGTCGCGCGCATCGAAGTCGTGGGCAGCTTCGCAAACATCAACGCAGGTCGCGGCGGCTATTGGGAAGACCGAGGCTACGAATGGTACGCGGGCATCTAGTCACGGCGAAGAACGCCGGAGCGTTGAAGTAGTGTCATGACCAGGGACGCGCTGGTCGGCACCGCAGCTCTGGTACTCCTCTTGGGGAGTTCCGCGGGCGACCTGCGCGTCTCCCTGCACGCGGCGGCGGCAACGTACTTAGCAAAGATTGCGAGTATCGCTCCGGTTGCCGGCCGCGACACTACCTACGACTACTACGAGCGTTTGTACGACGACTTTGATACGCTTGGCGATCCGAGCGTTCCGCAAGGTTATAGGGCGGCGGAGTGGTCGCAGACCATGGCGCGAACCGCGAGCCTCGATCTCGACCTGGCGGAACAACTCATCGGCAGCTCTTTCACCGCGATGGGCTCGATTCACGGGCTCGGCGAAGCGTTCGTGCGCTCATCGAAGGACGGAACGATGCAGCCGGTTGCGGTCTACGTGCCGCAGACGTACACCGCAGCAAAGCCGGCAGCGCTGATCGTATGGTTGCACGGTCATCCGCAATCGGAGACGCAGCTGCTCGCGCCGCCTTATATCGCGCAGCTCGCCGATCGAACGGGCACGATCGTGATCGCTCCCTGGGGACGCGGATATTATGATTTTCGGGGATCGGCGTCGGACGTGTACGATGCGCTCGCAACGGCGACGCGAACGTTTACGATCGATCCGCGCAAGCGCTTTTTGGCGGGGTATTCGATGGGTGGCTTTTCGGTCTTCGAAGTTGCGCCGGTCCATCCAAACGAGTGGGCGGCGGTCATGAGCGTTGCCGGCGCGCTGCTGGGTTCCGATTCGGCGCGCATCATTGCCTTGATGCCGCGAACACCCTTTTACATTCTGACCGGCAGCGCCGACGACAGTATCCCAACGCGCTTTCCAACCGCGACCGCCGGCTATCTTCACTCGGCGGGAGTCGACGTTTCGTTCTATTCCGAACCCGGCGGCATCCACCGCCTCGTGACGCTGCTGCCGATTCTCACGCAAGCCTGGAACGACATGCTCGGTCAGGTTTTGCGCCCGCCGCCCGCCACGGTCGGTAACGTTACGCTTCCCGCGACGATGCCGACGAACCCGTTGCGGCCGTGAGAAGAAGCATCGCCGTTGCAACGGCCGCACTCCTGATATGTGCCGCGGCGTTCCGCCCGCAGCAGTCGCCGACTTCCGGCTTCGTGCCCTCGCCTCCGGGAAGCGTCGTGCAAAACGAACGCGTCGATTTCAACGGCAACGGCGCAAGCATGGAATGGCGTGCGATCGTGAGCAAGCAACGCGTCGGCGCGAGCAACAATCGCGGCTTTTATCAGTGGCATCTGTCGTTTTATATGCTGGAGCGCGGCGTGTACCGGCTGCGCTACGAATCGCCCCGTAACGGCGGTCCGCTAACGCGCGTAACGCAGGCAAATGGCGCAGAGATGTGGTTCCCCGTTGCGGAGGCCCGGATCGTCGGAATGGCGAGCCTGATGCACCCCGGCGTGCATCAACTCGTCGTGCAATCGCACGAGACGGCCGCAGATTGCGGCTCCGGCGCGGTGACGATCTTCGCGACCCAGCTGCGCAGGAACATCGGTGCGGTCGCCACGATTGAGAATCCGTGCGATTTGAGCGCGACGATCGGGGCGGGCGGCACGTCGATCGAGTTGCGGGGACCATACTATCGGTCCGGCGCACCGCTGTGTTGCCCAACCAAGGCTCACGCCACTGCCGAGCTGCGCTACCGCGACGGCACGTGGGTCCTTTCACCGAAGTACTTCAAAGTCGTCGTCAAATGACGCGGCGTTAGCTCATTTCTCCTACATCCGAAAGACGCCGAACCGCGTGCGGGGCTGCGGTGCGTGGGCGGCGGCGTCGAGACCGATCGCGATAACGCGACGCGTGTCGAGCGGGTCGATGATGCCGTCGTCCCACAATCGCGCCGTCGAATAATACGGACTTCCTTCGCGTTCGTACTTTTCCAAAATCGGCGCTTCGAAGGCCGCGCGCTCGTCCGGCGTTAAATCGCCCTTGACCGTTGAGAGCACGCTCGCCGCTTGCGGCCCCCCCATCACGCTGATGCGCGCGTTCGGCCACATCCAGAGCTGGCGCGGCGAGTAAGCGCGTCCGGCCATGCCGTAGTTCCCGGCGCCGAAGCTGCCGCCGATCACGACCGTGAACTTCGGTACCTCGGCGCAAGCCACCGCCATGACGAGCTTGGCGCCGTCTTTGGCGATCCCGCGATTCTCGTACTCTCTGCCGACCATGAAACCGGTGATGTTCTGCAGGAAGAGCAGCGGTGTGCCGCGCTGCGCGCAGAGCTCGATGAAATGCGTGCCTTTGAGCGCGCTTTCGCTAAAGAGAATACCGTTGTTGGCGAGGATGCCGATCGGATGGCCCTCGATGCGAGCGAAACCGCAGACCAGCGTCGTGCCATAGCGCGATTTGAACTCGTGAAACTCCGATGCGTCAACTAAGCGCGCCACGATCTCCCGCACGTCGTAACCAACCCGGCTGTCGGCCGGAATGACGCCGTAGATGTCGCGCGGCTCGTACTTCGGCGGCTTTGGATCGATGCGGTCCCACTGTCGCGGCAGCTCGAGATGAAGGTTGCTTACGATCTCGCGCACGATCGCGAGCGCCTCCGCATCGTCGTTGGCGAAGTGGTCGGCGACGCCGGAGATTCGTGTGTGCACGTCGGCACCGCCCAGCTCCTCCGCGGTAACCTCTTCGCCGGTGGCGGCCTTGACGAGGGGTGGCCCCCCCAAAAAGATCGTGCCGCAGCCTTTGACGATGACCGTCTCGTCGCTCATCGCCGGAACGTACGCGCCACCCGCCGTGCACGAGCCCATGACGGCGGCGACCTGTGCGATCCGCTTACCCGACATGCGCGCTTGGTTGTAGAAGATGCGCCCGAAGTGGTCGCGGTCGGGAAAGACTTCCGC
Source organism: Candidatus Cybelea sp. (assembly GCA_049800655.1). Taxonomy (GTDB): domain Bacteria; phylum Vulcanimicrobiota; class Vulcanimicrobiia; order Vulcanimicrobiales; family Vulcanimicrobiaceae; genus Cybelea. The sequence continues at coordinate 21,576 of JBARKF010000194.1, forward strand.
TTGCAGCGGCAAGAACGCACCGCCGGAATCGACTAAGTAAATGCAGGGCAGATGGTTCTGCTCGGCAATCTCCTGCGCGCGCAGATGCTTTTTCACCGTCATGGGATAGTAGGTGCCGCCCTTGACGGTGGCGTCGTTGGCGACGATCACGCAGTGCTGGTCCTCGACGAGTCCGATTCCCGTCAGGATGCCGGCAGCGGGTGAATCGTTTCCGTACATATCGTAGGCGGCTAGCGGCGACAGCTCGAGAAAATCCGACGCAGGATCGATCAGCCGCTCGATGCGTGCGCGCGCCGTGAGCTTGTTGCGCCGGCGATGCTTTTCGACGGCTTCGGCACCGCCGCCGGCACGAACCGCGATCAGCCGATCGCGCAGCTGCGCAACTAACCGCTCCATGCGCTGCGCGTTCGCCGCAAAAGTTGGGGAATGCCGCTCCAGCCGCGATTCCAAGACCGCCATCGCGCCGCCTTTCGGCATGCCCTCCTGAGAGCCCGGTTAGACCTCGTGAAATCGCGAGGGTCGCTCGACGACCAAATCGTAGCCTCCGGAAACATGGCCGCACCGGCTCACGTCGACGTCGGCGGCATCCTGCGTCCGCAGGGTCGTCCCGATCTCGCTACCGCACTCCAACCCTATCGTGGCGCGCTGGGCGAGCGCGCCGCAGCACATCTGCTTCGCCGCGCGGGTTTCGGCGGATCGCCCGACGACGTGCGGCGTTACAGCGGAATGCAGGCCGGCGCAGCCGTGGCGACCTTGCTCGCGCTTCCCTCGCCCACCTCGATCGCACCGCCGCAAGCGCTTCCGAACGTTGCCCAGCGCCAAGCATTCACGTCGCGCCAGGAGCGCTTTCGGGTGCGCCGGCAAGCGATCGAGGCGATGCAGCTCTGGTGGCTCAACCGCATGCTGACGACACCGGCCGCGCTCCAGGAGAAGATGACGCTCTACTTTCACGGTCACTTCACCTCGCGCGCCACGCCGGCATTTCCGTGGATTACCTACAATCAGAATGCGCTCTTCCGGGAGCACGCGCTCGGGAATTTGCGCGAGCTCACCCGTAACGTCTCCAAAGATGCGGCGATGCTCATCTACCTCAACGGCGCCCAGAACGTCGCGGCGCACCCCAATGAAAATTACGCGCGCGAGCTCATGGAGCTCTTTACGCTGGGCGTGGATAACTACTCCGAAACGGACGTTCGCGAGTCGGCGCGCGCCTGGACCGGTTGGCAGGTCGAGCGGCGAAACGATACCGTCAGCTTCGATGCGGCGCTGCACGACGCGGGCGTGAAGACATTCCTCGGACGAACGGGGAACTTCAGCGGCGACGACATCGTCGACATCATCTTCGCCCAGCCGCAGTGCGCGCGATTCTTCGCCGCGAGTCTGCTCAACTGGTTCGTCTACAACGACCCCGAAACGGAGCTCATCGAGCAGGTCGCGGCATCGCTGCGGCGTTCGAAATTCGAACTTGCGCCGGTCGTGGGTGAGATTCTGCGCAGCAACGTCTTCTACAGCGAGCGGGCGTACAGGGCCCTCGTCAAGAGCCCGGTCGAGTTCGTCGTCGGCGCGTACAAGACGCTTGGCCTGCCCGAGGTCGATGAAAGCGCGTTGCCGGCGCTGCGACTGATGGGGCAGAACCTCTTCTATCCACCGAGCGTTGCAGGATGGCCAGGGGGGGCAAACTGGCTCACGAGCGGTACGATGATCGCGCGGCAAAACTTTCTGACGCGGCTGCTCGATTCGCAGACGCTCAGCGCGTCGTCGTGGCTGCATGGCTTGCCGCTCGCGACGAACGGCGCGGCAACGACCTTGGCCCAGACGATCCTGCAGGGTGACTTCGCCCCAGCGTCGTTCGCCGAACTCAAAGGCTACTTGAACGGAAGCGGGAGCGCCGCGCTTGCGTCGCTCTCGCCGGAGAACTTCGATCAACGCGTGAGCGGAGCCGTCTATCTGACGATGGCAACACCCGCTTACCAACTCAACTAATCGCATGACGAGCACGGCATGAAACGACGAAACTTCTTACTTGCAGCAGCGGCGGGACTGGCGGTCGTCGCCGAGCCCGATCATGTCTTCGCGCGGGCGCTCGCGCAGGCGCCGCTACCGGGCTTGCCGGGCAGCGAGGGGCGTTGCCTCGTGCTTGTCAACTTGTACGGTGGCAACGACGGATTAAACTGCGTCGTCCCGCACGGCGACGCCGGGTACTATCAACTACGTCCGGGATTGGCCATCGCGCAAAGCGACGTGCTCGCGATCGATGCCCACGTGGGCTTAAATCCGGGTATGCGCTCGTTTAAGGCGCTCTACGACAAGGGCATGGTCGCCATCGTGCAAGGCGTCGGCTATCCAAACCCGGATCACTCACATTTCCGTTCGACCGAAATTTGGCAGACGGCCGCGCCGGATCGTTACGAGCATACCGGTTGGCTCGGACGATACTTCGACGCCGCCGGACTCCCCACAGCGAATCTCTTCAAAGGCGTCGCGCTCTCGCGAGTCCTGCCCGAAGCGCTCGTCTCGAACCGCACCGACATTCCGGCGATTCCGGGTCTCGGCCAATACGCGTTGATGGCGAACAGAAACCAAACGGCGCGCAATGCCTTCTGGCGTCAGGCACACGACCGGAGCTTGCCATTCGACTCGCCGTACCTGGCGCACGTGATGGAGATCGAGGGCGACGCACAGCGCAGCTCTGAAGAGCTACCCAAACTGGTCGCGGGATACACGACGAAGGCCGCCTATCCGGCAACCGGCATCGGGCGCAGCTTGGCCCTGGCGGCCCAGATCGTTGGGAGCAACCTTGGAACGAGGGTTATCTACGTCGAGCACGGCTCGTTCGATACGCACGTCAACCAAAAGACGACGCAGAATTCGCTCCTGACCCAATTTTCGAATGCCATCGGCGCTTTCTACGACGACTTGGCCGCGCACGGGAACGATCGGCGCGTGCTGACGTTGACCTTCAGCGAGTTCGGCCGTCGCGTCGAAGAGAACGGCAGCCGTGGAACCGACCATGGCGAGGCTTCACCCCTCTTTTTGATCGGCGGCGCCGTCAAAGGCGGTCTCTACGGGACGCCGCCGAACCTGACCAGCACGAACATGGGCAACGTGCGCTATACCGTCGATTTTCGCAACGTCTATGCAACTGTACTCGAACGCTGGTTGGGACGCTCCTCGGTGAGCGTGCTCAGCGGCGAGTTTGCGACCCTTCCGCTCCTGCGCTAGTGACACCGGATTGAGCGCCTCGATCCTCTTCCTTGGAAGCGGTGGCGCGCGTTTCGTCGTTGCGCGCCAGTTGCGCGCCTCGGGCGGTATGTGGATGCGATTCGGCGCGACGCAGATTCACGTCGATCCGGGCCCGGGCGCTTTAGTGCGCGCGCTCTCCCACGTGCCGCCTTGCAACCCGCGCGAGCTCGACGCGATCGTGCTCTCGCATAAACATCTCGATCATTCGGGCGACGTCAACGTGCTCATCGAGGCGATGACCTCTGGCGGCTTCCGCCGCCGCGGCGCCGTGCTCGCACCGCCGGACGCATTCGACGATGGGCCGGTCGTGTTGCCGTACGTCCGCCGCTTCGTGGAGCGGATCGAGATGCTCGAGCCAAACAGCGGCCCGTATCGAATCGGCGAGGTCGAACTCGTTACCTCGATGCGCCACATCCATGCCGTGCAGACCCAGGGTCTGCATTTTAGCCACGGGGGAATTCGCGTCGCATACGTTCCTTGCGGCAAGTACTTTGAGGGGTTGGCGGCCGATTACGCGCGCCATCGCCCCGACGTGCTCGTCATCAACGTCCTTCGCTATCGCGACGACCTGAACGTCGATCATCTCACCTGGCCCGACGCCTGCCGCATCGTGGCCGAGGTGCGGCCGAAAGTCGTGGTCTTTCAACACTTCGGGACGAAGATGCTCGAGGCCGATCCGCCGAAGCTCGCGCGCCAATTCGAAGACGAGCTTGGCCTGCGCGCGATTGCGGCCTACGATGGAATGCTCTTAGACTTGGAAACCGAGGTTACGGCGGCGGCCGGCTGACCGGTGGACGCGGCGGGGGGTTTCGAAGCTGCATTGGGAGCTGCGTGCTGCCGCTGAGCTCCGCGCGTACGTGCGGATGTTCGTTCATCGAACCGCTATAGAGGTAGACCGTTCCGTTCTTCGACGTTGCGGTCACGACCGGGCCGCCGCTGCCCACGGTCGCCTGTTTCGTCGTCGGGTCGCCACGAACTCCAGCGTCCTCCGGGAAGCTCGAGACGACGTGGCCGGCATCGCTGTGCGCGCCGATCTGCGCGTTGCCGCGAACGCCGAGGGCGACGTTGCCATGTTCCGATTCGAAGCGCGCGAGCCCCGGCGCAAAGTTGCCGTTATCGTAGACGATCGATCCGTACGTGCTGCTGGCCTGGATTTGGTGCGAGGTGCAGCCTTGGAACAGCATATTGCCGGTCGCCGTCCGCGCGCGCAGCCGCTCGAATGTGGAGTTGGTGGCTACGATGCGCCCGCGCAGCGACTCGACGTATCCGGTCCCGCCCACGTTCTTGAGCGAGATGCCCGCCGCTCGTACGTGCGCGATGAAGACGCCGCTGTAGTTGTTGAGGCTCAAATGGCCGGCACGCAAATGCGCCATTACCATCGCGGTGCCCCGCGGGATCGTGATGGTCATATTACCGCTACCCCGCGCGACGATGGCATCGTGCTGGTCGCCCGGCAGCTGCGGCAAGACGAAGGACTCCGCCGGTAGGGTCACGGGGCCGTGCTCGGTTTGAATGGTATGCGAGGGCATCTGCATCTGCTTGGGGAGGCGCGCATCGACCACCGATGCCGCGACGTGCTGAACGTCGAGCGGGTTCGTTGAAGAGACCTGGACTTGGGGCCGATCCCAGGTCTGAATGGTGACCTGACCGCGAGTGACGTTGACGTTGAGGACCGGCGACGGTCCAACGTCAAACAGTTCGTCGGCCCATGCCGGCGCGGCGATCGCTAGTGAACATAAACCTGCGAAGAGCGCCACGGCGGCTCCGCGTCCCAATCCCCCGTGCACAGCGCTATTGTATCGAGGCCGCGCCACATGCATCATGAGAGACCGGTGAACGGAAGCTGTACGCGGGGTAAGACGACGCGAAAAAGCGCGCCGCCACCCGGGGCTCGGGCCGCGCTGGCTTCTCCGCCGTGAACGCGAGCAATCGAGCGAACGATCGCTAGGCCTAGCCCGGTACCCGGAACCACCCGCGACCGGGCCTTGTCCGCGCGGTAGAAGCGCTCAAAGATATGCGCGAGCTCTTCCTCCGAGATCCCCGGACCGCTATCGGCCACCTCGATCCAGGCCGAGTTCGGGCTGTTGCCGACGCGCACGTCGACCCCCCCGTCCTCGCTAAACTTGATTGCGTTATCGACGAGATTGCCGACGAGCTGGCGAAGCAGATGGGCGTCACCGTACACGATTGGCGTGCCGCTGTGCGTGAAACGCAGCTCGATGGCTTTTTCAGCAGCGCGCGAGCCGGAGTTCTGGACGACTTCGCTCGCGATCTGCGCCAGCGAGAGCGGCTCTTTTGGAATCTCATCGCCGCGATCGGCCTTCGCGAGCGTCAGCATTCCGCTGACCATTCCCGCCAGGTCGGCGCTCTCACGCTCGATCGTCTCCAAGCTTTCGCGCCGAATCGTCGGATCCTGATCGCCCCAGCGCAGCAGCATCTGCGCATTGGCATTGATCGACGTCAGCGGCGTCTTGAGCTCGTGCGACGCATCAGAGATGAACTGCCGCTCGCGTGCGAACGCTTCGGCGAGCCGCGACAACAGATCGTTGAAGCTCGTCGCCAACCGCCCGATCTCATCGCGGCGCCGCCGCAGCGCAAGCCCGCGTCTGCGGCCGTCGACCGAACCGCCGGCCAGTGGAAGCCGTTCGCTGGTGATTTCGCGCATTTCACGCGAGAGATCGTTGATGGGCGTTATCACCTGCGAGGCAAGTGCGATCGACAGGATGACCACGGCCGCCGCGGTTGTGGCAAGCACGATGACGATCGCATCGCGCGCGTTCGCGAACGTTCGCTGCAGCGTATCGAGCGGCTCGGCCACGTGGATGATCGCGGAGTTGTCTCCCACGCGGAGGTAACGGTCCTCGACGAGAAACGAGCGGTCGCCGATCGTTTCTTGGCGGAAAGCGACGTCGTGCGTGGCGGAGAGCTTTGGGTTTGGCGGGATCGTCAGCGAGCCGAGATTCGCCGTCTTCACCAGCGGATAGCCTTTGCGCGAGTCGACCTGCACGAAGCTGGTGGCGGAGTTCCACGTCGCGAGGTTGCTGGGGTTAAAGAGAAACTGCAGCGTTCCGCCCGACGAATCCTCGAGCGAAAACGGCGTCGCCGACTGTTGCGCGAACTGCACGATGGCGCGCATCGTGGCGTTCACGCTCGTCTCGGCTTGCTCGTAGAGGATCTGCTGAAAGCGCCAGACGATGATCCCGCTCATCGCCGTGATCGCAATAATCAACAGCAGCGAGTACCCTAACGCGATCCGCCACTTTAAGGACACGGGCGCGGCTCCCTATTTGCGGCTTTGGCTGGGACAGGGTGTTGGGTCGCGAACGCTCGTCGCGGCACATCCGTGTGCCGCTCCTGCTCTCGCGCTTTTTCGGGCTAACGAAGTTTTGAAACAGCCCTCCATGGCTGGCCCGAAAAAGTCGCGAAGTCGCGTCCCAACACCCTGTCCCAGCCAAAGCCGCAAGCCCAGCGACATGCTTAATCCTTGATCGTGTAGCCGACACCTCGCACGGTGGTGATCAGTTTGTCGTCGAAGCCGTCGTCGATCTTGCCGCGCAGGTAGCGGATATAGACGTCGATCAGGTTGGAATCGCCGAGAAAGTCGCTTCCCCAGACGCCGTTGAAGAGCTCGTCGCGCGTATGGACCTTGTTACGGTGCAAGAGCAGGTACTCGAGGAGCGCGTACTCTTTTGCCGTGAGCGCGATCGGCTTTCCGCCTCGGTGCACTTCGTGCCGATCGCGGTCCATGACGACGTCGCGATACTCGATGACGTTGCCCTGCGGAGTGCGCTCGCGCAGCCGCGCACGAACCCGTGCGAGCAGCTCTTCGGTCGAGAAGGGCTTGGTCACGTAGTCGTCGGCGCCGACGTCGAGCCCCGCGACCCGATCCGGTACGCGATCGCGCGCGGTTAGCATGATGATTGGCACCCGGCTCTTGGCGCGGATGCGCTTGCAGACCTCGATGCCGTCCATCCGCGGGAGCATCAGGTCCAAAATGACGAGATCGGGTTCTTTCAGCGCTTTCTCGAGGCCCGAGAGTCCGTCGCGCGCGACTTCGACCTCGTAGCGTTCGTGCTCTAGCTCGAGCTGCAGGACGCGGCTGATCGCCGCGTCGTCCTCGATGACGAGGACTCTATATGGATGCCGATCCTGGGGTTGGTGTTTCTCCATGCATGTACTTTATCGTTCGGCCCTCGTTCCGGACCTGTGAGGAGCAACCCCGACAGGTTGGTATCCGGTGAAAAGAGTGAGCCAGAGCGCCGTCGCTCCACCCGCCGCCAGCCACGCAAGCGTCGTTGCGTTCGAGAGCACCCGCGATGCCACGTTGCCGATGGCAGCGAGCGTTTGAATGAAGAGCGTACCGCCGCCGAGCACCAACAGGACGACCAGCCAGAGGGCAACCGCTCCCAAGGCGCCGAGCACGGCGAGCTCGAGAAACGAAAAGGCAGGCGCGGGGCGGTAAGCCGTCGACATCAAGATCGACGCTCGCATCCCGGCGGGCGGTTCCTCAAGCGGCAGCGCGAAAATCGCGCGTTCCAGGTCGTTGTCGTCCATGATCATGTTTCGGTTACCTCCATTTCGCCGAGAAGCCTGCGTAGCTGCTCCTTCGCGCGAAATAAGTGCGTTTTGACGGTACCCATCGGCAGGCCGAGCACGGTCGCGATCTCGTCGTACTGTTTGCCTTGGAGATGGAAAAGTGTAATGACCGTGCGGTACTTCTCCGGGAGCGCGTCGATCGCGCAGCGCAACCGAGCTGCACGGTCGAGCTCGATGACTTGCTGCTCGGGCCCGGGCCCGGCATCGGCGCGCTCCGGAAGCTGCTCGCCGGTGTAGTGCTTACGGCGGTTGAGCCGGTCGCAACAGGCATGGTAGGCGATCGCAAAGATCCAAGTCGAAAACTTGGCCCCGGGTTTGAACGTACGCAGGCTGCGAAAGGCTTTGAAGAAGGCCTCCTGGGTCGCGTCGCGAGCCTCCTCAACGTCCCGAAGCGTTCGGTACGCCAAGTGGTAGACGGCTCGGTCGTATCGCTCGACGAGCGCGGCGAAAGCTTCCGAGTCGCCCCGGAGCGTCAAAGCCACCAATTCGCCGTCGTCGGGTCCCGGTCTCACCCGCGCTTCCTCTTGCCGAAGCTTGTCCTGAGCGAGCGGAGCGAGTCGAAGGGCCAAGAGTGCCGGCACGCCTGTCCTACGCGCGCGGGACGTGGTTTGTTTCGGCCAACGTCGGAGGCGCCCCAGGGCATTTCGCGGCGAAACAACAGTCGGCGTGCTCCGTACCTAGGGCAGGAACTTTCACGGAGGCCAAACCCACAAATGACCAATATTCCGAACAAAACCCTTCCCGGTAGCGGGCGGTCCGACCGCTCGCAGCCGACCGACGAGCGGAACTCCGCTCAATCCTTGCGTCCCACCTTTGACGGCTGGGGACCGCGGCTCTAAATGTCGCGCACCTCGATCGTCGCGATGCTGACCGCGGCCGAAGTCTTGATCGTCGGAATGGCGATCTATGCGGTCGGCCACGGCCACGCAAGTTTTGCGGCCGGCCTGAAGCACGTCGACTTTTCCGCCGCACCGATTGCGCCGGTTGCCGCGGGCTCCGCTCCGCGGGTCGTCATCGACGACACCGCATCGCGCGTCCACGTGGGAGTGTCGCCCGACGAGCTGGTCCACGTCAGCGATCTCACGGAGATGCGCGGAGCCGTCTATTCAACCGGAAGCTATCCCCATCTGCGCGTATCGCGCACGTCTGACGGCGTGCGCATCGAGCGTCCCGGCTCGGGCAGACTCTCGATCGAAATCTTTGGATTCAGCAAGCAGGCCATTCAAGTGGACGTGCCGCGGGATTCCCACGTCGAGATCGCCGGTTGCGCGGGCGCCGACGTCTTCGGAGTCACCGGCGGGGCCAGCGTCCATTCTAACGACGGGCACGTGACCCTGACCGACATGCAAGGTTCGATCGATGCGCGCAGTGACGACGGCTACGTGAGCGCAACGAACGTGCGCGGCGACCATCTCGGTATGGTCTCAAGCGACGGGCACCTCGCGCTCAAAAACGTGGCCGTCGGCTCGCTGGTCGCGCAGACGCGCGACGGACGCATCGAGGCGGACGCGCTCAGCGTAACCGGCGACGCGACCTTGCAGACCGACGATGGCTCGATTGGGCTCAAGCTAGCACCTAACGCGGATCTTACGATCGACGCTTCCACCCGCGACGGACGCATCGTCGTCGACGGAAACTCGCTGGATCGCGACGACACCGCGCAACGCACGATTCGCCTCGGCGCCGCTACGGGTAAAATGAAGGTAGCGACCTCGGACGGATCGATTCACATTCTTACAAACGGAGAATCCCTACAGTGATAGACTACAGCGATCTCATACCGATGGTAGCGATCATCTTCATCTTCGGCGCGCCGATTGCCGCGTTCATCGTTTCGCGCGTTCTCGCGCATCAAGAGCGCATGGAGATGTTGCGTCGCGGCATCGTGCCCCCGCCCAACCCCCGCGAGATGCGGCGGGCGATGAAGTACGGCTGGACGCCCGGCGCGACGCAGGCGCCGCCAGATCAGTACGTCTATCACACCGACTTCTACGCACAACAGCAACTCCGCAAGGGCATGCAAGTGGCCTTCGTCGGCCTGGCGCTGCTGATCGGGTTGGGCTTCATTGGCTATCACGGCGACGGTTCGTTCGTCTACGGTCCCTGGCTCCTGGGCGGCTTAATCCCGCTCTTCGTCGGGATCGCCCAGATCATCGGCGCGGTGTTGGGCGGCGCGTCGTTCGGCTCGGCTGCTACGCGACAGCGGTTCGATGCAACCGGAGGAACCGGCCCTGCGGCCGGGCCGGGAGCGCCTACGGGAAGCGCGGTGCCGCCAAGCCCGGCAACGTATGGCGGTTGGCGCCCGGGGTCGATTCCCGAAATCGAGAAACCGGCCTCGCCACCGGATTATCGCAGCTGACCCTGAACGCAAGCTTGCATAGCAATGCCGCCGGTCGGTTGACCGGCGGCATTATATTTGGAATAAAAACGATGCTACTACTTGCAGGAGACCAAGGCCATGGCCCAGCCGGCGGCCGTACGAGTCCTGACCAGATATCCATCAGCAGTCCGATCGTAAACCTGGTAGCCCGCTCTGAGTGCGTCGGCTAGCGATTTGAAGACGATAAGACCTGCCATCAGTGGACCCTCCTTTCCTGTTGTTTACGCTCTCTATACAGTATAACGGCTCGAGTAGCAAGGGCGTTCAGCCGTTTCCGGAGATTTTCCTAAGAATTTGTTGAAAATAGGTGAAGAGATGGCGACGCTCGACCAGCAAACCGGCGTGCACGCGACCACGGTGATCGAACGCCGCGAACTCGCAACCGGCGTTGTGTCGGTGTCACTCGACGCACCGCAGCTGGCGAAGACGACACGCCCCGGGCAGTATATCATGGCCATTCCGCCAAGCGGTGAAGCGGCTGCAACGGCGCTCGCCGTCTACGAAGCAGAAGGCAAGCGCGCAAGCCTTCTCTTCTTTATAACGGGGAAACGCACGCACGAGCTCAGCGAACTGCGCAGCGGCGATCGGCTGGACGTCGTCGGTCCGCTCGGTAACGGCTTCGATCTCTCCGAGGCCGCGAGAGACGTAGCAATCGTCGCCGGCGGCGTCGGCATCGCATCGGTGTTGCTCTGCGCGCAAGCATTGCTGCGCAACGGATCGCGCGTGCGCCTTTTCTACGGCGCACGAACGGCAGAACTGCTCGTCGACGCCGAACGCTTCGCCGCGGCCGGCTGCGAACTCGTGGTGACGACGGATGACGGCAGCCGTGGAGCGCATGGCTTCGTCACCGACGCGCTTGCACGAGCGCGCCGGCCCGATCGAATCTACGCATGCGGGCCTTCGCCGATGTTGCGCGGCGTCGCGCGCATCGCGGATCGATTCGGCGTGCGCGCGCAGCTTTCGCTCGAAGAGACGTTCGGCTGCGGCATCGGCGGTTGTTGGGGCTGCGTCGTACCGGTCATCGCGTCGAGTGCGCAAGCGCCGAGTTTTCCACCGGCGGCGCTAGGCGGCAGTGACGTCGTCTATGCGCGCATCTGCAAAGAGGGCCCGGTATTCTGGGCCGACGAGCTGCGATGGTGAGCGACCGTCCGTCGCTTGCAACGAAGCTCGGGAAGCTCGAACTCGCTTACCCGACGCTCATGGGCAGCGGCTGTTACGGTTCCGGCGAGGAGTTCGCTCCCTTCGCCGATCTCTCGAAGATCGGCGCAATCGTGCTCAAGAGCGTCACGCGCCTACCGCGCTTGGGAAATCCGACGCCGAGGATCGTGCACACACCCGCGGGGATGCTCAACGCGATCGGTCTGCAGAATCCCGGACTCGATTGGTATCTGGCGCGCGAGCTTCACAAGTACGCGCAACGTCCATGCAAGATCGTCGGGAGCGTTGCGGGATTTTCGGTCGACGATTACGCGTACGTTTGCGAGCGTCTGGCCGCGCGCGACGAGATCGCGGCGGTCGAGTTGAATGTATCGTGCCCGAACGTCGCGCGAGAAGGAGAGACCTTTGGTTGCGACCCGCAACTCACCGCAGCGGTCGTGCGGGCAGCACGTTCGACGACGGACAAACCGTTGATTGTGAAGCTTTCGCCGAACGTCACCGATATCGCAGCCGTCGCGCGCGAGGCGGAGGCGGCCGGCGCCGATGCGCTCGCCGTGATCAACACCCTTCGCGGAATGGCGATCGACGTGGAGACCTGGCGGCCGCGTTTGGCCAATCTCAGCGGCGGTCTCTCCGGGCCGGCGATACGACCGGTCGCGGTGCTCGCTGTCTATGAGGTTGCGCAGGCCGTGAAGATTCCGATTGTCGGTCAGGGCGGCATCGAGACGCTCACCGATGCCCTCGAGTTCTTCTTAGCCGGCGCTCGGGCGATTTCGATTGGAACGGCCAACTTCACCGACCCACGCATTCCGGAACGCATCGTCGCCGAACTGCACGCGTATCTCGCAAGCCGCAACCTTGCCGGGATCGATGCGATTGTCGGAAAAGCAAATGTGGGATTTGCCACGCCCCATCAATATGAAGGAGACGAAGGGTGACTCAGCTGATCGTCGCTCTCGACGTGCCGACTGCCGAGGCCGCCGAAGCGCTCGTCGATAAGCTCTACGAGCTCGACGTCATCGTCAAGATCGGTTTGGAAGCGCTCTGCGGCTATCCTCAGCGGATACTCTCGTATTGCGAGGCGCGCGACGTGCGGACGTTCGTGGATGCAAAGCTCCACGATATTCCGCGAACCGTCGGTGCGGCCATGGCACAACTCGTGCGCCCGGGCGTGCATCTGGTCAACGTTCACGCGCTGGGCGGATTGGAAATGATGCGAGCGGCGGTGGAAGCGGCCGGCGAGCGCGCGGCGGAGCTCGGCATCGAGCCGCCGCACGTCTTCGCCGTCACGCTGCTGACCAGCATCGCGTCCGAAGACCTCAACGAGCTCGGCTTACAGGGCGGTCCCGGTGAGAACGCGATCCGGCTCGCCGCGCTCGCGCGCGATGCCGGGTGCGCGGGTGTGGTCTGCAGCGCGCACGAGGTTCGCGACCTCAAGCGCTTCTTCGGCGACGATTTCCTGACGCTCACTCCGGGCATTCGGCCCACCGGCAGCGCGCACGCGGATCAGAAACGCGTTACGACCCCAGCGCAGGCGGTCGCGGCGGGCGCCGACTATCTCGTCGTGGGACGTCCAATCGTCGAAGCTTTAGATCCGGTCGCTGCAGCCAAAGCAATCCTTGACGAGATGTCCGTACGAGCGTGAGTGCGACCGAGCTCGACCTGCGACACGCGCTGGCGCAGCGCGGCGCGCTGCTCGAAGGGCACTTCCGTCTAAGTTCGGGGCGGCACAGCGATCGCTTCGTCCAGAAGTTTCGGGTTCTTGAGGATCCGGTGCTCCTCGAAGTGGTTGCGCGCGAAATCGCCGAACGATTCCGCGCGGTTGAGCCGACCGTCGTCGTCGGCGCCGCCGTCGGCGGCATCCTGCTCGCCTACGAAGTCGCGCGCCAACTCGGCACGAAAGCGATCTTCGTCGAGAAAGAGAACGGCATTCCCGCGCTTCGTCGCGGCTTCACGCTCGAGCCGAAGGATCGCGCGCTCTTGGTCGAGGACGTAGTAACGACCGGTCTTTCACTGCGCGAAACGATCCGCGTCGTGCGCGACCGCGGTGCCGAGATCATCGGGATCGGTATCATTGTGACTCGCGCCCAAACCGACTTCGGGTTGCCGACGCACGTGCTGCTCGATTTGCCGCTGCGTTCGTACGATGCGGCGGAGTGTCCGCAATGCCGCGCGAGCGTGCCCGTGACCGACCCCGGCTCGCGCCGCGCGTGAGGATCGAGGTCGCGGTCGCCGAGGAGCGCGGAGCGCAGGCGACCGGCGATCGAGCCTTCGTCAAAAGGCTCGGGCGCAGCTGCGTGATGGCCAGCGTCGCATCGCTGCGTCCCGCGAGCGAAACCGATGCTCGCGCGGCATTCGACCGGCTTTGCGAAATCGTGGATAGCCAATCCCATGCGGCCTTGATCGCGCGGCACGGCGGCGAACGCGTCGGCTTCCTGCTGCTGCTCGACGAGCTTCCCGATGAAGTGACGCTCTTGCCGCAGGGGTTCGTCGCCTACATGGCCGTCGAACCCAGCGCGCGGCGCACCGGGGTCGGGACGGCGCTCCTCGCAGCCGCAGAGGATGAGGCAAGACGCCGGGGGTTACCGTATATATCCTTGATGGTTACCGAGGAGAACGAGGCGGCGCGCCGGCTCTATCAGGGAGCCGGGTTCCGGACCGAACGGCGGCTTCTGTGCAAACCGCTTTAACGCCAGATCTCTGGCGCCGGATCGGAGCGATCGCCGGTGCGGTCGCGATCGTCGTGCTTGCGTTTTGGTTAGCCCGGCATATTCCGCGCACGATCGCGATTTTCGTGATCGCGGCGTTTATCGCGTTCGGCGTTCAGCCGATTGCCGCGCGCTTAGAGCGACGCATGCCCAAACCTATGGCAATCTCGATCGTCTTCGTAGCCTTGCTGCTCATCGTAGCCATTTTTTTGGTCATCGTCGTTCCGCTCACGATCAGTCAGATGCAGTTGCTGGCGGCGAACATACCGAGCTACGCGACGACCGCGCAGAGCTGGCTGGTAACGGCAGAGACCTCGCTCGATCGACATTTCCCAACGCTGAAGATCCCTACCACCGGTCTCAACGTCGGGAAGATCGGCGCAACCCAGATTTCAGGGATGGTCAGCGCGACGCTCGCCTCGCTCGGTGCGATTGCGTTCAACACCGCAACCGGCTTCTTCATAGCGTTTTCGGCGATCATCCTCTCGTTTTTCTTCTTGCTGAACGACACGCAAATCGCCGAAAGCTTCACCTCGCTCTTTCCCCCACGACGTAGGCCGACGGCGCGCAAGCTGGCCGCCGAGGTGACGGAGCTCTTTAGCAACTACATCTCGGGCCAGGTTATCGTCAGTGCGATCACCGGCGCCGTGATCGCGATCGGGACCGCGATCATCGGCTTCAAGTTTTCGTTGATCGTGGGGATCATCTCCGGCGTCGCGTACGCCATTCCGATTATCGGCATGCTCATCGCCCAGATCATCGCGATTCCAATGTCCGCGCCGCAAGGGCTTTGGATGATCATCTGGGTGCAGGTCATCATGTTCGGCATGGCGCGCATCAGCGATAACGTGCTCGTTCCGAAGATCATGGGGCAATCGGTCGGCGTTTCGCCGATCGGCGCGATGTTCGCGGTCTTCGCGGGCGGCGAGCTCTTCGGCATCCCGGGACTCATCTTGGGCATTCCGGCCGCCGCGTTGATCAAGATTCTTTGGCGATATTTCGCGGCGCCATGGATTGCGGCGCAACTGGAGAAAAGCTAACCATGCTCCGTATCGTCGCAGCCATTTCACTCCTTTCGCTGGTGGCACTCGCAGCGGTAGGCTGCTCTTCAAGCGGGAGCGGTAGCGCGCTTCCGGTTACGCCCCCGAACCAAGGGCCGCCACAGACCGGTCCGGAGGGGAAGTACATCAAGCATATCGTCGTCATCGTGCAAGAAAATCGCACGTTCAACGACATTTTTGCCGGTTTTAAAGGCGCCGATTCGTCCTTGTACGGTTATACGCACGACGGTACCAAGGTGCGCTTAAAGGCCATGACGTTTAAGGGACCGGACGTCTTGCACGATTGGGGTAACGCGATGGCCGACTGGAACGGCGGCCGCATGAATGGTTTCGACCGAAGCCTCTACACCAACGGAAAGCCGGCAGGAACCTACGCATACGCCTACATCCAGCATAAGGTTGTCGCTCCATATTGGACGATGGCAACGCAATATACGCTCGCCGATCATATGTTCCCAACGATGTTCGGACCGACGTTTACGGCGCACATCGATCTGATCGCGAGCACGACGAACCTTACTGCCGACGAGGCGGAGGTCGACGGGCCGACCGGTCAGCCCTGGGGTTGCGACGCGCCCGCCGGCACGCGCACGCTGCTGTTGAACCCGCAGCGAGTCGAAACCGGCGATGGACCGTTTCCGTGCTTCACGCAGTACAACACGATGGCCGACACGCTCGACGACGCTCAAGTAAGCTGGAAATACTACGCTCCGGAGGTCAAGTACGCCGGCGGACGGCTTTGGTCGCCGTTCGCCGCGATCCGGAAAGTTCGCTACGGCCCGGATTGGCAACGCAACATCATTTCGCCGCAGACAACGGTATTGAGCGACGCCGCAAACGGAAAGCTCGCGCAAGTCTCGTGGGTCATCCCGGATGCCGCCGATTCCGATCACGCCGGCTCGAACAGCAACAAAGGACCCTCGTGGGTAGCGGGGGTCGTCAACGCGATCGGCGAGAGCCAGTATTGGAGCTCGACGGCCATCGTCGTGCTCTGGGACGATTGGGGCGGCTGGTACGATCCCGTGGCGCCGCCGCAACTCGGTTTCGTCGGCCTGGGCATCCGCGTACCGTGCATCATCATCTCGCCGTACGCAAAAGCCGGATATGTCTCGCACACCCAATACGAGTTCGGCAGCGTTCTGCGGTTGATCGAGGAGACGTTTAAGCTCGCTTCGCTCGGGCCGGCTGCCCGCGGTTACACCGATATGCGGGCGCGCAGCCTCGTCGACGGTTTCGATTTCAAGCA
The DNA here is from genome assembly GCA_049800655.1 of Candidatus Cybelea sp. Classification (GTDB taxonomy): domain Bacteria; phylum Vulcanimicrobiota; class Vulcanimicrobiia; order Vulcanimicrobiales; family Vulcanimicrobiaceae; genus Cybelea. Next base: position 37,968 of record JBARKF010000194.1, read on the forward strand.
GCAGCCGCGCGCGTTCAAACCGATCCCCGCGCCGTATCCTCCCGCATACTTCCTCAGGCAGCCCCCCTCCGGCGTCCCGCCGGATACGGAGTAGCGCGCCCTAACGCGACGTCGCCGGTGATGTGACGACGGCAATGCCATCGTCGTAGCGTCTCGTCCCGCAGGCGCGTGCCGCGCGCAGGCGGGCAGCGTTGAACTGGGCGGTGCGAGCGTTCTCCGCGATTGCTGCAAGAATGACGCGGTGCGTTTGCGCGGCGGCGCACGACGCAACGTCGGGAAGCTCAACGGTTCGCGTTTGGGGCGAAAGAACGTTAACGACGCCGAGCGAGAGACCAACCCCGCCGAGCGATGTCGGGCGGTTGCGCTCGACCCACGAATAGAATCCGGTCGCGCGACCGTTGACCCGCAGCGCGTCGGCGTAGAAGTCTACCGGATGACTACCCGCAAGAAAATTTGCCGCGATGGCGATCCCGATCGTTGCGGCGGCGATCGGCCACGCGTGCCGCACCGTTCGAGCCAACCAGACCGTTGCAACGGCGACGAGTGCGACCGCGGGCGCGACGCGGGTGGGCGCGTCATTCCAGAAGATCGCCAGAACGTAGCCCACGCCGAAGAGCGTCGACGCAGCCAGCAGCGCGGTTGCAATCGCCGCGATGCGTCGGACGAGCGACGCCAGAACGACCGTGCCCGCCGCGATTGCCGGGGCCGCGAAGCGTAGCGATGCGCCGGTGGCGAGCTGCGCGACGGAGCTTGCGTATCCGAAGGGCAAGAGGAAGAAGAGCAACGCGGCGGCGCAGGCCGCCCACGCAATACCCCGCTGCCGCCACACGAAAAACGGTGCGGTGAGCGCTGCCAGCAGCGCGATCGACGCAAACGGCGATGCGATAAAGGCGACGCGCGCGAGGATCGCGAGCGCCCGCCATCCGTGCGCGAGAATCGTCGATGCGAAGAGGCTGCCGTACTCCGTGCTCGCGGGCGCGACGATCGCGTGGCTCCATAAGATCGCGTTGCGCGCGAGCCAAAGCACGAGCACGCCTCCGGTCGATAGCCATAGCGATCGTCGCGAGTTGCTCGTCGCCAGTGCGATCGCAGCGAAGATCCAACCTTGCGGCTTGATGAGCGCGGTAACGGCCAGGCTGCGTGTCGCGCCGCGCGCTACGCGCAACGACCAAAGGCTTTCGAGAAAGAAGGCGGCGAGCCAGACATCGTTCTGCAGCGTTCCGGCTTGGATCGCCAGTGGGTAGGCGGTCACGGTCGCCGCGGCGAGCGCGTCGGCAAGCAACGGCGGTGCGCCCCATATCGCGCGCGCCCACGCCGCGATTCGGAAACCGAGCAGCGCGAGCGCGGCGAAGCCGCTCCACGGCAACGAAAACGGACCGCTCGTCGCGTAGAGCGCGGCGGCAAAAAGCTCCGACGCCGGCGGATACCACCAATAGCGCGTCGCGGTCGTCCAGATCGAGTGCGCTTGCACCCACGAAGCGGCGTTCGGAAGGTGGTACGACAGGGAGTCGCCCTCGAGCAGCGGACGCATCAGCGGTGGCCACGCGACGGTGACGAGCGCGCCGATCAGGAGATACGGCGGGACGCCGCCGGAGTTCTTCGGCGCGCTCGTTACCGGCGGCTGGCGCAGGTATGCAACGACGATGCAGAGCGCGAGCGCCGCCCAGCAGACCGGCGCATAAAGCGCATGGACGACCGCGAGCGCAAAGGGAATCGCAACGCCGAGAATCAGCGCGTCGCGCAGACGGTCGGCAAACGCGTAAGCTCCGCTGCTACGAAGTGCAGGCGCTGCGGCAAAAAGCCCGAGCAGCCAAAGCGCGGCCGGCAACCCTGACACGAGTGCCGGGTCTACATTGAGTCGGGCGCGCTAACCCCGACGAGCGATAGCGCGCGCGCCAGCACGTTTTTAGCGGCGATCGAGAGCGCGAGTCGTGCGAGGCGCAGCTCGGTTTCCTCGGTCAGAATCTTGCACTCGGTGTAGAACTGATGGAAATCCGCGGCGACGTCACGCGCGTAGCGCGCCAGCCGGTGCGGCGCCAGATGTTCGACGACGCCCGCCACGACGTTGGGAAACTCCAACAACCGGCGGGCGAGAGCGAGCTCGGCGGGATGAACGAGCGGTGCGAGCGCGGCTAGCTGCGCGCGCTGCACGTCCTCGGGGAGCGCGCGACGCAGCACCGACGCGATCCGGGCGTGGCCGTATTGGACGTAGTAGACGGGATTCTCGTTCTCGCGCTCGACCGCTAACGACAAGTCGAAGGTAAGCGGCGATTCCATCGCCAGCATAACGAAGAAGAAGCGAGCCGCATCGACGCCGACTTCGTCAAGAATCTCGTCGAGGGGCAGGATCTCGCCGGCACGTTTGCTCATCGCTATCTGCTCGCTCCCGCGCATCAACGCGACCTGCTGAACGATCGCGACCTCAAGGCGACCCGCGTAGCCAAGTGCCGCCGACATTCCTTTGAGCCGTTCGATATAGCCGTGATGATCGGGACCCAGGATATCCACGACCCGGTCGTTGCTCTTGAGCTTTTGGTAGTGATAGGCGACGTCCATGCAAAAATATGTCGGCCGGCCATCGCTGCGCAGAAGCACGCGATCCTTGTCGTCGCCGAACTGCGTCGCTCGAAAGAAGAGTGCACCCTCCCGTTCGTAGGTAAGCCCGAGATCGCGCAGGTGCTCGATTCCCTCGCGCACTTTGCCGGTCTCGTGCAGCTCGCGTTCGCTCTGCCAGCGATCGTACTCGATGCCGAAGCGTTGCGCGGTGCGCTCCTGTTGCGCGACCAGCTCGTCGCGGCCGAACGTGGAAAAATATGGCAGCCACTCCGCCTCCGGCGCGCCGATCCAGCGATCGCCGTCGCGTTGCACGATCCGTTGCGCGATAGGGATTAAATATTCGCCGGGATACCCGTCTTCGGGCAGCCGGTAACCGCTATCGTAGTGCCGGCGATAGCGCGCGTAGATGGATCGCCCGAGCGCGTCGAGTTGACCCCCCGCATCGTTGATGATCCATTCGACGAAAACGTCATAGCCGTAGAATCGCATCGCATTTGCAAGCGTCGCGCCGATCGACATCGAGCGGCCCTGCACGACGACGAGCGGCCCGGTCGGGTTCGCGCTGCCAAACTCGAGCGAGACTCGCAATCCGTTGCGCGGCGCCTCGCCAAAGCCTTCGCCCTCACGAAGAACGCGCGCCAGCGCAGCATGCCAGACCGCAGGCGCCAACCGCAGATTGATGAATCCGGCGACCGGCTCGACGCTGCCGAAAAGATCCGCCAACTCGGGCGTGCGGCGCGTAAGCTCGGCCACGAGTTCGGCCGCGATCTCTTGCGGCGAACGGCGTGCCGTCTTCGCGAGCGAGAAGGCGAGATTGGTCGCGAAGTCGCCGAACTCGAGGCGGCGCGGCGCTTCGAACGTAACCACCGGCGGCGGAATCGAATAGATCGCGGCAGCGGCAGCCGCGGCGCCTTCGGCAAAGACGCGCAGCGCATCGTCGACCGGCGACGCAGCTTGCGCGGTACGAACGCTCATCGGCGTTGCATTTCGCTCGAGACTCGCGAATACCGCGAAGCTCCGCGCGATTCCACCGATCCGTCGAGTTCGAGCAGGGTCAGGGCGGCGAGGACCGCTGCGGGCGGAGTCCCGCTGGCGGCGACGATTTCGTCGAGCGTGCTCGCGCCCGCGTCGAGCGCCGCGAGCAGCGCGCTTGCCAGGGGGTCGTAC